>NZ_JBHWJZ010000011.1:0-212593 GCF_042731085.1 Streptomyces sp. NPDC059875
CACCGGCCCCCCAGTGATACAACACCGAGGTGGACGCTGGGGCCTTAGTTTCTAATTCCTAGTTGCGTTTGTTCATTACCCCACACGCACGCCACGGGGGCCCGGCCCGCCCCCTCCGGGGCCGGGCCCCGCTGCACGTCCCCGCGGTGCTGGTCATGACGCTGGGCTTCTCCCGGTTCGCCCTACCCCCCCCCATCTGGTGCCTTCTGACGGTCAAATGCAGGAGTCGCAGCGCGCATTTCTTGTTAATCCCCTTATATGGGCTTTGGGCGTGGTTTCTTCCATTCCAGGCCTACGTAGGTTCATGTCGAAGAGAGTGGAGAACATGAAGCAGTCGCTGAGATGGAGAACCGTCCTGGCCCCGGCCGCCATGGCTGCTGCGCTCGTCGCAGCGCCGCTTGTCGGCACCGGTGTCGCCTACGCGACGGACAACCCCTACCCGCCGCACGCGACGGACCACCCGTACCCGCCGAAGCCGCACAAGCCGCACGACTCCGACCATCAGTACCCGCCGGGGCACCACGAGCCCGGACACGGGGACTCGGACCACGACAACGGTCACAAGCCGGGCAAGCCGCACCTGGCAGACACCGGTGCCGACAACACCAAGGAAATCGTGCTGGGCGGCACTGCGGCTGCTCTGGTGGCCGCAGGTGTGGGCGCCGCGTGGGTCGCTCGCCGCCGGCAGAACTCGTGATGATGGCAGTTCCACGTATGACCTTCCGGAGGCGTCCCGAGTCCGCTCGGGACGCCCACCGGGCACGCAAGCGCGTCCACGGCCCCTGGGTCAGAAACGTGCTGTTGGCCGCCGCCGCTCTGTCGGCGGCGGCCGCCGTCTGGATCGGCACTACGGGCTGGCTCGCCCGCGACGAACTCCTCGCTGCCCAGGACGACCTGAACGCACTGCGCGAATCCCTTGCGACGTCGGTCGCAGGGGACAGTGCGCCGGCTGTCGTTGCAGGGTCCCCGGGCGAGTCGGATCAGGAGCGACTGCTGCGGTCCGCCGCCGGCCATGCTGAACGCGCACACGACCTCACGACCGGGCCTGCCTGGTACACCGTCGCGCAACTCCCCTTCGTCGGCGAGCCTTTCAGGACCGTACGCGGTATCGCGCAGGCCTCGGACGGTTTGGCCGGCGACGTGCTACCGCCGCTGGTGCGCGCGGCTCCCCGGCTCAAGGCGGGCGCGCAGACGGGCGGCATGTCCCGGGTTCTGTCGGAGCTGGAGCGTCAAGCACCCACGTTCGCCCGGGCCGCGCAGATCGCGGCCGAGGTGCAGGACGACACCCGCCGACTGCCCGACTCGACCTGGCTGCCGGCGGCCGACCGGGCTCGTGCCCAGCTGGCGCGGCAGCTCGACCGGCTCGTCCCTCAGGCGGACGACGCCGCCTTCGCGGCCCGCACGGCGCCGCCTCTGCTCGGGGCCCATGGACCACGGCGTTACATCCTTGTCTTCCAGAACACGGCTGAGGCACGGGGCACCGGTGGCCTCCCGGGAGCGTTCGCCGTGCTGCGAGCCGACCGAGGGAAACTGGCGTTCGAGCGCTTCGGCAACGACACGGCCATGGACGGCGTGCGCGCGGACGTGGACCTCGGAGCCGAGTTCACTGCCCAGTACGGGGACAACGCACCCGGCAGACTCTTCGTGAACTCCAACTTGAGCCCGCACTTCCCGTACGCAGCCCGCCTCTGGAAGGCCTACGGCGAGAAGCTCACCGGTCAGCGGCTGGACGGTGCGATCGCCACCGACCCGGCCGCGCTCGGCCTTCTGCTGCGCGCCACAGGACCGGTCGACATGCCCGACGGCACGACCATCACTGCGGACAACGCCGTGGACCTCACGCAGCGGACCAGCTACGTGAAGTACTCGGACTACGTCGAGCGCAAGGCGTTCTTCATCGAGGCCGCTCGTGCCGCCGCCATGCGGCTCATGAACGGGATCAACGACCCGCACCTCTTCCCCGCGCTGCTGAGGTCCCTGCACGACGTGCAGCAAGAGGGCCGTGTCCAGATGTGGAGCGCACACCCGACAGAGCAACGCCTGCTGGCGGCAAGACCGTTGGGAGGGGCGCTGCCCGATGCGCACGGTCCCTTCGCGGGGCTCGTGGTGAACAACGCGGCCGGCTCCAAGCTGGACTACTACCTCGACCGGAGCCTGGTCTGGACGCCCGGCGCCTGCACGGACACCGGCCGGTCGGTCACCGCGACCGTGGCGCTCACCAGCCGGGCACCGACCTCGGACCTCCCCGACTACGTCACCATCCGGGCCGACGCCCCGCCTTACCCCACCCGGCCGGGCGACAACCGGCTCCTGGTGTCGTACTACGCCGGTTCAGGTGCGACTCTGACGCGGGCCACACTGGACGGCCGCCCGGTCAAGCTGATCCGCGGCGTCGAACGCGGCCATCCGACGTACACGCTCGACCTGGAGCTTCCCCGGCAGACCAGCCGCACGTTGGTGCTGCATCTGATCGAGCCCGAGGCCGACAGCGCCCCGACGGTTCTCCGGCAGGCCCTGGTGACGCCGCTGCGCACCACGGTGAAGCCCGCCCGGCCGTGCAGCGGCTGAAACACGTCCGCGCGCCTCGGGGGCGCACCGCGCAGTGCGCGGTGCGCCCCCGTTGTCACGGAGCCAGGATCCCGGCCAGCGTGCGGACGGCGTCGCGGACCTCCAGGGCCCGTGCCCGGTGCACCTTCGGAGAGGCGCCGACCGGATCGTCGATGCCGTCCGACTCATCCGCCGGGGGAATCACCGTGCCACGCCGGGACGCGGCCAGCCGCACGGCCTCGTGCGGCGTGTCGGCCTTGGTCCCCTCTGCGAGGCGGTTGAACTCCCGGAGGGTGAAACAACGGCGTAGCGCCAGTGGGCTGAGCCGCACCGCGGCCTCCCGGTGGCACCGTTCCAGACCGAGCACCAGATCGGCCTGTTCGATCTGACCGGCATCCAGCCGCAGTGTGGCGAACCCCTTGGCGTCGCCGCCGAGTTCGTCGAGGATCGCCCTGGTGAGCGGGTCCAGCGGCATCGACCGGGCAGCGGTGCCCGCGCTGCGCACCCGGAAGCCCGGCTGGGGCAGCGCGGCGGCCAGCAGCCGCTCCGCGACGGGCGAGCGGTGCAGATTGCCGGTGCAGACGAACAACACCTCGAAGCCGTTCATCGAACCACCACTTTCCCCGGCGGCCGCCGACTGGCCCCTCATGACTTACCGACGGCGGTCGGCGAGGCGGGCTTCTTCGGTTTACCGACCGCCGTCGACGAGGCGGCCTCCTCCGGTTTGCCGGCGGCGGTCGGCGAGGCGGGCTTCTTCGGTTTGCCGGCGGCGGTCGGCGAGACGGCCTCCTCCGGTTCGCCGGCGGCGGTCTGCGATGCGGGCTCCTCGGTGCTCGTCGCCGGCCGGGGCATCGGCAGTTCGGTCGGGGCGTAGCCGTAACCGTAGCCGTACCCCTTGCCCTTGTAGGTGGAGGACATGTTGAGGGCTGTCCCAAGGACGGGTACGCCGATCCGGCTCAGCGACTCGGCTGCGTCGACGATCTGGTCGCGTCCGGTCTTGGAGGCGCTGACGACCAGCAACACCCCGTCGGTGAGCGAGGCCAGGCCCAGGGTGTCGGCCACCGGCAGCAGGGGGGCGCTGTCGACGATGACGATGTCGTAGGTGTCGGCGAGTTCCCGCAACACCTCCGCCATCCGGCCGCAGGAGAGCAGCTCTGTCGGGTTCGGCGGCAGGGTGCCGCTGGCGAGCACCGAGAGTTGGCCACCGGCCTCCTGCACCACGTCCTCGATGCGGCCCTGGCCGATGAGCACGGTGGTCAGTCCGGCGCCCTCGATCATCCCGAAGGTGGGGGCCACGGACGGGCGACGCAGGTCCGCGTCGACCAGGCAGGTCCGCAGGCCGGCATCGGCGAGGGACAGCGCGAGGTTGACGGAGGTGGTCGTCTTCCCCTCTCCCGGCAACGGGCTGGTCACGACGATCACCCGTGGCGGGTCGTCGACCTGGGCGAATTGCAGGTTGGCCCGCAGCTTGCGGAAGGCTTCGGCGCGCGCGGAGGTACTGGCCGCCTCGATCGCGATTCTCTTCCGGCCCGCGCCCTTGTCGTAAGGGATGGAGCCGAGCACCGGCAGGGAGGTGAGTTCCCCGAGAGCCTCGCTGGTCTTGACGGTGGTGTCGAGCGCCTCGCGCAGCGCAACGATTCCGGCACTGAGCAGCAGGCCGCCGAGCACTCCGAGCGCCAGACCGAGCAGCCGGTTCGGTGACACCGGCTTCTTGGGGACGGCTGCCTTCTCCGTGACACCGAGTGAGACGGGTGAGACGGAGGAAGCGCTCTCCTTCTTGCCCGACGTGAGGGCCTTCTTCGGCGTCTCCAGCCGTTCGACGAGGCCGACGAAGCGATCCGCGACCGCGTCGGCGATCCGCGCCGCACGTGTCGGATCTGTGTCGCGCACCTTGATGTTGATGAGGACGGTGTTGAGCGGAGCCTCGGCGGTGATGCGGGACGCGAGCTCCGACGGCGTGTACGGCAGCTTCAGCTGACGCACGACGGGTTGAGTCACCTGGCGCGTGGCGACGATCGCCGAGTACGACTGCACCCGCGCCTGCGAGAAGCTCTGACCCTGGTTCAGTTCGGAGGTGTCCGCACCGCTCCGGGTGGCCACGAAGAGCTGGGTACGGGCCTCGTAGACCGGTGTTCTCACGGCCGTGACGACCTCTGCCGCGGCGATGCCGAGCATGAGACAGATCAGGACGGTCGGCCAGCGTCTGGCCAGTAGCTTGAGGTATCCACGAAGATCCAACGTTCACCCCTTCACAGGGCAAGAAGTGCCCAATTCACCCATTTTCCTGCTGATTTTCCCGTTCACCATAGACGCAGCGGGTCGCAAACCGGCAGCGACGGCGGCAAGGGCACCCCGACCGGCCTATCGTTCGCACCTGTTGCGCCGGATGCGCCCCACCCGACGGGCAGGGTGATCCCCCATGGACAGGCCTGCGACGACGCCGACGCGTTCGTGATGACCAGCCTGCGGGACTCCTCCGGTGATCCCGGCGATCTGCCTCAACGCCTCGCGTGGGCGCTCAGCGGTGTGCTGGGCGGCCGGCGCGCCCGCCGATGCACGGCACGGGCCGCCGTCGAGTGGGCACGCAAGCACACCTGCGCGGCGAAGGCGGAGATCGCCGAACAGCTCTACCGCACCGCCCTCGGCACAGCCGGGGGCCGGCCGCGTACGGCGATGCGGCCGGCCCGCTTGGATGCCCCCTCGGCTCCTGTGGCAGCAGCCGTATCGGCTCAGCCCCGGCCCGCGGAGTAGACCGGCGACATGTGGCCGACGGCCGCCTGCTGGGCCGGCAGCGCGGGCGGCGCCGGCCTCCCCAGCGCACGCAGGGTCCAGCCGGCGGACTGCCACCGCGCCGCGTCGAGGGCGTTGCGCGCGTCGAGGATTCTGCGCGCGGGCGTCACGGCCGCGAGCGCGACCGGATCGATGCGGCGGTAGGCGGACCACTCGGTCAGATGCAGCACGAGGTCGGCCCCCGCACACGCCGTGTCCACGTCGGGCACGTAGTCGAGCAGCGGCAGGACGGCCCGCGCGTTGTCCATGCCCTCCGGGTCGTGCAGCCGGATCTCCGCGCCTTCGCGATGGATCGCGGCCGCGACGGCCAGGGCGGGCGAGTCACGGACGTCGTCACTGTCGGGCTTGAACGTGGCGCCGAGGACGGCGACACGGCGTCCGGCGAATCCGCCGCCCACCATGTCCCGGGCGATGTCGATGGTGCGGCGCCGCTGCCGCGCGTTGATCTCGTCGATCTCGTGGAGGAACGTCACCGCCCCGCCGACGCCGAGTTCGTCCGCGCGGGCCGCGAGCGCCCTGATGTCCTTGGGGAGGCATCCGCCGCCGAACCCCAGCCCGGCGGAGAGGAATCGACGGCCGATCCGGCTGTCGTGGCCGAGGGCGTCGGCCAGGGTGGTCACATCGGCGCCCGCGGCGTCGCAGACCTCGGCCATGGCGTTGATGAACGAGATCTTCGTCGCGAGGAAGGCGTTCGCCGCCGACTTCACCAGCTCGGCGGTCGCCGGATCGGTGCAGATGTACGGCACGCCGGCGCTCAGCATCGGCGCGTACACCTCGCGCAGGACCTCGTCGGCCCGCTGCGACAGCACTCCCGCCACGATCCGCTCCGGGCTCAGCGTGTCCTGGACGGCGAAGCCCTCCCGCAGGAACTCGGGGTTCCAGGCCACCTCGACGTCCGCGCCCTGTGGGGCGAGTTCGTGGACGCGCGCCGTGAGCCGGTCCGTCGTCCCCACCGGAACCGTGGACTTGCCCACGACCAGACAGCGACGGCGCAACAGGGGCGCCAGCCCGTCGATGACGGCGTCGACCGCCCGCAGGTCGGCGGACGGTGCGTCCCGGCGCTGCGGTGTGCTCACACAGACAAAATGCACCTCGCCGAACTCGGCGGCCTCGGCAAGGGAGGTCGTGAAGCGCAGCCGGCCGGAGTCGACGGCTCTGCCGAGCACCTCCTGCAGACCTGGTTCGTGGAAGGGGGCCACGCCCTTGCCGAGGGCCGCGATCTTCTCGGCGTCGATGTCGACGCCGAGGACCTCGTGCCCGATGTCCGCCATGCACGCGGCGTGCACGGCGCCCAGGTAACCCGTTCCGATGACGGTCAGTCGCATGTCACTCGCTTCTTCTAGGATGTGGTCCGGTTCATGGGTCAGGCCGGATAGCCGGAGGGGTTGAGCTCCTGGAACCGCCACGCGTCCTCGCACATGGCGGTGAGGTCCCTCGTCGCGGTCCAGTTCCAGGCCCGGGCCACGGCGCTCGGGTCGGCGACGAGGGCCGGCACGTCGCCCGGGCGGCGATCGGTGATCTCGTACGGGATCGGCGTACCGCAGGCGCGCTGAAAGGCCGCGACGAGTTCCAGTACCGAAGTGCCCTGTCCCGTACCGAGGTTGAGTACGCGCATGCCGTGCTCGTCATCGAGGTGTTCCAGTGCCACGCGGTGGCCTTCGGCGACGTCCATCACATGGACGTAGTCACGGACGCCGGTGCCGTCGGCGGTGGGGTAGTCGCCGCCGAAGACCTGGAGCTGCGGGAGCCGGCCCGCGGCGACCTGGGCGAGATAGGGCATCACGTTGCCCGGCGTGCCCCGGGGTACTTCGCCGAGCAGTCCGCTGGGGTGCGCGCCGGCCGGGTTGAAGTAGCGCAGCGACAGCACGGACAGCTCGGGCAGATACCGGCAGGTGTCGGCGAGCACCTGCTCGCACAGCCACTTCGAGGTGGCGTACGGGTTGGTGGGGTCCGCCGGGTCCGCTTCGGTGAGCGGCACCCTGGCAGCGTTTCCGTAGATCGAGCAGGACGAGGAGAACACCAGACGGTGGACTTTGTGGTCGTGCATGGCGTGCAACAGAGCCGTGGTGCCGCCGACGTTGGTGTCGTAGTACGCGACGGGCAGCTCCACGGACTCCCCGACGGCCTTCTTCCCGGCGAAGTGGATGACGGCGTCGATGGCGTGCTCGTCGAACACGCGGGAGAGCGCGCGTCGGTCGCGCAGGTCGATCTCGTACACGGCGGCCGGCGGGCGACCGGCGATCTTCGCGACGCGTTCCAGCGCGCCGGGCGAGCTGTTGGAGTAGTCGTCGACGACCACCACGTCATGGCCGTGGTCGAGGAGTTCGACGCAGGTGTGGCTGCCGATGAATCCGGCGCCACCGGTCACCAGCACAGTGGTGCGACCGGGCATGGGTCACCTCTCTTGATGCCGTCAGGAGTGTGAGGGTGCGGAAGGCGCCCGGTCAGGTGGCGCTGAACCATTCCACGGTCCAGCGCACGCCGTCCGCGACCGGTACCTCCGGTCGCCAGCCGAGGTGTTCCAGGGCGCGTGTGATGACCGGTCGGCGGCGGACCGGGTCGTCCGTGGGGAGTGGGTGGTACTGGATCTCCGAGTCCGAGCCCGTGATGTCCAGTACGAGTTCGGCGAGGTCGTGCACCGTCCACTCATCGGGGTTCCCGAGGTTGACGGGCCCGGTCTCGGACGAGTCCAGCATCGCCACGAGACCGCGAACGAGATCACTGACGTAGCAGAAGCTGCGGGTCTGCTTGCCGTCGCCGTAGATCGTCAGCGGTTCGCCGCGGAGAGCCTGGTTGATGAAGCTGGAGACCACCCGGCCATCGTGCGGACGCATGCGCGGGCCGTAGGTGTTGAAGATCCGGACGATGCCCACGTCGACGCCCAGCGTGCGGTGGTGGGCGAGCGAGACGGCCTCCGCGTACCGCTTGGCCTCGTCGTAGACACTGCGCGGTCCGACGGGGTTGACGTGCCCCCAGTACTCCTCGTCCTGCGGATGGATCTGCGGATCGCCGTAGACCTCACTGGTCGAGGCGAGCAGGAAGCGGGCGTCGTTGCGTCGGGCCAGTTCGAGGGCGTTCTCGGTGCCACGGCTGCCCACGGCCAGGGTCTGCAGCGGCAGCCGCAGATAGTCCGGCGGCGACGCGGGACTTGCGAGATGGGCGACCGCATCGACTGGACCGGGCACGTCCGCGGCGATGCTCACGTCCGCGTGGATGAACTCGAACCCGGGATACGTACGAAGGTGCGCGAGGTTCTCCGGCTGCCCCGTGCTCAGGTCGTCCAGGCACACGACGGCGTCTCCACGCCGCAGCAGCGCCTCGCACAGATGTGAACCAAGAAAACCGCACCCGCCGGTCACAGCTACGCGCATGATTCATCTCCATGAATGCAGGAAAGGGATGGAGATTTCCTTCCGGAAAGAAGGCGATAATCTCCCGAAACATCGGAAGGATATGATCCGATTCCGCCCCGTCTTTCGCGCGGGAAGCCTGCTGTGAACCGTTTGGCCGGTATCCCGATCCGACGGAATTCCGGAGCATGAGCGCGCATCCCGGACGTGAGCGATGAGCGGACAATCCGTCCGCCCGTGGGCCGATCACTCGTACGTGTGAGAGGACACCTCGCGCGTCGGGCGCGGGAAGGCTTTGCCGCCGTGCAAGGGTGCGCACCTGACGCCGATCCTTCGTGACAAAGGTGGGAGCGACCACCCCATGACGCAGCTGAGTTCCGCCACCGTCCGGGGCATGCGCTGGACCTATCTCGCCAGCGTGGCCGGGGTCGTCCTGCAGCTCCCCTACACGGCAGTGATGGCCCGTCTGCTCACCCCCGAGGACTTCGGCCTGATGGCCCTGGCCCACCTGGTGCTGCGCTTCGCCCACCACTTCGCCCAGGGCGGCCTGCGCTCCGCGGTGGTCCAGCGCGCCTCGATCACGGACCGCGACGTCCGGGTGATCTTCACGCTGGCACTCGCCGTCGGCACCTGCTCCTTCGCGGCGGTCTGGTGCATGGCGCCGTACGCCACCGACCTGGTCCGCGGTCCCGCCGAACTGACCCGCTTGATCCGGGCGACCGCGCTGATGCTGGTGTTCATGGCCCTGGGCGCCCCCGCCGCCGGACTGCTGACCCGCGCCATGCGGTACCGGGCCGTCGCCCTCACCGACCTCTTCTCCTTCGCCTTCGGCTACTGCGTCGTCGGATTCACCTCCGCCCTGTTCGGCGCGGGCGTATGGAGCCTCGTGTACGGCACGCTCTGCTGGTACTTCCTGCAGGCCCTGCTGCCCTGTCTTCTGGTCAGGCACTCGCTGCGTCCGCTGTTCGACGTACCGGCCATGCGGGACATCCTGGGCTTCGGCGGCAAGATCTCCGTGAACGGATTCCTGGAATACCTGACGGAGGACTTCGGCAAGCTCGCCATCGGCCGTTACGTGGGGGTCACGGCCGCCGGCCTCTACGACCGCGCCGTACTTCTGGCCCACCTGCCGCAGTACCAGATCCAGGCGGCGGCGAGCAAGGTTCTCCTCCCCGCGTTCAGCCGCATCCGGCACGAGACCGGTCGGCTCGGCGCCTCGTACGCCGACTGCGTCGCTCTGACCACCCTGAGCCTCTTTCCCCTGTGGGCGGTGATCGGCGCGAGCAGCGAGCAGCTGGTGGCGCTGCTGCTCGGCGAGCAGTGGCGCGCCAGCGCGGAACTGGTGCCTTTGCTGGGCCTGGTCAGCGTGCTCGCTCTGGTGGCGCAGTTCCTGGGCACGTTGATGGAGGCCATGGGGGTGGTGGGGCCCAAGGTGGTCATCCATCTGGTGCAACTGGCGGTTCTCATCGGCGGCACGGCCGCAGCGCTGGCCGTCGGCGGCGGGATCCACGCGTTCATCGTGGTGGTGCTGATCGGGCAGGTCGTCAGACTCGCCCTGTTCCAGGCACGGCTGAGCCGGCTCTTCCCCGCGACCCGGCGACCGGTCGCGGTGGCATACGCACAGGCGGCCTTTCTGGCGGCCCTGACCTGGGCTGTGCTGTGGTCCGTTCAGCACGTGCTCGGGAGCACGTGTCCTTCGGCGCTGCTCCTCGCGGTCAAGCTGGCGACCGCGGGTGCGCTGGTGGTGTGCTGGGTGCGCTACGGGGGAAGCCTGCAGGGCGTGCGAGTCGCCCGGGAACGCGGTCTGCTCCCCGCCGTGCTCATGGGGCGCCGGTCCGCAGCAGGTCAGTAGGCGCCATTGCCCTCGACGACGGCACGCACCGTGCGGCGCAGGATGCCGAAATCGACGGCGGGCGACCAGTTGTCGACGTAGCGCAGGTCCAAGGCGACGGTCTCGTCCCAGGACAGGTCGGAACGCCCGCTGACCTGCCACAGTCCGGTGAGCCCCGGCTTGACGCTCAGCCGTCGCAGCTCCACGTCGGTGTACTGCGCGACTTCGCTCGGCAGCGGCGGCCTCGGACCCACCAGGGACATGTGTCCCCGCAACACGTTGTAGAGCTGAGGGAGCTCGTCCAGTGAGAAGCGGCGCAGTACCCGGCCCACGCGGGTGATCCGAGGGTCACGGCGGATCTTGAACATGAGGCCGTCGTGCTCATTGGTCCGGGTGAGTTCCTCCCTCATCTGCTCGGCGTCCGTGACCATGGTGCGGAACTTCACCAGGCTGAAGTGACGCCCGCCCAGCCCGACGCGGATCTGACGGTGCAGGGCCGTTCCGGGCGAGTCCAGGCGCACGGCGACGGCCACCGCGGCCAACGCCGGGGCGAGCAGCACCAGCAGCAGGGCGGCACCCACCACGTCCGTGACCTCCTTCAGCAGCACGGCGGCGCCACGGCGGACGGGCGGAGCCACGTGCAGCAGCGTCAGACCGGCCACGGACGAGACGTCCACCCGGCGCTGGGTCACCTCGGTCAGACCCGGCACGACGACGAGGGGACGACCGTCCTCGTGCACTGCCCACGACAGCCGGCGCAACCGCTCACCAGCCATGCTCGGCCCGGACATGACGAAGACCAGATCGGGGTCGAGCGCGCGGGTCGCCGCCAGCACCGGCGAGGCGTCACCGGACAGTTGCGCCGGCGCCCGCTGCTCCAGCCGTGCCATGACCGGGGCGACGGAATCGGGGGAGTCGTCGCCGATCGGGCACACTCCGACCACGACGAATTCGTGGTCGGTGCGGCGGGCGAGATGGCGGAGCAGATCGTGCAGAGCGGCTGCCTCACCGATCACCAGGGCACGGCGGACGGACCGGCCGGCGCGGCGTTGCGCCACCAGATGGCGGTGTGTCAGGTTCTGGCAGGCCGCGGTGACCACGAGGCACACGAGGAGGCCGGTCAGCACCGGAAGAAGGGGGGAGTCCTCGCCGGTGGCCGCTCTCACCGCGGTGAGCAGCGCCAGCAGGACCGCCCAGTCGCGCAGCAGGGCGTCGGCGTTCCGGCGCTCCCCCAGATCGCGCCACGCGTAGCGCATGCGCGAGCCCCGGACGAGAACCCAAGCCACGGCCACCGCTGCCGCGTACCACAGGGCATACGCCTCGCCGGCGAGGCGGAGGGCCGTGTACACCGGCACGGACGCGCCCACGGCGTCGACGGCGATCGCTGCCGGCCGGTACCAGGCGGGTTTGCGGCGGCGTCGCTTGCGGTTCGGTGGCTCGCGGTCGGGCTGCTCCTGTTGCTGCCCCGACAGCGGCACATGAGGTACCTCTCCCCGAACGGTCACGATGCCCCTTTCTCAGCGGTTCCAGCGGATCGTTGTCGGTCCTTGCACCTGTCCACGTCATGAGACCGACGCCGGATAGCCGTGCGGGCCAGGGCATCTTTCGCGGTGTGGCGGAGCGGCGGACGGTATCGAGTGTGTCCGCCGGGCACCCACTGACGCCGCCGACGGCGCTCGCCGCGGTGAACTATCACCCGATGAGCAGCATGGTGGGAGACCACGCCGATTCCGGAACCGGGCAGTCCACCCCGCCGCACTCGGCCAAGCGGGTGGGCTCACCGCGACGATCTCCCAGAAACATCGGAGACGACCACCTCGTGCGCGAATTTGTCTGTTGGCCCGCCCAGCTCTGCACGCCCTTGTCCGAGAGATTGCGGGGAGCGCGGCGGCAGACCAGCGTCCACCCGTCCCTGCCAATGACGACGAGAAGCCCATGCCGACGACCAAAGGTGCCCTGTCATGAAGATCGCGGTGGTTCACAGCTTCTACACCGCGGGGAAGCCCAGCGGAGAGAACCAGCTCGTACGGGACCAGGTACGCGCGTTGCGCACGGCGGGCCACGCGGTGGAACTGTTCGCCGCGCACACCGACGAACTGGCACGTGATCCGCTCTACCCGCTGCGGGCGGCGGCGCGCGTCGCCACCGGCCGCGGCAACAACCCGCTCGCCCTGCTGCGCGCCTACGGCCCCGAGGTGGTGCACGTCCACAACCTCTTCCCCAACTTCGGGCGCTCCTGGGTGAGGCACTGGGACGGCCCGCTCGTCGCGACCCTGCACAACTACCGGCCGATGTGCGCCGCGGCGACCCTCTACCGTGCGGGCGCCGTCTGCACGCGCTGCCCCGACGGCGAGCCCTGGGCGGCGCTGAAGCTCGGCTGCTACCGCGACTCCCGGGCCGCGACCCTCCCCCTGGCCTGGGCCGGACGACACGGCCCGACGCGGGACCCGCTGCTCGCCCGCGCCGACCGGATCGTCGTGAACTCCCGGCTGAGCGAGCAGACGTACCGGCGTGCCGGTGTGCCCGCAGAGCGCCTGACGCTCGTACCCAACTTCGTCGACGCGCCGCAGACCGGTGAGGCGCCGGGTGACGACACCGGCCGCTGGCTCGTCGCCGCGCGCCTGTCGGCCGAGAAGGGCGTCCTGGAACTGCTGCGTCAGTGGCCGACCCACGAGCCGCTGGACATCGTCGGCGACGGCGAACTCCTCGCCGAGTGCCGGGCGGCGGCCCCCTCCTCCGTTCGCTTCCTCGGCCAGATCGACCGCACCGAACTGTGCCGGCGGATGGCGACCTGGCGCGGCCTGGTCTTCCCGAGCCGCTGGTACGAGGTCCAGCCCTGCGTGCAGGTCGAGGCGCTGGCGGCAGGGCTTCCGACCCTCGCCTTCGACGGCTCGTCGGTGGCCGAGTCGGTCCGGACACACGGCACCGGCCTGGTCACCCAGTGGGACAAACCCCTGGCCCCCGTCCTGGCCGAGGCCGCCGCCCTCTTCCCCTCGCTGCGCGCCCACTGCCGGCAGGTCTACGCCGACCACTTCACAGAGCGGGCCTGGCTCTCCCGCATCACCACGGTGTACGAGGAGGCGGCACGGATCGCCGGCGGCCGCGCCCTGACCACCGCATGAGCACACACCTGACGCACCCGGGAACCGGCATGACCCGCCCCGCGGGCGCCGCCCTCCGCCCACCCGTCCACACGGCGGCCACTCGCGAACCCGCCGGCGAAAACAAGCTGATCGCCGGGGTCGTGGTCGTCGCCGTGATGCTCACCGGCGGCCGGTGGCTCTCGCACATGCGAGTGGGGCCGCTGTACATCGGCGACATCCTGTTGGCAGCGGCCTTCCTGCACACCCTGCTGTGGATCCCCCTGTCCAGGAAACGGCACCAGCACATCCACGGGCCGGGAATCGCGCTCGGGCTGCTGCTGCTGGTGACCGGAGCACATCTGCTCACCGTCCAGGGCGACCTGCGCACGGCCGCCCGCGACGCGGCCCCGTTCGCCTACGCCGCGATCGCCTATCTCTCCGCGGGCAGCTACCAGAGGGTGAGCGAACGCGGCAGGCAACGCACCGTCCGGCTCCTGCACGGCGCCCTGGTGCTGCACCTCGCATGGATGATCGTGGCGACACTCGCACCGGCGTTCGTCGCAACCCTGCCCGAGGTGGGCCGCACCCGCGTCTTCGAGATCAGGACCGACTTCGACGTGGCCGTGCTCGGTGTGCTGGCAGGAATGTCGATCCTGCGGATCAGACGGGGCCGGGTCTGGCTGCACGCTTCACTGGCTGCCGCCGCACTCGTGACGGGCCTGGCTCAGGTGAACCGGGCAGGCCTCTTCTCGTGCTGTGCGTGCGTGCTGGTGGCGACCCTGTTCCGGGCGGGCAAGAACGGCCGTATCACCCCCCGTGCGGTGCTGCTCTCGGCGACCGCGCTGCTCACCGTTGCCGTGGCGCTGCCGATGTCCCCGGCCGGCCAGCGCCTCCTCGCTCTGAGCACGGCCACGACGGCCGGTCCGGACGTTCTGCACGCCCAAGGCACCAAGCGTGCACGGTTGTTCGCATGGGAGCGGGTCGTGACCTACACCCTCGACGACTCCACCCGCACCGCCGTCGGCGTGGGCTTCGGGCCGGACTTCCTCCAGGAGTCCGACGGCGACCTCCCCATCGGCCGGGGAACGGGGGTGCGCTCGCCGCACAACTACCTGATCACCGTCTTCGCCCGGCTCGGCATCGTCGGTGTCGTCCTCATCGTCTCGACGCTGGCCAGTCTCCTGATCATCACGATCCGAACCGTCCGCAGAGGACCGCCCGACGAACTGACGTCGCTGTGCGTCCTGCTCGTGATCTCACTTCTCATCGTCGCCCTGCTGGGCGTGATCCTGGAGTCGCCCTTCGGCGCCGCTCCCTTCTTCTGGGCGGCCGGAATCCTGCTCGCCGGCGACCGGTCGCGACGCAGTCTCCTCCGTCGCACACCGGAACAGAAAACCTTGGTCAACTCCTCTCGGAAAGTGATGGTATGAGCGTCGCTGTGGTGACCGGCTCAGCCGGTCTCATCGGATCAGAAGCGGTACGGCACTTCAGCCACCTGGGACTTGACGTCGTCGGCATCGACAACGACATGCGGGCACAGTTCTTCGGACCGGAGGCGTCCACCGCGTGGAACGTCACACGCCTGTCCGCGGACCTCGGCCCGGCCTACGCCCACCACAACGTGGACATCCGCGACCGGGATGCACTGGCCTCACTCTTCCGCCACTACGGCCAGGACATCGCCGTCGTCATCCACACCGCCGCGCAACCGTCCCACGACTGGGCGGCACGCGATCCGTTCCTGGACTTCGACATCAACGCCGCAGGCACCCTCAACATCCTGCAGAACGTACGCGAACACTGCCCCGACGCCCCCGTGATCCACTGCTCCACGAACAAGGTGTACGGCGACCGCCCCAACTCCCTGCCGTTCGTGGAACAGGAGACGCGCTGGGAGATCGCCCCCGATCACCCCTACGCGGCCGGCATCGACGAGAACATGTCGATCGACACCTGCCTGCACTCCGTCTTCGGCGCATCGAAGACGGCCGCGGACATCCTGGTCCAGGAGTACGGCCGCTACTTCGGACTCCGGACGGCGTGCTTCCGTGGCGGCACCCTCACCGGGCCCGGCCACTCCGCCACCGAGCTGCACGGATTCCTCGCCTACGTGATGCGCTGCGCCATGGAGAGGCGCACCTACAAACTCATCGGCTACAAGGGCAAACAAGTCAGGGACGCCATCCACAGTCACGACGTGGTCGCCGCGTTCGAGGCGTTCTTCCGTGCCCCACGCAGCGGCGAGGTGTACAACGTGGGCGGCGGCCGGCACTCCAACGCCTCCAACCTCGAAGCGATCGCGCTGGCCGAGAAGATCTCGGGGAACGAGATGCTCGTCGAGCAGGTGGACACGCCCCGAACCGGCGACCACATCTGGTGGATCAGCTCCAACGCACGGTTCGAACAGCACTACCCGGGCTGGCAGTTGACGTACGACGTACCCATGATCATGCAGGAGATCCATGAGGCCAACGTGGACAGATGGGCACCGGCCCGGTGAAGCGTAACGTTCTCGGCGTCCTCGTCGACGTCACCAGCTACGGGGAAGCGGTGGACGCCGTGGTCGACGCAGCCCGGCAGCGCCGCCCCTTCGCACTGACCGCGCTCGCCGTCCACGGCGTGATGACGGGTGTGCTCGACCGTGAACACGGCGCCCGGCTCAACTCCTTCGACCTGGTGACTCCGGACGGCCAGCCAGTGCGCTGGGCGCTCAACGCGCTGCACCGCGCGGGCCTGACCGAGCGGGTGTCCGGCCCGACCCTGACGCTCCGCGTGCTGCGTGCGGCAGCCGACGAGGGTCTACCGGTGTATCTGTACGGCTCCACGGAGCAGACGCTGGACCGCCTGGCGCTGAACCTGCAGAACACACTGCCGGCACTGAAGATCGCCGGTCGGGAGGCGTCCAAGTTCCGCACGGCCCGCCCTGGCGAGGACCGGGAGATCGCCGACCGGATCACCGCCTCCGGGGCCCGGATCGTCCTGGTCGGGCTCGGCTGCCCGCGTCAGGAGATCTTCGTGCACGCCATGCGCCCGCTGCTGCCGATGCCGCTGCTCGCGATCGGTGCCGCGTTCGACTTCCACGCAGGGATCCTGCGCCGACCACCCGTGTGGGTGCGGCGTCACGGGCTGGAGTGGCTGTGGCGGCTGGCCTCGGAACCGGGTCGACTGTGGCGCAGGTACCTGATGCTCAACCCGTACTACCTCCTGTTGATCTCAGCCCAGAGGGCCGGACTGAGACGCCCCGTCCCGCCGCCCCCGTCGAGGGACCGCCCGGCCGGGTTCCCGGTGTGAACAGCGGTGACGAGGCCGGGACCGGTGGGAACTGGGTGCAGTCCGCCGCTGTCCCGGCGTGACGACCAGTGACACGGGGCGGCAGCGGCCGTCCCGTCGCCTCCGCTAGAAGAGCGATTCGGGCTCCGCGCCCGACTCGAAGGCGAGCAGCCGCTGCTTGCGGCCGAGTCCGCCGCCGTATCCCGTCAGGGAGCCGCTCGCGCCGATCACGCGGTGGCAGGGCACGACGATGCTGACCGGGTTCTTGCCGTTGGCGAGACCGACGGCGCGGGAGGCCCCGGGGCTGCCGAGGGTCTCCGCCAGCTCGCCGTACGTACGCGTCTCGCCGTACGGGATGAGGCGGAGCTGCTCCCACACCCGCAGCTGGAACGGGGTGCCGATCAGCTTCAACGGCAGGTCGAACTCGGTCAGTTCACCGGCGAAGTACGCGTCGAGCTGGTGGATCACCTCGCCGAAGGGGTGCGGGTCCGGCGCACCGAAGGTCTCCTCGGCGGGGCGGTGGCGCTGGTCGGTCATGTGGATGCGGCTGAGGACACCGTCGACGGCGACCAGGGTCAGCGCGTCGTAGGGGCTGTCGACGACGGTGTGCCGGACGTCGGGCATGGCGGGTCGACTTCCTTATGCGGGGAGGTGGTTGATCGGGTGGCTGTCGGTGGCCCAGAGGTACTGGACGGCGTACGCCCGCCAGGGCCGCCACTGCGCGGCGCGGGCAGTCAGCGCGGCCGGGGTGGCGGGCAGGCCGAGGCCCTCGGCGGCGCGGCGGACGCCGAGGTCGCCGGGGAGGAAGGCGTCGGGGTCGCCGAGGGCCCGCATGGCGATGACCTCGGTGGTCCAGGGGCCGAAGCCGGGCAGCGCGAGGAGTCGGGCGCGCGCCTCGTTCCAGTCGGTGGCCGGTCCGAGGCTCAGGGAGCCGTCGGCGAGGGTCTCGACGAGGGTGAGGAGGGTGGTGCGCCGGCTGCGGGGCAGCGCGAGGGACTCGGGGTCGAGGCCGGCGAGCGCCTCCGGGGTCGGGAAGAGGTGGGTGAGGCCGCCTTCGGGGTCCTCCACGGGCACGCCGTGCGCGGTGACGAGCCGGGCGGCGTGGGTGCGGGCGGCGGCCGTGGAGACCTGCTGGCCGAGCACGGCCCGTACGGCGAACTCGGCGGCGTCCACGGTCCTCGGCACGCGCCGCCCCGGTGCCCGCTCGACGAGCGGGGCGAGCAGCGGATCCGTACGCAGCTGCTCGTCGACGGCGACCGGGTCGGCGTCGAGGTCGAGCATCCAGCGGCAGCGGCTGATGGCGAGGGTGAGATCGCGCGGGTCGGTGAGGAAGAGCCGGCAGGCGATGTGGTCGGGCCGGGGGGTGAGGGCGACGATGCCGTGGCCGTGCGGCAGCGTCAGTGTCCGCCGGTACGCGCCGTCTCGCCACTCCTCCACGCCGGGAACGGCGGTCGCGGCGAGGTGGCCGAAGAGGTTGGAGGGGTTGAGGGGTGCGCGGTACGGCAGCCGCAGCGCGATCACGCCCGGGGTGCGGGGAGCGTCCGCGGTGCGGGAAGCGCCCGGAGTAGGGGGAGCGTCCGCAGTACGGGAGGTGTCCCGGGTACGGGAAGCAGCCGGCGTGGCCGAGGACCGGGCGGCGCGGGCGCGCAGCTCCCCGGGCGTGAGCGCGAAGACCTCGCGGACGGTGTCGTTGAAGGTGCGGATCGAGGAGAAGCCGGCCGCGAAGGCGATCTCCGCCATGGGCATCGGGGTCGTCTCGATGAGCAGCCGGGCGGTCTGGGCGCGCTGGGCGCGGGCCAGGGCGAGCGGTCCGGCGCCGAGTTCGGCGAGGAGCTGGCGTTCGATCTGGCGGGTGGACCAGCCGAGCCGGGCCGCGAGTCCCGGCACGCCCTCGCGGTCCACGACACCGTCCTGGATGAGCCGCATGGCCCGGGCGACGGCGTCGGCGCGTACGTTCCACTCGGGCGAACCGGGGCTGGTGTCGGGCCGGCAGCGCTTGCAGGCCCGGAACCCGGCGCGCTGGCAGGAGGCGGCGCTGGGGTGGAACACCATGTTCTCGGCCTTGGGCGGCACGACCGGGCAGCTGGGGCGGCAGTAGATCCGGGTGGTCAGGACGGCGGTGAAGAACACGCCGTCGAAGCGGGCGTCCTTCGACCGGACGGCCCGCACGCAGCGCTCGGTGTCGGTGTGCATGCCTCCATGGTCGGGGACCGGAACGCGCTTCCGCTGGCGAGAAAACGACATGGACCCTTTCGGCGGCCGGAGCGGCACGACTGGTCCGCTCCGCCTCGATATCCCGCCGCGGCAGGAGCAGCATGGAAGGGGAACCGAGGAAGTGGACGGGTGACAGCCGAATCCGTGACGACAGCCGAACCTCCGAGAAGCACCCCATGAGCGGACGTCTTGGCCGCCGACCCAAGGGGCTGGGGCTGCGCAGTGTCGCCGGGCAGGTGTTCGCCCTGCAGGCGATCATCGTCGTGCTGCTGGTGACCGTGGGGGCGCTGGCGCTGATCTTCCAGGCCCGGTACGACACCGAGCGCGACGCGCGCAACCGTTCGCTCGCCGCGGCGGAGGCCTTCGCGCACGCGCCGGGGCTCGTGGACGCTCTGAAAGCGCCCGACCCGACCGTCCTGCTCCAGGAGCGGGCCGAGACCGCCCGGCGGGCCTCGGGGCTCGACTTCCTCGCCGTGATGACCCCCGACGGGATCCGCTACACGGACTCCCGTCCCGAGCTGATAGGGGAGCGCGCCACCGGCGACCTCGCACGCGCCCGGGCCGGCGAGTCGTTCACGGAGATCTTCACCGGCGAGCCGACGGACGCGGTCCGTGCCGTCGTCCCCGTGCGGACCGAGGACCGGGACATCGTCGGCCTGGTGAGCGCCGGTGTCGAGATCGAGAACGTCGGCAACGTGGTCGAGGGCCAGCTGCCGCTGCTGCTCGGCACGGCGGCGGGCGCCCTCCTGCTCGCCGTCGGCGGCGCCGCGCTGGTGAGCCGGCGGCTGCGCCGGCAGACCCACGGCCTGGGCCCGGTCGAGATGACCCGGATCAACGAGCACCACGAGGCGGTCCTGCACGCCGTGCGCGAGGGCGTGCTCATCATCGACGCGGACCGCCGGCTGCTGCTCGCCAACGACGAGGCCCGGCGGCTGCTCGACCTCGCTCCCGACGCCGAGCAGCGGCACGTCACCGAGCTGGGCCTCGCCCCCCAGACCGCCGCGCTGCTCTCCTCCGGGCGGGTCGTGACCGACGAGGTGCATCTGGCGGGCGACCGGCTGCTCGCCGTGAACGTACGGCCCACCGCGCCGTACCGGGGCCGCCCCACGGGGACGGTGATGACCCTGCGGGACTCGACCGAGCTCGCCACGGTCTCGGGCCGGGCCGAGGTGGCCAGGGGCCGGCTGCAGCTGCTGTACGAGGCCGGGGTACGGATCGGCACCACGCTGGACGTCGTACGGACCGCCGAGGAGCTGACGGAGGTCGCCGTCCCGCGCTTCGCGGACTTCGTCACCGTGGAGCTCCTCGCGCCGGTGCTGCGCGGCGAGGAGCCGTCGGGCGCGGTCACCGAGATGCGCCGTACGGCGCTGAGCGGTGTCCGGGCCGAGCATCCGTTCCAGCCGGTGGGCGACCTGATCAGGTGTGTCGTGCCGACCACGCCGATGGCGCAGGCGCTGGACAGCGGTCATGCGGTGCTGGTGGCGGAGCTGACGACGGCCGACGGCTGGCGGGCCCAGGATCCCGACGGGGCGACCACCGCCCTCGCGTACGGGCTGCACTCGCTCGTCGCCGTGCCGCTGCTCGCCCGGGGCGTGGTCCTGGGGATGGCCAACTTCTGGCGGGCCGACACCCCCGACGCCTTCGGGGAGGAGGACCTGACGTTCGCGGAGGAGCTCACCGCGCGCGCCGCGGTCTCCATCGACAACGCCCGCCGGTTCACCCGTGAGCACGCCATGGCGGTGACGCTCCAGCGCAGTCTGCTCCCCCGGGTCCTGCCCGAGCTGTCGGCGGTCGACGTCGCCTACCGCTACCTGCCCGCGAAGGCGGGCGTCGGCGGCGACTGGTTCGACGTGATCCCGCTGCCGGGGGCCCGGGTGGCGCTGGTCGTCGGCGATGTCGTCGGGCACGGTCTGCACGCCGCGGCGACGATGGGCCGGCTGCGTACGGCGGTGCACAACTTCTCCACCCTGGACCTGCCGCCCGACGAGCTCCTGGGCCACCTCGACGAGTTGATCGACCGCATCGACCGGCCCGACACCGGCGACGTCGGGGGCGGGGCCGGTGCGGGCGGCGACGACGACGAGAGCGACGACGAAGGTGACGAGGGCAGCGACCGGATGACCGGTGCCACCTGCCTGTACGTGGTCTACGACCCCGCGAGCGGGCGCTGCACCATCGCCCGGGCCGGGCATCCCGGGCCCGCGCTCGTGCACACCGACGGCCGGGTGGAGTTCCCCGAGGTGCCGGCCGGGTTGCCGCTGGGTGTGGGCGGGATGCCGTTCGAGACGACCGAGCTGCAGCTGCCGGAAGGGAGTCGGCTGGTGCTCTTCACGGACGGTCTCCTGGAGGACCGCGACCGGGACTTCGACACGGGTCTGGGGCTGCTGCGGGAGGCGCTGGGCACGACCGGCCGCAGCCCGGAGCAGGCCTGCGCCGATGTCCTGACCGCCCTGCTGGTGCCGGCGCCGGACGACGACATCGCCCTGCTCGTGGCCGACACCCGGCGGCTGGAGGCCGACCGGATCGCGGAGTGGGACGTCCCCGCCGACCCGGCCGAGGTCTCCCGGATCCGCAACGCGGGCGCCGCGCAGCTGGACGCCTGGGAGTTGGACGCCATCGCGTTCACCGCCGAACTCATCCTCAGCGAGCTCATCACCAACGCCATCCGGTACGGCGCCGAGCCCATCCGGGTCCGGCTGCTCCGCGACCGCCGCCTGATCTGCGAGGTCTCCGACGGCAGCAGTACCGCCCCGCATCTGCGCTACGCGGCCACCACCGACGAAGGCGGCCGCGGGCTGTTCCTGGTCGCCCAGTTCGCCGAGCGCTGGGGCACCCGCTACACCGAGCGCGGGAAGGTCATCTGGGCCGAACTGCCGCTGACCACACGCGGCTCGGAGCTGCCGGCGCTCGCGGTGCCGGATCTCGACGCGCTGGAGGACCTGGCCTGGTGAGCCGTCACCTCAGCGGGGTACGGGCCAGGAGCACCGCCACGTCGTCCGGCGGGGCGCAGGGCAGCAGCTGTTCGAGGATGTCGTCGCAGAGCTGACTGAGCGGCCGTTCGATGTGCAGGAGCGCCTGGGCGAGCTGGTCCATGCCCTCGTCGAGGTCCCGGTCCCGTGCCTCGATGAGGCCGTCGGTGTACAGCACCAGCAGGCTCCCCGGCGGCAGCCGCAGCTCCTCGGTCCGGAAGTCCAGGCCGCCGGTGCCGAGCGGGGTGCCGGGCGGGCCCTCCAGGAAGGTGATCGCGCCGTCCGCCGTGGCCACGGCCGGTGGCGGGTGTCCGGCCCGGGCGATGACGACTCCGCCGGTCGCGGGGTCGTGGACGGCGTAGACACAGGTCGCCATCTCGTCCTCGCCCACGTCGGCGACGACGGCGTCGAGGGAGCGGAGCAGCTGCGCGGGCGGCACTCCGTGCCGGGCGAGGGTGCGTACGGCCGTACGGAGCTGGCCCATGACGGCCGCCGCGTGGATGCCGTGGCCCATGACGTCGCCGATGACGAGGCCCGTCCGGCCCTCGGGCAGGGCGATGACGTCGAACCAGTCGCCGCCCACGTCGTGGTCGCTCGCGGGGAGGTAGCGGCCGGTGAGCTCCAGGCCGTCGACCTTGGGCAGGGCGCTGTTGGTGAGGCTGCGCTGGAGGGTGAGGGCGGCCTCGCGCTGGGTGGTGTACATGCGGGCGTTGTCGATGTTCAGGGCGGCGCGGGCGACGAGTTCGTCGATGAGGACGCAGTCCTGCTCGTCGAAGGGTTCGCGCTCGTTGAGCCGGGTCACGCTGACGCCTCCGAGCACCTTGCCGCGGGCGACGAGCGGGACGATGCGCGCCGAGCCGATGTTGGCCTCGAAGTAGGCCCGCAGGGGTTCGGTGCGGGGGTCGGGGAAGAGCGCCGGGAGGTCGGAGTGGTAGAGGTTCATCGGCCGGGCGTCGGTGATGACCTGCTCGTACACCGTGCCGAGCGGGATCTGGAAGGTCTGGCCGCGGCTGAGCATCGCGGTGGGCGCGGTCGGGTCGGGGAAGACGGCCGCGAGGCGGCGCAGCAGGCCGTGGGTGGAGGCGCCCGCCTCGTCGGGTTCGAGCACGGATTCGAGCAGCTGTACGTCGGCCGAGTCGGCGAGCTGCGGCACGAGGACCTGGACGATCTCCTCGGCGGTCTGGTGCAGGTCGAGGGTGGTGCCGATCCGGGTGCCCGCCTCCGCGAGCAGGGCGAAGCGGCGCCGGGCCCGTTCGGCCTCGACGAGCGCCCGCTGGCCCTCGGTGATGTCGATGAGGGAGGCGATCAGGCCGAGGCGGCGGCCCGAGCCGTCGAGCAGCGGGGCGTACGAGCAGGACCAGGTCCGGTCGTGGTCGGGGTCGGCCGGGGTCCGGCCGGTGCGGCGCACGTCGACGACGGCCTCGCCACGTTCGAGGACCTGCCGCATCGTGGCCTCCAGGGCCACGGCGTTGACCCCGGGCACCACCTCGGTCAGCCGCCTGCCCAGGTGCTCGGCGGCGGAGACCCCGTTCATCCGGGCGAGGGCGTCGTTGACCCGGAGGAACCGCAGGTCGGGGCCGAGGGTGGCCAGGCCGATGGGCGACTGGGTGAAGAGGCTCTGGAGGGCGGCGAGCGAGTCCCGCATCCGCAGGACCTCGGAGGTCTCCACGGCGATGAGCATGGCGCCCGGCCGCCCCTGGGGGTCGGCGTCGGGGACGATCCACATCTCCATGGTGACCTGGTGGCCGTCGCGGTGCCGTACGGGCAGGGTGCCGACGACGGTCTCGCCGGCCTGGACGCGGACGGTCAGCTGGTCGGCGAGTTCCCGGTTGGTGTCGGGGACCAGAATGGGTGACGCGTGGCGTCCCAGCACGTCTTCGGGGCGGTATCCGAGCAGGTCCTGGGCGGCCAGCGACCACTCGACGACGCGCCCGTCGGCGTCCTCCCGCCACAGCGCGATCGGGAGGAGTTCGCGCAGGACACCGGCGTAACCGATGGCCGCCGGCGGCCGCTCCGGCGTCTCACTCGGCGACTGAGTAGTGTCCAACGCTTCGACCTAACCCCGGGGGGTGTGTTCCTACCCGATCACCCTATCCGAGCCGTGGATGCGGGGCGCTGTGGCACCACTCCGTACGGTGGGGGCGCCTACGGCCCGGGGATCTCCCCACCACCGCACCCCGCCTCGACGCGCTGGGCTTCGCGCGCGCCTGGTAGCGGTCGCCCCCGCGTCGTTCGGAGGGGTTCCACTCGTACCGACCCGCCGGTAACTTGGCGCCGCCCACTCCCCACCGTCCTGGCAGGTACGAGATGCAGAGCTTGTTATGCGTAGTCCGAGGCGCCCTTCTGGTGGGCGCCTTGCTGGTGCCGGCCCTGCCGGGATCGGCCGCGGCGCAGCCCGGTCCGCTCCCCGAGGCACCCGTGGCGACCGCCGCCCCCGACTGGACCCCGCCGCTGTCCACCCGCGGCCGGTACATCGTCGACGCCCACGGCGACCGCTTCCGGCTGCGCTCCGCCAACTGGGACGGCGCCCAGGGCTCCTGGAACGGCTCGGGCGACATCGCGGACCCGGCCAACCACCACGCCGGGCAGCCCTCCCACGGGATCCCGATCGGCCTGGACCGCACGCCGCTTCCGGCGCTCCTCGCCGACTTCCGCGCCCTCGGCCTGAACAGCATCCGGCTGCCGTTCTCCAACGAGATGCTGCGCACCACGGCTCCCGTGCCCGACGCGGCGGTCGCTGCCAATCCGGCGCTGCGCGGCAAGACCCCGCTCCAGGTCTTCGACGCCGTCGTCGCCGCCCTCACCGCCGACGGATTCGCCGTCGTCCTCAACAACCACACCGTGACCACCCGTTGGTGCTGCGGACTGGACGGCAACGAGCGCTGGAACAGCAGCGGGCAGTCCACCGCCCGATGGGCCGACGACTGGGTGTTCATGGCGAAGCGCTACCGCGCCAACCCGCGCGTGGTCGGCGCCGACCTGTACAACGAGGTCCGCCGTGACGTCTGGGACGACCCCAACTGGGGTCTCGGCGACAACCACGACTGGCACGCCGCCGCCCAGGAGGCCGCCGACCGCATCCTGGCCGAGGCCAACCCGGATCTGCTCGTCATCGTCGAGGGCATCAACTGGCAGGGCATTCCCGTGGACGGCTTCACCCACGGCCGCCCCACCCTCACCCCGGTCCGTACCCTCTCGCACACCCTGGTGGTGTCGAACAAGCTCGTCTACTCGGCCCACTTCTACGGCTACACCGGCCCGAACCACAGCGGCGCCACCGGCATGGGAGAGACCAGCGACCCGCGCTACCAGGACCTCACCCGCGAGCAGCTGCGCCAGGTCGTCCACGACCAGGCGCTCTACGTCTCCGCGGAGACCGGCCGGCACTTCACCGCCCCGGTCTGGATCAGCGAGTTCGGCATCGGGGCCGACGAGCAGAACAGCCGTCCCCGCGACTGGTTCCGCAATCTGACCGAGCTGCTCGACGACGCCGACGTGGACTACGCGTACTGGCCGCTGGTCGGCTGGAGCAACAGCGCTGGTGGCGGGGATAGTTGGGCGCTGCTGCGGTACGACTCCGAGGGCCGGCGGACCGGTGTCCTGGACGCGGGCGACTGGCGCACCCCGCTGTGGACCGGGCTGACCGAATCCCCCGGCCGCACCGGGCCCGTGCCGGCCGTCCCCGCCTGGTACCAGCTGACGACCGACCACCGCGACCACAACGCCTCGCTGCTCGTCCGGGCGGGCGGGGACTGGGACAGCGGTGCCCGCAAGGCCGTGTGCCCGGACGGCGCCCGGCTGGCCGGGCTCAGCCACACCGGCGGCCGCGGCCTGTGCGCGAGTTCTGCCCTGCGGTCCTCCACCGGCGGGCACTCCGTCGTCCGCGACGAGTCGCACGTCCCGGCGGGCGGCGACTGGGCCGGCGGCTACTCCAAGTTCCAGTGCCCGGCGGGTCAGTTCCTCATCGGCTCCAGCGTGCGCGGGGAGCGGGTCTCCGCCGCCCTGTGCGCCCCGGCCCGCACGGCGCTCCCGACGAGCGGGGGCCGCACGGTGTGGTTCGACCGTGGCGACAATCGCCCGGCTGGCGCCCCCGGCGGCGACTACGCGAACGGCCACTACAAGGGCCAGTGCCTGCCCACCGAGTACGCGGCCGGCATCGCCTTCACCACCCGGTTCGGCGCCCGGCCCTCCCCGGCCGCCCTGCTGTGCCGCCCGGCGCCCCCGGAGGCGTAGCCGGGGTCAGACCGACGACACGGCGCGGGGCGTCTCCAGAGCGGTGGCGATGCCCTGCGCCAGGTACGGGATGCGGTGCGCGGAGACGCCCGCGATGTTGATGCGGCCCGAGGCGGTGCCGTAGATGCCGGACTGTCTGCGCATCCGGCGCATCTGGTCCGACGTCAGCGGCAGCATGGAGAACATGCCCTTCTGGCGCCGGAGCGAGGCCGCCACGTCCGCCCGCCCGAGGGCGTCCAGGTGGGCGACGAGGTCCGCGCGGTTGGCCGTGATCCGGTGGCGCATCGCATCGAGTTCGGCGAGCCAGTCGGCCCGGAGCCGGTCGTCCTCGAGGACGGTGGCGACGACGGCGGCGCCGTGCTCGGGCGGCATGGAGTACATCACGCGCGCAGCGTTCTGGAGTGCCGTCTCGACGTGCCGCAGCGCCTTCGCCGACGATCCCACGACCATGGCGCACCCGGTGCGGTCGCTGTAGAGGCCGAAGTTCTTGGAGCAGCTGACGGCGATCAGTACCTCGGGCAGCCGCTCGGCCAGCATCCGGGTTGCCCGCAGGTCGGCGGCGAGGCCGTCGCCGAGCCCGTGGTAGGCCAGGTCGACGAAGGGGACCCAGCCGTTGGCCGCGGCGAGTGCGGCCAGCTCCTCCCACTCCCCGAAGGAGGGGTCGACTCCCGTGGGGTTGTGGCAGCAGCCCTGGAGCAGGACGACGTCGTCCCGTCGGGCGGCGCTCAGGTCGTCGAGCATGGAGGCGGCGTGCCCGTACGTACGGACGACGAGCCCGGCGCCCTCCAGGATCGGGCGGTGATTGACGTACGCGGGGTCGCTGATCCACACCGTGGTGCCGGGGCGGGTCCGGCTGACGAGATCGGCGAGCAGACGCAGCGCGCCGGTGCCCGCCACGGTCTGCACGGCCGTCGCCCGAGCGGTCAGGTCCTCGGCGCCGAGGACCATGGACAGCATGGCGTGGTTGAAGGCGGTGTTGCCGGAGAGCCCGCGGTACTCCTTGGAGACGGAGCGCTCCGCCAGGCGTATCTCGGCCTCCTTGACCGCCGCCATGACGGGGGTGACCCCGGTGTGGTCGCGGTAGACGCCGAGGACGAGGTCGAGGCGCTCGGGGCGCGGATCGGCGGCGAATTCGGCGGCCAGGTCCCACAGCGGGTCCACGGGCGGGGCGGGAAGAAGCTCAAGCATGGGCGGAGACCTTGGATCGGGGGCGCCGGTTCGCGAGCGCGACGCCGAGGGTGATGAGGGGGACGCCGACCAGGACGGAGAGGGTCGGCGACTCGTCGAGGAGCGGGATGGCGAGGAGGACGACGGCGACCGGACTGAGGCTGCCGACGACCGAGCTGCGCTCCGGGCCGAGGCGGCGGATGGCGAACGCGTACAGCAGCCCGGCGCACAGGCCGACGCCCAGGCCCTGGACGACGAGGAACAGCGCGATGTCGCCGCCGGCCGCGTGGGCGAGCCCGGTGGGCAGGACCCCGGTCAGGCTCAGGAGCGCGATGACGGCGAAGGAGGGCAGGCAGAGCAGGCCGATGGAACCGATGGGGTCGAGGTCCACCTCGCGCAGCCCCACGGTGTACAGCGCCCACAGTCCACTGGCGACGAGCAGCGTTCCCGTACCGAGCAGGGCGTCCGCGTCCAGTGCGGCGGTGTGGTGCCAGACCAGTGCGACGACGCCGGCCACGATCAGCGCGAGACCGGCGGACTGCGTGCCACGCGGGGCGCTCTTGCCGCCCGCGACCATGAGGGCGGAGACGAACAGCGGGACCATGCCGGGGACGATCGCCCCGACGAACGCGGCCGAGGTCAGCGACCCGCCGTACATGGCGGCGAGGAAGAACGGGACCCCCGCACCGCAGATGATCTTGACCGCGGGGCCCGGCCGCACCGCGGCCAGCCGGCGCCTGCGCCGCCAGAGGGCGGGCGCGAGGACCACGAGGGGCACACCGAAGCGCAGCAGGGCGGCGTCGGCGGGCAGCAGCGTGGAGGCGCTCAGGGCGCGGGCACTGAGGGCGAACGCGGCCCAGATGGCCACGGTGAGCAGCAGGGCGACAAGGCCCACGGTCTGCGGCGAGAGCGTTCCCGACCGGCCCTGGCCGACGCTGCGCGCCGGCCCTGCCGGGGGTGCCCCCGCCGTACGTATCCCACCCACCGAAGAGTCCTCCCGCTCGCAACCGCTGCCTGAAGCAACGCTAGAGCTTTCGACGGGGCAGCCGATTGCCAGTTCTGCCCTCCTGCCCTAGCGTGAGGGCAGAATCTGCCAAGGAGTGACGTTGGACGCTGTGGACTTCCAGATCATCCACGAGTTGCAGGCGGACGGACGGCTGTCCAACCAGGACCTCGCCGACCGGATCAGGCTGTCCCCCTCGCCCTGTCTGCGCCGGGTGCGCCGCCTGGAGGAGGCGGGTCTGATCCGCGGCTACACGGCGATGGTGGACCAGGTCACCTACGGCCTGCCCATCACCGTCTTCGTACGGATCCGGCTGGAACGCCACACCGCCGATGCCGTCAACGTGTTCGAGGAGCACATCCACGGGATCGAGCACATCCAGGACTGCTATCTGATGGCGGGCAGCAGCGACTACCTGCTCAGGGTCGTGATCGAGAGCCTGGAGGCGTACGAATCCCTGGTGCGCAACCGGATCCACGCCATCCCCGGCATCGCGTCGATCGAGTCCAGCTTCGCCTACGGCAGCGTGAAGCAGTCCAGGGTCTACCCGCGTCCCGGCGCCTCCCTCAGGTGAGGTGCCGGGGCCACTGAGGCGGCCGTGGACGGCGTTCGGGTGCTACTCGTCCGTGCGCATCTGCTCGGCGAACTCCCGGTACGCATGATCGTCGAAGAGGACGAACCGCACCTCTTCCACCGACGTGGCGGCGGCACGCACCGTCTCGATCGCGATGCGGGCGCCGTCGTCCATCGGCCAGCCGTAGATGCCGGTGGAGATGGCCGGGAAGGCGACGGTACGGGCGCCCAGCTCGTCCGCCACCCGGAGCGACTCCCGGTAGCAGGAGGCCAGCGTCTCCGAACGGTCCTCGTCCCGGGTCCAGACGGGGCCGACGGTGTGGATCACCCAGCGGGCGTCGAGCAGGCCCGCCGTGGTGGCGACGGCGCGGCCGGTGGGCAGGCCCCGGCCGTAGTGCCCGGCGCGGAGCTTGCGGCACTCCTCCAGGATGGCGGGCCCGCCGCGGCGGTGGATGGCGCCGTCGACGCCGCCTCCGCCCAGGAGGGAGGAGTTCGCGGCGTTGACGACGGCGTCGACGTGCTGCTCGGTGATGTCACCCCGGACGAGGACGAGGGCCGGTCGCGTACTCATGTGACCATCATCGCGCCGCCGCGCGCAGGCGGCGCCACACCGCCTTGGCCGCGTTGTGGCCGGACATGCCGTGCACGCCCGGGCCCGGCGGGGTCGCGGAGGAGCAGAGGAAGACCGCGGGGTGCGGGGTGGCGTACGGACGCAGCGACAGCTTGGGGCGCAGCAGCAGTTGGAGCCCGCGGGCCGCGCCGCAGGCGATGTCGCCGCCCACGTAGTTGGCGTTGCGGGCGGCGAGTTCGGGCGGGCCCGCGGTGGCGCGGGCCAGGACCAGGTCGCGGAAGCCGGGGGCGAAGCGCTCGATCTGGCGCTCCACGGCGTCGGTGAGGTCGCCCTCCCAGCCGTTCGGCACATGGCCGTAGGCCCAGAAGGCGTGTTTGCCCTCGGGGGCGCGGCCGGGGTCGACGAGGCTGGGCTGGGCGGTGATGAGGAAGGGCGTACGGGGGGCCGTGCCGGAGGACGCCTCGTTCAGGGCGGCGCCGATCTCGCCGCTGGTCGGACCGATCTGGACGGTGCCCGCGTGGCGGGGCGCCTCCGCCGTCCACGGCACGGGGCCGTCGAGCGCGTAGTCGATCTTGAAGACGCTCGCCCCATAGCGGTAGTGGTCGTAGTAGCCGCCGAAGCCGGCGATGCGGGCGAGGGCGGTGGGCGAGGTGTCGAAGACGTACGCGCGGGCGGGCGGCAGGTCGTCGAGCCGCTTCACCTCGTAGTCGGTGTGGACGGCGCCGCCCAGGTCCTTCAGATACGCGGTGAGGGCGTCCGAGATGGCCTGGGAGCCGCCGCGCGGCATCGGCCAGCCGCCCTCGTGCGCGGCCAACGCGAAGACGAGGCCGACCGCCGTGGTGGCGAACCCGCCCAGCGGGGCGATGACATGACCGACGAGCCCGGCGAACAGGGCCCGCGCCTTCTCGTCCTTGAAGCGGCGCATGAACCAGGTCGAGGGCCGCAGGCCGTCGATGCCGAACCGGGCGAGCGTGACCGGGTCCCGGGGCAGCGCGGTGAGCGGCAGGGACATGAAGTCCCGTGCCAGGGTGTCCCACTTGCCGAGGTAGGGGGCGACGAGCCGGCGGTACGTGCCGGCGTCACGGGGCCCGAAGGAGGCGGCGGTCTCGGCGACGGAGCGGGAGAGCACGGCGGCGGTGCCGTCGTCCCAGGGGTGCGCCATGGGCAGTCGGGGGTGCAGCCACTCCAGGCCGTACCGGTCGAGCGGCATCGTCTTGAAGACGGGCGAGCCGACACCCAGCGGGTGCACGGCCGAACAGGGGTCGTGCAGGAAGCCGGGGAGCGTCAGCCCCTCGGTCCTGGCGCCTCCGCCCACGGTGGATCTGGCCTCGAACACGGCCACGGAGAAGCCCCGTCGGGCGAGTTCCACCGCAGCGGTCAGCCCGTTGGGTCCCGCCCCCACGACGACTGCATCGAGCATCGACGGCACCTTCGGACTCCTTCGTCAGCCGATGGCCAAGGCTCCCAGGATATTCCTGGGCTCCGGCGGCCTTCACCGGCCCCGCAGCAGTGTCCGGATCCGGTCGGCGGTGGCCGCATCGCGTGCCGCCGTGAAGGGCAGCGCGTTGCCGCCGGTGATACGGAACGGCTCGCCGGCGAGCGTCGTGTGCGCGCCGCCCGCCTCGACCACCAGGAGCAGCCCGGCGGCGTGGTCCCAGGCGTACTCCCAGGAGAAGGCGGTGGCGTCGAGGTCGCCCCGGGCCACCGCAAGGTACTCGAGTCCGGCGGAGCCGCAGGGGCGCGGGCGGACACCCTCGACGTCCAGTCCGAGCAGGGCCCGCTTCTGGTCCTCGGTCGTGTAGTCGGGGTGGGAGGTGGCGACCTCCAGGACCGCGCTGGGCGTCGGCGAGCCGGACCGTATCGGCGCTCCGTTGAGCGTGGCCCCGCGGCCCCGCACCGCAACCGCCATCTCGTCGAGGGCCGGTGCGTACGTCCAGGAGGCGAGGAGCTCGCCGCGGAGCGCGAGGGCGACGAGGGTGCAGAAGCCGGGCTCTCCGCGCACGAACTGGCGGGTGCCGTCGACGGGGTCGACGATCCACACCGGGGCGTCGCCCTGGAGCGCGTCGTAGACCGCGGGGTCGGCGTGGACGGCCTCCTCGCCGACGACCACGGACCCGGGCAGCAGCGTCGTGAGCGACTCGGTCAGATGGGCCTCCGCGGCCCGGTCGGCGACCGTCACCAGGTCGTGCGGCCCGTTCTTCTCGACGATCTCGTGCGCGGCGAGCTGCCGGAAGCGCGGCGTGATCTCGGCGGCGGCCGCCTTGCGGATCGCCTCCTCCACCTCGGTCGTATCGCCGGCGAGGACGTGGTCAAGGAAGTCTTCGATCATGTGTCCAGCTAAGCACGGTGGGCTGACATTCCGGGAGACCGTCCCTTAACCCTCCGTTTCCCCACGGAGTACGCTTTGGACCGGTTCACCCCTTACGGGGAACACGGGGAGAGGGAGGGTCCGTGCACGGCGAGTACAAGGTTCCCGGCGGAAAGCTCGTGGTCGTCGACCTGGAGACGCGCGAAGGAGTCCTCGCGGACGTCCGGGTCGCGGGCGACTTCTTCCTGGAGCCGGACGAGGCGATCCTCGCCATCGACCGCGCCCTCGAGGGTGCCCCCGTCGACGCCGACGCATCGGGGCTCGCGGCCCGGATCGACGCGGCGCTGCCGCCGGGCACGGAGATGTACGGGCTCACCACGGAGGGCATCGGGGTCGCGGTCCGCCGGGCCCTCGCCCACGCGACGGACTGGACCGACTACGACTGGCAGCTGATCCACGAGCCGCCGCAGTCCCCCGTCCTGCACATGGCCCTGGACGAGGTCCTCACCGCCGAGGTCGCCTCCGGCCGCCGCCCGCCGACCCTGCGGGTCTGGGAGTGGGGCGCGCCGGCCGTCGTGATCGGCAGCTTCCAGTCGCTGCGCAACGAGGTGGACCCCGAGGCGGCCGAGCGGCACGGCTTCGAGGTGGTCCGTCGGATCAGCGGCGGCGGCGCCATGTTCATCGAACCGGGCAACACCATCACGTACTCGCTCTCCGTCCCCGACGCCCTGGTCCAGGGGTTGTCCTTCACCGACAGCTACGCCTACCTCGACGACTGGGTCCTCGGCGCGCTCGGCGACATGGGCGTCAAGGCCTGGTACCAGCCGCTGAACGACATCGCGACGGACGCCGGGAAGATCGCGGGCGCGGCCCAGAAGCGGATGGTGGCGGGCGAGGGCGCGGTCCTGCACCACGTGACGATGGCGTACGACATCGACGCCGACAAGATGACGGACGTGCTGCGGATCGGCCGCGAGAAGCTCTCCGACAAGGGCACGAAAAGCGCGAAGAAGCGGGTGGATCCGCTGCGCCGTCAGACGGGCCTGCCGCGCGAGGCGGTGATCGAGCGCATGATCGGCTCCTTCCGCGACCGGTACGGCCTGTCGGAGGGCCGCGTCACGGAGGAGGAGTCGGCCCGGGCCGAGGAGCTGGCGGCGGCGAAGTTCGCGACGAAGGAGTGGACGGCCCGGGTGCCGTAGGGTCGCCGGATGCGTGTCGAACGGCCGGTGAAGCCGGGTCTGCGGATGGAGTGCGCCGACGGGCGGCGGCTGATGCTGGTGCAGGACGGGGTTCCCGTGCTCTTCGCACGGCAGCGTGCGACCCACCGGGGCTTGCACTACGCCAGGACCGGACGGTACGCCTCCCCGTTCGCCCCGCTCCGGGCCGAACAGGCCCGCACCTTCGCCGAGTTCGCCGAACCGGGATCGGAGGAGTGGACGGAGCGCTGGGCGGCACACGCCGAGGCAGCACTGCGCTCGACCGCCAACAGCCCGCTCCATGAAGGCGATTGGAACCTCGCTCCCGGACTCTCGGGGTGGTTCGCGGACGTCAACTGGCCCAAGTTGCTGTCCCACGACCCCGATCGGGGCCATCTCACCTGGTTCGGCTACGGCGATCCGGAGGAGGACGCGCGCGATCTCCTGCCGCTGCGGACGCTGTCACATCCGGAGGCGCCGCGCGTGAAGGCGTACCGCCGCCAGTACCGCGACGGCGTCCTGCCGCCGGTCCTTGTCTGGTGGATCAGCGGCCTCAACTCCCCGGTGGTCCTCGACGGTCACGACCGGCTGACCGCCGCACTCGCCGAGGGAGACCGGCCGCGCCTCCTGATCCTGTCGCGGGCCGTGGACGAGGACTGGATCGCCCTGTGTGCCGAACGGCCGGTCCTGGAGTACGAGAAGACGGTCGCCGCGCTCGACGGCCCCTTGGCGACCGTGCGCGCGTCCGCCGAGGCGCGCCGACTGGCGGAGACCCTGCGGAGCATCGTCGCAGCCCCCGACATCACCCGGGCATGGCCCCTGCCCGGCGGCGTACCGGCCTGGGAGGCGGCCGCCGCCGAGCACGTCCCCGGCTGGGCCCCGGACGCCGACCGCTAGAACGGCCGAACCGGCTCCGGCGGGCGGTGGGCGAACCACTTCTGGTCGTCCTCCAGTTGGGCCGCGAGCGAGATCAGCAGCGGTTCGCTGCCCGCCGGGCCGAGGAGCTGCGCGCCGACCGGGAGGCCGTCGGGCGTGAAACCCGCGGGGACGTTCACCCCGGGCCAGCCGAGGACGTTCCACGGCCAGGCGTAGGGGCAGGCGGACGCCATGGTCAGGTCGGTGCGCCAGGCCGGCATCGCGTCGAAGGTGCCGATCCGGGGCGGGGGCGCGGCCGTCGTCGGGGCGAGGAGGACGTCGTACGAGTCGAAGAGCGCGCCGATCCTGCGGTGCTGGTGGGTCTCGCGGGCGCGGGCGGCGCGCAGGGCCCGGCCGCCGAGACGGCGGCCGTTGCGGGCGGCGCCGCGGGTGCGCGGGTCGAGCACCGCGGGCTGGGGGTGCCGGTCGGCGTACTCGGCGATCCCGGCGGTCGCGCGCGGCAGGAAGCTCAGCCCGATCAGCCCGTAGCGCGGACGCGCCTCCTCCACCGTGTGGCCGAGCCCCGCGAGCGCTTCGGCGAGATCGGCGACGGCCCGCCGTACACCTGCGTCGAGGGGGTTGTACGTGGCGGTGAACGGCGCTCGCCAGGCGAGCGCGATCCGCAGCCGGCCGGGCTCCCGGCGGGCCGCGGCCGAGGCCTCGACGGCGGTCGGCTGGAAGCGGTCGCCGGGATGCGGTCCGGCGACCGCGTCGAGGAGCAGGGCGGCGTCGCCGACGGTCCGGGCGAGCGGGCCGTTGACGGTGAGGCCCTGGAAGCAGTCGTCGTACGGGTGGACGGAGACCCGGCCGCGCTGCGGTTTGATGCCGACGAGATGGGTCCAGGCGGCCGGTATGCGGATGGAGCCGGCGCCGTCGGAGCCGAGCGCGGCGGGCACGAGTCCGGCGGCGACGGCCGCCGCCGAGCCCCCGGAGGATCCTCCGGGGGTGTGGCCGGTGTTCCACGGGTTGCGGGTGGCACCGAAGGCGGGGCCTTCGGTGAAGGGCCACTGTCCCAGTTCGCAGGAGTTGGTCTTCCCGACGATCACCGCCCCGGCGGCCCGCAGCCGTCGCACGGCCTCGCCGTCCTCGGCCGCGTCGGGGATGTCGCCGGCGCAGCCGAACCGCGTGGGTAGTCCGGCGACGTCGGTGTCGTCCTTGACGGCGATCGGGACGCCGAGCAGCGGCAGCCTCTCCCCCGCCTCGAGCCTCCGGTCGGCCGCCTCCGCCTCGGCGAGGGCGGCCTCCGGGCGGGTGCAGCGGAAGGCGTTGAGGGTGGGCTGCGTGGCCTCGATCCGGTCGAGCGCGGCCTGGACGAGGGCCGTCGAGGTGACCGTGCCATCCCTCAACTGCCGTGCCTGTTCGGCCAGTCCGGTGTAGTCGACCGTGGTCACGGCAGCCCCCTCGTCTCGTCGGCTGCCGGAACCCTACTGGAGCGTAACTTCCCTGTCATCATCCTTCCGTCGCCCTGCCATGAGGGCCGTGTAGAGCAGCAGCGCGGCGGCGAGGCCCACGGCCCAGCCGTAGTCGGCGAGCGGCTTCAGGAAGGGGATGAGCCCGTCCTCCGGGAAGGGTCCCTTGCCGGGGGCCGAGTGCGAGCCGCCGATCGCCAGGACGCCGCCCACGGCGAAGGCCAGGACGGCGGCCGGGTTCCAGCCGCCCGCGTACCAGTACGGTCCGTCCTGCCGGTAGAGGCCGGCGAGGTCGAGGACGGTCCGGCGGACGATCCAGTAGTCGGCGATGAGGATGCCGGCCACCGTCCCGAGGAGACCGCCGACCAGTCCGAGCCAGGTGAAGATGTACAGCTCGGGGGTCTCGGTCAGCTTCCACGGCATGATCAGCACGCCCACGACGCCCGTGATCAGCGCGCCCGTACGGAAGTCGACGAGCTTCGGCGCGAGGTTGGCGAGGTCGTACGCCGGTGAGACCACGTTCGCCGCGATGTTCACCGAGATCGTGGCGACGAGCACGGTCACCAGGGCGAAGAGCAGCCCGAAGACGTTGTCCGTCTTCGCGGCGAGCGCGACCGGGTCCCAGACGGGCGCGCCGTACACCGCCTGCGAGCCGGAGGTGACGAGGACGGAGAGCAGCGCGAACAACGTCATCGTCGTCGGCAACCCCAGGGTCTGCCCCCAGATCTGCGCCTGCTGGCCCGCCCCGAAGCGGGTGAAGTCCGGGATGTTCAGCGACAACGTCGACCAGAAGGCGATCATCCCCATGAGCGAGGGGAAGAAGACCGGCCAGAAGTCGGCTCCCCAGCCCAGCTTCGAGGGCTGGTCGAGCAGCGGCCCGAGACCGCCCGCCTTGACGGCGATCCAGACCAGCAGCACCAGCGCACCGACGATGACGAAGGGCGCGGCCCAGTTCTCGAAGCGGCGCAGCGCCTCCATCCCCCGGTAGATGATGGCGAGTTCGAGGATCCAGAAGAGGACGAAGCAGAGCCAGAGCGTCCACGGCTGGCCGCCGACCCGCGCCGCCTCCGCCCAGCCGCCGAAGACCTTGTCGAGCAGGATGAAGATGCCCTGCCCGCCGATCCAGGTCTGGATTCCGAACCAGGCACAGGCGACGCCGGCGCGGATGAGCGCGGGCAGGTTGGCCCCGCGCAGGCCGAAGGATGCGCGGGCGAGGACCGGGAACGGGATGCCGTACTTGGGTCCCGCGTGCCCGGTCAGGAGCATCGGCAGGAGCACGATGACGTTGGCCAGCGCGATGGTGAGGACAGCCTGTTTCCAGTCCATGCCGAGGGCGACGAGGCCGGAGGCGAGCAGCCAGGAGGGGATGTTGTGGGCCATTCCGACCCAGAGCGCGGCGAAGTTGTACGTGGTCCAGCGGCGCCGCTCGACCGGGACGGGCAGCAGGTCGTCGTTGACGAACCGGGGGTCGGCCGGGGCCGCGTCGGGCGGGAGCTCGACACGGCCGTCGGAGATCGTGGGTCTACCGGAGGGAGCGGTTGCCGTCATGCTGCGGAACCCTTCGTTCGGGGACGGAACGAGGCCGTGCGGGGCGTGGGGGTTCGTCCGCGAGGGGTGCGGCGCGTCAGGCGTCGACCGCCCGGTGACCGCTGGGCAGTTGGCGTCGATCGTCGCTTCCCTCGCGTCGTGCACAGCGTAGACCGCCGACTGGTCCACGCCCAGATCCCGCCGGCCGCCGCGGCGTCACCCGGCGGACTCGTCGTACGAATCGGTTCCGAAGGTCAGGGTGTCGGATACTTCACGATCACGGCGTCGGCTACTTCCAGGTCGCCAGCGTCTCGTCGCCGTCGACCCACTCGACCTTCTCCGGCGCGCCGCCCCCGGTGTCGGAGAGGTAGATCTGACAGCCCTCCGCGCTGCCGCCCTTCGGGAGCTCGTCGAAGCCGGTGACGCTCCGACACTTGTCGAAGGTGCGGACGTCGAACGGGTCGTCGGCGTCGCCGGTCGCGTCGAGGGACGGCAGCACACTCAGCCGGGTCAGGTGCCCGTCCTCACCGGAGACCGCGAACTCCCCCGACCAGTCGGCCGCGCCCTCCTGGGTCTTGGTGTACCGGTACCGCAGGTAGTACGGCGTCCGCCCGGCGTACTTGGACGCGTCCTTCAGCTCGCTGAGATCCTGCGCGCTCCCCGCCTCGACGGCGAGGACCGTCACGTCGGCCGAATACCCCTTGGCGACCTCGACGTCGAGCGTCTTCCCGACCTCCGCCTCCGGCGTGGAGGAGCATCCGCCCAGCGCGAGCGCGCCGAGGACGGCGGAGGTCGCGGTGGCGGCGCGGCGTACGGTCCAGCGTTGCATGACATCCCCCGGAGGCTGAGTGACCACCTAGCCCCTGAAGGATAGCGACACTATCCTTCAGGGGGGCGGGTTCCGGCCATCCGTTCACCGGCGCAGCGCGGCGGCCGCCCGTTTCACCGTGCGGGCCTCGCTGCGGTGGCCGTGCTTCCTGAGGTACCGGGCGAGCCAGGTGAGGGACTCCGCGAGGCTCGCGACGTCGTTGCTCGGGTGGTGCCGGTCCGGTGCGTCGAAGAGCAGGTCGACGGCCTCCATGGTGGGGGCGAGGACCTCGTCCTCGCGGTCCGCGCGGGCCAGCCGGAGGGCGAGGTTGGAGAGGGCGTGGACCGGTCCGTAGAGGTACGTGTCCGGGGCGTCCGCGCGCAGCCTGCGGTAGATCGTCACGACCTCCCGCGCGGAGCGCAGGGCGTCGTCGTGGCGGCCGGTGTCGGCGAGGCGGATGCCGAGACCGTTCAACGCGCGGGCGAGGCCGGGCAGATGGGTGTGGGGGTCGGTGTCGGCGAGCTGCCGGTAGAGGGCGACGGACTCCTCGGCCGGGACGAGTGCGTCGGCGTGGCGGCCGAGGGAGGCGAACCTGTTGCCGAGGCTGTCGAGGGAGTCGGCGAGGACCGGCCGGATGCGGTCAGGGGCGACCTTCAGGTGCCGCCGGTAGAGGTGGACCGCCTCGTCGGCGCATCCGAGGGCGTCGGAGTTGCGACCGAGCCAGCCGTGGGTCAGGGCCAGGTTCTGCAGGGACCGGGCCAGTGCCAGGGCCGCCCTGGGGTCGGCGGTGGCGGGCGTACGGCACAGGGCGACGGCGTCGCGCAGGGTCTCGGCGGCCAGGTCCAGGTTGCCGGCCGAGACGAGCCGAAGGGCCTGGTCGTTCATGGCGTGCACGCGGTCGAGGAGAGCACGGTCGACCGGCGAGTGGGCGGTAGCGGCAGTGGACGACGGGGCCTGGGAGGACGTGGTCTGGGACGACCCGGCCTGGGACGACCCGGCCTGATACGACCCGGCCTGAGACGACGAGGGCCTGGTCGACGAGGTCGACGTGGTCGGCGTCGCGCGTCGGAATCCGCCCTCCGGGGTCACCGTGTAGCCGTACCGGCGCAGCACCGCCTCCATGACCCGGAGTTGGCCGGAGTCGGCCGCGGCGAGGGACCGGCGCAGGGACTCGGCCTCCGCCACGTACGGCGCGGCTTCGGCCTCGCGGCCGAGTCGGGACAGTTCGTGGACGAGGGCGAGCAGCGCCGCGTAGTGCTCGCCCAGCTCTGCCCGTGGCGGACCCGGGCGGGTGGCGGCGGACGCGCGGAAGAGGTCGACGGACTCGCGGAGGGTGCCGACCGCCTCGTCCTGGCGGCCCATCTCGCCGAGCTTGACGCCCAGTTCGGACAGCGCGGAGGCGAGTTCGGCCCGGTCGCCCAGCCGGCGCCGTATCGCGACGCCTTCGCGGATCAGGTCCAGGCCTTCGTGATGGCGCCCCAGCTCCGCGACCTGGTTGCCGAGGTTGGTGAGCGACCAGGCAAGGTCGGGCAGGAAGACGTCGGGCTCCCGCCCGGCCAGTTCGCGGAACAGGTCGGCGGCCTCACGGGCCATGAGGTACGCCTCCACCCGGCGGCCGAGCAGGCCGAGGACGAGGGCGCGGCGGCCCAGCGTGGCGGCGAGGCCGGGGGTGTTGCCCTCGGGATCCCGTGCGGTGAGCTTCCGGAAGACGTCGACGGCCTCCAGGAGGACCTCCGCCGACTCGCCATGCCGTTCGGGAAACTCGGTCAGGATCGAGGCGAGCCCGTGCAGGCACACCGCGAGCGGGGCGAGATACCCCTCCGGGTCGGAACGGGCCCGCTCGCGCAGGTCGGCGACCTCGCGTCGCGCTTCGAGCAACGTGCTTTCGTCAGGCATCCCGGAAGGCTCCCCCGTCGGTCCGCTCCCCTACGCCTGCTGTCACGCACCCGCCTCGGCACCGGTTCCGTGGGCGGGCGGGCCCGCCCGCCGGGGCGAGATCCTCGGGCCCGGTGACCCCGCCATGGCGCTCACACCGACGAGCCGGTCAGCGCGCCTCCGAGCGGAGTGCCCCCTCGATCAGGGCGAACGGCGGGTGGTCGCTCAGATAGAAGTGCCCTCCGGGAAGCATGTGACGGTCGAACGGACCGCGCGTCACCACGGCCCAGGCGTCGGCCTCGGCTGCGGTGACATGCTCGTCCTCGTCCCCGGCGATCGCGGTGACCGGGCAGTCGAGCACGTCGGTGGCCCGGTGCTCGTACGCCTCGAACATCCGCAGGTCGCCGATGAGGTACGGGAGCACCAGCTCGCGGAGCATCGGCTCGGCCATCAACTCCGCGTCGACACCGCCCAGTTCCATGATGGCGTCCACCACGGCGTCCTCGGTGAACTCGCCTCCGTCCGGCAGACCGGGGCGCTCACGGTGCGGCGCCCGGCAGCCGGAAGCGAAGAGCCGCAGGATGGGAGTACCGCTCCGCGCGAGCAGCAGGGCCGTCTCGTAGGCGATGACCGCGCCCATGCTGTGGCCGAAGAACACCAGCGGCCTGTCGTCCAGCGGACGCAGGGACTCGGCGATGTCGGCGACGAGCGCGCGCAGATCGTCGGGCGGCGGCTCGGCGATGCGCTGCGCCCGGCCCGGGTACTGCACGGAGTGGACCTCCAGGCCGGGGAGCTCCTCGGCCCAGCCCCCGAAGAACTGGGCCGAACCGCCGGCGTGGGGGAAGCAGATGAGCCGGTACGGAGCCTCGGGGCGTGGAGTCCGGCTGTAGAGCCAGCTCATCGCGGTACCTGCCCGTCCTCCGTGGAGCGGGCCCGGCGGGCCCTGGCGGCCCGGGCGCGGCGCACACGCTCGGCGCTCCCGTCCGCGCGGGCGCTGCCCGACGGGGCCGAGGACGCGCCGGACCGGATGAGCTCCACCTGGGATTCCACGGTGGTGCAGCGGTAGAGGTCGAGAGGGGAGGGACGGACGCCGGTCAGGCGCTCCAGCGCCCCCTGGAGTCGGACCATCATCAGTGAATGACCGCCCAGCTCGAAGAAGTTGACCGTGGCGGGGACGTCGGTCAGGTCGAGCACCTCCGCCCAGGCGGCGGTGACCTGGGCGAGGGTGTCCCCGGGTACGTCGGAGGTGCTGGGCTCTGTGCCGGTCCGGTTCATCTGCTCACGCTTCTCGATCAGTTCGGCGAGCGCCTTCCGGTCCGCTTTGCCGTTGGCGGTCACGGGGAAGGCGTCCAGGACGCGTAGCCGGCCGGGGACCGCGGCCTCCGGCAGCTTGGTGGCGAGCTGCTTGCGGGTGAGGGCGGTGTCGGTGCCCTCGTCGGCCAGGACGAAGCCGACCAGGCTGCTCAGGGTGGTGTCCGGGACGACCACGGCCTCCCGGATGCCGGGGCAGGAGCGCAGCGCGGTCTCGACGGCGCCGAGCTCGACCCGGTGGCCGCGGATCTTGACCTGGTTGTCGCGCCGCCCGAGGAACTCCAGCGTTCCGCCGTCGCTCCAGCGCACCAGGTCGCCCGTGCGGTACATCCGGGAGCCGTCCTGGCTGAAGGGGTCGGCGAGGAAGGACCGTTCGGTGCTGTCGGGGCGCCCGTAGTAGCCGCGGGAGACTCCGGCGCCGCCGATGTACAGCTCGCCGGTGACGCCTCGGGGCACCAGCCGCCGTTCGTCGTCCAGCACATACAGCAGGGTGCCGGGGACGGGGCCGCCGATGTCCGTGGTGCGGGACAGGTCGCTGCGCCGGTGGGTCGCCCACACGGTGGTCTCGGTCGGTCCGTACTCGTTGACGAGGGCGGTGTCGGGCAGCGCCACCAGGTGCCGGGAGAGCAGGGCCTGCGGCAGCGCCTCTCCGGCGACGATCGCGGTCGACAGGGAAGCCAGCCGGTGGAGTCCGGCGCGTTCCGCGGCGGCGAGCAGCGTGTCGTACAGGGAGGGGACGCACAGCAGGTGCGTCACCCGGTGTCGCTCGATCAGCCGTACCAGTTGGTCGGGGTCGCGGTACTCGTCCTCTCCGGCGACGACCAGCCGCCCGCCGGCGGTCAGGGTGCCCCAGAGGCCGGCGGCCGAGGAATCGAAGGCGAGCGGGGAGAGCAGCAGGAAGACGGGTGCGCCGGGGTACACCTGGCGCCGGGCGAGGGTCGATGCCGCGAGCTGGCCGTGTTCGACCAGCACTCCCTTGGGCAGGCCCGTGCTGCCGGAGGTGTAGATGACGTAGGCGGCGTCCTCCGGGCCGACGGTGACCGGCGCCGGCTCGTCGCCCGTATCCACGGGCGACCGGAGGGCCGGTTCGTCGGCTCGTACGATCCTGGTGGCGGCGGATCCTGCCAGGCGCTCGCCCAGCGTTCCGGTGACCACCACGGCCGAGACTCCGGCGTCGGAGAAGACCGAGGTGACGCGCTCGTCGGGGTGGCTCGGGTCGACGGGGGCATAGGCGGCGCCGGCCCGGAGAATGCCGAGGGTGGCGGCCACGGCGGCGAGGGATCGTTCCGCCAGAAGGCCCACCCGGTCACCGCGGCCGACCCCGGCGTCCAGGAGCTCGGCGGCGATCCGCGCGGCCCAGGCGTCGAGTTCGCCCCGGTTCACCTCCTCGCCCGCGCAGACCACGGCGGGGGCACCCGGGTCCTCGGCTCGGAGCCCCGCCACCCGGGTGTGGACCGGCCCCCGGCCTTCGTCGGGAAGGTCCTGGCCCCGGCCGAGCGCGAGCAGTTCCTCGCGCCGGGCCTCGTCGAGCAGCACGAGCTCGCGCAGCGGCGTCTCGTACCCGGACTCCTCGGTCAGGGCGAGGAGCGCCGCCCGCAGATGCTCGAGAAATCCGGTCAGTTGGGGGGCGGTGTAGCGCTCGGCGGGGAAGGACGCCGCCAGTTCGCCTCCTCCGCCCGGGGTGTGGAGCAGCGCGATGTGGACGTCTCCGGCGGCGGACCTCGCGAGCGGGGCCGCTTCCCCGCCCTGGACTCCGTGGCTGAACTCCAGGAGGACGGAGGGGACTTCACCGGGAGCCAGGGCGAGGCTCCGGGAGTGCGCGAGGGCCGCGTGGGTGGCGGAGAGGAGTTCGGTGGCCGACATGTCCTCCCGCAGATCGAGCAGTACCGGCACGTCGGCGTCGGAGGTGCCGATCACCTGCCGGTACGTGGCGGTGTGGCGGAGCAGCGTCAGGGCGAGGGCGGACAGGCCGACGGCGAGGGGGCTCACCGCGTGCCGCTGCGCGGTCCGGCCGACCGCGGTGCGAAGGGTGGCGCCCAGGGTCAGCCGTACGTCGGCCGTCGGCCCGGTGGGGACGGGTCGGTCCCCACCGAGGCCGAGCGGGCGCTCGGTGAGAGCGGCGCGGACCTGTTCGGTCCACTGCCGGAACTCCTCTCCCCCGTCGCTGCCCGAAACGGCCGCTGCGGCCGGGTGGGCGGGCCGTGATGACATGGGTACTCCTTCGGTGGCGGTCGGCACGGAGGGTCGCGGCGTCAGTCGGCCAGCGTCATCGTCAGGTGGACGCGGTCCGTGCCACCCGCGTTGTAGGCGGAGTGGTGGAGCTTGGTGTTGAGGATGTGGATCCGGCCGTCGGTGGGCACGTGGTAGGTGTGGCCGCTGCGGAAGAGCAGCCGGCAGTCCTCGTTCGTCTGGATGGCCATGTGCGCGACCCGGGAGTGGTCGGTGTGCATGTGGTAGATCTCGCCCGGGTGCAGGGTGACCAGACGCATCCGGCCGGGACGGAACGGCAGGCTCTTGTAGATCTCGTAGAAGTACGTGTCCTTGAGCGCCTCGTTGAATTCGGAGAACTCCGACTCCTCGAAGTTCTTCTCGCCCGTCTCCTGGTTGTACTGGCCGTTGCCGGCGTCCCGCCACGGCTCCTCGGCGCCCACCCGGTGGGTCAGGCCGAGGCGGCGCAGCCGCTCCTCCTCCTTGCCGGACGGGGGCAGCGGCACGCGCTCGATGTACTGCTGGTAGGCCTTGGCCAGCTCGTCGTGATCGAACTGGAGCCCGGGAACGAGTTCGAGCAGCTCGGGACCGACCGTGGTGAGGGTCTCGACCGACATGGAGTTCTCCTGTGCCTCTGTGAGTGGTGATGCGGATGGGTGGGACGGGTAGGACGGTGCCCCGCCGCTAGGCGGCGGCCGTCGGGGACACCGGCGGCTTCGAGGCGGTGCGGCCGGCCCAGCGGATGAGCGGGCCGCTGACGAAGCCGACGGCGAGGAAGAACGCGCCGAGCAGATACCAGCCGGGCTGTCCGAGGCCGAGGGCGAGCGAGCCGAGCACCATCGGCGCGAGGGCCTCGGCGGCTCCGCCGCCCAGGCCGAAGACACCGGAGTACTGGCCCTGGGCATGGGGCGCCGCGAGACCGTAGGAGTACTCCATCGCCGCGGCGGAGTGCCACAGTTCGCCGAGGGTGTAGACGGCCGTGGCCGTCACCAGCAGCGCGACGGACACCCAGGCGGACGGCTTGCCCGCGGCGAGCATCAGCAGCAGCCCGGCCGCGACGGCGATGCCCGCCCAGCGCATGCTCCGGCCGGCCGCCGCCGTGTTGTCGACGTTCTTGCTGACCACCACCTGGAGGGTGATGACGAGCACGGTGTTGAGGATGAGTACGCCGGAGACCATCCAGCGCGGTGCGTCGGTGTGATCGATGACCCACAGCGGGAGCAGGAAGGTCGGCACCGCGAAGTGCAGCGACATGAGGCAGTTGAGGACGGTCGCGGCCAGGTACGGGCGGTCCCGCAGCGCCTCCCAGCGTCCGCTCAGCTCCGGTGCGGCCACGGGGGCCAGCCGGGGCAGACGCAGCAGGACCAGCGCGCACCCGGCGAACGACAGGGCCCGACCGGCGACCAGCGCCAGATAGGCGGGGGCGGTGTCGAACTGGATCGCGACACCCGCGGCGAGCGCGCCCAGTGCCACGGCGAGGTTGGTCGAGGCCCGTAGATAGGCGCGGAAGCCGGCCTGGTCGTCGCCGCCGATGCCGCGGATCAGTGGGGCCTTGCTGGACTTGTCCGCCGCGAACACGACGCCGATGAGCATGGAGACCAGCACGTACGACCAGAAGGCCTCGACCATCAGGTAGCAGGCCATGAACAGGGTGCCGCTGACCATCACGCCGATCTGTGTCTCACGTGCCCCCCAGCGGTCGGCGACCTTGCCGCCGAGCACTCCGGCCGCGAGTCCCACCATCGCTCCGGCGAACAGCCCGAACGCCACCTGGGACATGGGCAGATGCACCACGCGGGTGAAGTACAGGACGCTGGAGGACATGAACATCCCGCTGCCGAGGGCGTCCACGAAGACGGACGTCGCCAGCAGGCGGCGTGGGCCGGCCGGCTGGAGCAGCCGATCGGCGAGAGGGGGCCGCTGGGGCGCCGGCGTGCCGGTCCCGCTTTTGTTCACTGCCACATCTGGTCCCTGAAGTCGGCGTCGGGGCGCAGGACCTCACGGTGCCAGGCGCGCAGTTCCCGGCCGGAGACTCCGTGCGGAGCGACGATCAGCCGTGCGTCGAACCAGCTCCGGACCGCGGTGAAGCGCTCCTGCAGTTCCTCGTCGTCGGCCGCGGAGACCAGGATCTGGCCCATGCGGTGGTTGGTGCTGTCGACGTCGGCGGAGAACCGCTGTCCCACCGGGAACTCGAGCCGGGCGAACTCGACGCCGGGCAGCTCGCGGAGCTCGGCGGGCGAGGGGCAGTCGAAGACGATGCCGGACCTGCCCGGAAGGTAGCTGGTACCGACCAGCTCCGTGCGGTAGGTGGTCTCGGCCTTCGGCGGCCGACCGAGCGCGCAGAACAGCGCGGCCTCCCCGAAGTTCACCCCGAACTTGGCCATCACCTGCTCGTCGATGAGCGCTCCGCCGCCCCGTGCCGCGCACTCGCTGAACGTCAGCCGGCCGGTCTCCGGGTCGTGGAAGAGCTCCATGTGGAAGAGGCCGTCCCGCAGGCCGAGCGCCTCGAGGGCGCCACGGACGACGGGCTCCGCGCGCTCGTACGCCCACTCCTCGCTCTTCTGGTCGAAGTGCCGCATCCACAGGACCTGTTGCTCGTCGACCATGGTCAGGCACGGCAACCCGTAGCGGCCGACTGCGAGGAACCGCACCTGTCCGTCGTACAGGAAGCCGTCGGCGATCCACTCCTCGGTGCCGGCGCCGCCCACGTACTCCTCCAGGGCGAAGGTGCGCTGGGCGAGTCCTTCCTTGCGGTAGCGGTCGCTCAGCTCGCGCAGGCGTTCCAGGCTGTCGACGACCGTGGTCCGGGCGGTTCCCGCACCGGCGATCGGCTTGAGCACGGCGCGCTCGTAGGGCAGCTCCGTGAGGCCGGAGACATCGTGGATGTCGTCGATCACGGTCACCCGGGCGGCGGGAATCCCGGCGGCGGCGACGCGGCTCTTCTGCAGGGACTTGTCCCTGAAGTAGACAGCGGTCGCCGGGTCGACGGCGACGCGGCAGCCGAGATGGGACGCGAGCAGGCCCGCAGTGACCAGCGACCACTCGTCCGAGGTCTGTACGCCGTCGAAGGGGAGGTCCACGAGTCCTTCCCGGTGCAGGGCCATCAGCACGGCCTCGGGGTTCTTCTGCTCGTCCACCCGCACCACGGTGATGCCGGCCGGGACCTCGGCGAGCCCGTAGTCGTAGCTGCCAGGACCCCAGATCAGCACGGCATCGATGTCATGGCGTACACACGCCTGCATGACGTACTTGTCGGTGCCGAGCAGCAACACTCTGGGGCGGCGGTCGGGTTCGCCCACCTGGTAGACCTCGTCCTTGAGGGTCTGGATGGCCTGGTGATCGGCGCGGATGGTGTCCTGCTCGGGAGCCGTCATGAAGATGCGGAGCGGGCTGGTCAGCAGGTCGGCGGTGGGGCGTATCCGCTTGCCGGGGCCCAGCTTGACGCTCACCAGATGGACGCTGGGCAGGGCGGCGATCCGCTCGACCGCCTCCTGGTCGACGGCGCTCACCGGGCCGTCCTGCTCGGTGCGGGTGTTGTGCACCGCGGCCGCCTGTCGGCGGGAGTAGACGTGCCCCGCGTACCGGGTACGGAACTCCCAAGGGCGCGCGTACGCCAGCGCGGTGAGGTCGGCCTGGTTGGTGCCGAGGCAGATGTCGTGGAATCCGGGGTTCATGTTGCCGTTGAGGCGTGCCCCGATCTCCACGAGCGCGGGCCCCTCGGGCGTCATGATCACTTCTGCGTGGGCGGGTCCGTGCCGGATGCCGAGGGCCTCGAGCACGGTGTCCACATAGGCGATCAGCTCGGGCACCGGCGCCTCGGCCGGGTCACGGAGCACATCGAGGTCGTAGATGTTCGCCCCGTTGGGGAGGACCTTCTTCTCGTACTCCCAGACCCCGCAGACATAGCGTTCGCCGTCCACGCCGACGGTGTCCACGATGTACTCGGTGCCTTCGAGGAACGACTGCACCAGGGCCTCGGTGTTGCGCCGGTCGAAGATGTCGGTGGAGGCCAGCACGGCCTGCGCGGCCGCCTCGACCTCGTCCGCGTCGTGGCAACGGTAGACATGGTCGGTGGAGGCCGAGCTGAGCGGCTTGACGACGACCGGGTAGGACGTCTCGCGTTCGGCCCACTCGACGATGGCGGCCGGGTCCGCGCTCTTGAACTGGCGGGCGCAGTGGATGCCGGCGGCCCGGAGGGTCTCGGCCATCTCGTACTTGTCCCGACGGGCGTTGGACAGCGCCGTACCGTTCGTCGCCAGGCCCAGACGCTCGCTGAGGGCGTCGGCGAGCGGGACTCCGGGCTCCTGGCCCGCCAGGACGGCCACGGGCTTCAGGGCCCTCAGCGCCTCCACGGTCCGCTCGAAGGACTCCTCGTCCCCGCAGTGGTAGTGCTCACGGAACGCGGCGGGATCCGGCGCGAGCATGGACGCCATCGGCTCAGCGGTGCTGTGGACGTGTACCACGTCGATGCCGAGCCTGGCGAAGGCCGGCGGCAGGAAGGTGCCGGTCGAGTAACCGTCCACGATCACCGCGGTCTTGGCTTCCGTCGCGGCGGGTGGGTCAGAGGCCATCGGAATCACTTTCCGTTGCGGGGTACAAGGGGGCGGCGGGGCCGGCGGTTACGGGGCGGGCCAGCCGATGTCGTTGAGGGCGCCGGCCACGGGGACAGCGGGCTTCGGCGGCAGCGGCCAGCCGATGTCGCCGGCTACGGAGCCCAGACCGAGGGCGGCGGCGGCGAGAACGGCCAGGAGGCCGGCGGAACGGACGAATCTGGGGAACTTCCGCATGACAACTCCACGAGAGGAAGAGGGAGGTAGCTGGTCGCGGAGGTCGGTGACATCTCGCGCCGACCAGGAAGCTAGTACAGCGATCACGGTATTGGCAAGGTTTGCCAGCGGTTGGCAAATTACCTGACGAACCGTTCGGCGCAGGCGCGTTGGACAGACGGACGACGAGCTCCGAGGCGATGGCGCGCCGCCGCGCGGGAGGGCATGCTTCTCCCATGTTGATCAGGGAAGCCAACGCATCGGACTGGCCGGCGATCTGGCCCTTCTTCCACACGATCGCCGCGGCGGGCGAGACCTTCACGTACCCGCTCGACCTCGGTGAGGAGGAGGCACGGGACTGGTGGATCCTGCCGTCGCCGAACCGTACCGTCGTCGCGGTGGACGGCGACGCGGTTCTGGGAACCGCGAAGATGAACCGCAACCATCTGGGCAACGCCTCGCACATCGCGAGCGCCAGCTACATGGTGGATCCCGCGCACCAGGGGCGCGGCGTGGGCCGGGCCCTGTGCGAGTACACCCTGGAATGGGCACGCGCACAGGGCTACCGGGCCATGCAGTTCAACGCGGTGGTGGAGACCAACACCTCCGCGGTGAAGCTCTACGAGTCCCTCGGGTTCACGGTGCTCGGCACGCTGCCGGAGGGCTTCGACCACCCCGCGCACGGCTACGTGGGACTGCACATCATGCACCGCGCGCTGTGACGCCCCGCCCGTGGTCGGGGCGCCGGCGCGGGCGACTCAGGACCTGAACGCCGAGACGACGACCCGGGGCACCGTCGCCAGGAGTCGGGGCGCGTCCTCCGCCTCGTCCACGAGCACCTGGGCCGCCGCCTCGCCCATCTCCCGGGCGAGCGCGTCCCTGGATCCCAGGATCCGTTCGTACACGGCGAGCTGACGCTCGGTGGACCCCTCGACGACCTGGGTCTCGATGTCCTCGAAGCCCGCCGGCTCGAGGAACCAGGAGTAGTCGAAGTGCGGGGGCGCCCAGGTCGTGAAGACCAGCGGGCTCCCCGGCCGCAGCAATCGGGCCAGCTCCTCGAAGGCCGCCACCTTGTCGATCACCATCCACAGTGCGTCGACGCTCATCGCTCCGTCGAACGCGGCCTCGGGCAGTCCGGTGTCCGTCGCGCTCGCCGCGTGGAACGAGGCGGGCGGTGCGCCCTCGAAGGACTGGGCCATCCTCGCGGCCTCCGCCACCGCCTCGGCGACGACGTCGACACCCGTCAGCGATGCCTTCAGCTCACGGGCGACCCAGAGTCCGGGCCCGCCGCGGCCGCAACCGATGTCGAGCAGTCTCGTCACCTCGAACGGGGCGAGGAACTCCGCGAACGACCGCAGGTCGCGACGCGTCACGAAGCCGAACGGCTCCACCTCGTCCGGGTACTCCTCGCCGTAGACCTCCTGGTAGATGGCCCGCAGGGTGCCGCCGGAGCGCTGGTTGGCCAGCACGGGACGGTAGCGGTCCTCGTACACGATCGCCGATTCGTGACTGGTCACAGAGCTTCTCCCCGCCGGTGGTCGAGAGTCGCGCGCAGCGAGTACATCAGGGGTACCCGGGGCTTGCCGTCGGGGCCCTTGAAGGTGCCGTCCTCGTGCGCGTCGAGTGAGTGGAACTTCTGGAACAACGTGATGTCGTGCTCGTTCAGGAAGTCGATGCGCAGCCCCGCCGAGACGAGCGCCGACACGACCTCGCCCAGCCCGTGCTGGAAGGCGACCGCCTGGGAGTTCTCCGTCGACGCCTTGGTGTCGGCATACGTTCCCGACATGTCGCTGATCTGGGGTCCGGAGTCGAAGTAGTCGTGGACGACGGTCCGTCCGTCGTACCCCAGGGTGTCCGCGAAGGGGTGGAACTCCGAGAGGTAGAGGAAGCCGCCCGGAGCGAGCAGGGAGACGACCGTCTCGGCCCATCGCCGGATGTCCGGCAGCCAGCAGAGCGCCCCCACACCCGTGTAGACGATGTCGTACGCCTGCGTACCGAGCCGGGCCGGCGACTCGTAGACGTCGGCCGTCTCGAAGCGTGCGTCGAGGCCCAGTTCGGCGGCGAGTTCCCTGGCCTGCTCGATCGCCGGGGCCGAGAAGTCGAGCCCGGTGACCCGCGCGCCGCGCCGGGCCCAGGAGAGGGTGTCCAGACCGATGTGGCACTGCAGATGGGCCAGGCGCAGGCCGCTGACGTCGCCGACCTCGCGCAGCTCGAACTCCCGCAGCGGGTCGGCGCCGCGTCGGAAGCCCTCCACGTCGTAGTAGTCGCTCTCGACGTGGATCGGCACCCGCTCGTCCCACAGCGCGCGGTTGACCTCCAGGTAGTCGGTCTCCTCCTCCACGGGCGCTCCGGCCGCCGTCAGGCCCTTGATCAGGGTGGCCTGACCGCCCAGGGTGCGGGCGACGAGCATCGCCCGTACCGGGATCTCGATGCCGAGTTCCCCGGAGAGCCGGGAGGTGACCCGCGTGATCAGCAGGGAATCGCCACCGAGGTCGAAGAAGTCGGAGTCGTCGGTGAGCGCGCTCTCCCCGAGGAACTGTGCCCAGGCGCGGGTCACCGCGTCATGCACGTCGGTGGTGTGCGCGGGTGTGTCCGCCTGTCCGTCCCGTGCCGGCCGGGAATCCGCCGACGTCTCCTGGAGCGTTCCCTCGTGCGTCGGCGTCCCGGGTACGGGAGCCTCGGTGCGGTCCGGGGCGGCAGCCCGGGCGGTACCGGCCAGAGCCTCGGGTGCGATCCGGCTCGGCCCGGCGAACGGGTATCCGGGCAACCGGACCTTCCGGCCCTCGCCGCAGAGCGCGGCGACATCGAGCGGCTGTCCCAGAGTCCACAGCGCGCCCAGCGCCGCGAGCGGCCCCTCGCCGCTGTGCCCGGAGCGCGCCGAGGACAGCGCCACGGTGTGCAGTCCGGCCGTCTCCGCCGGCGCCGAGAGAGCCCGACCCGGTCCGACCTCGACCGCGACGGCCCCTGGGAACAGCTCGGCCGCTGCGGCGAGCGCGTCGGCGAACCGGACCGTACGGCGGGCCTGTTCGGCGTAAGCCCCGGGAGCGATCTCCGCCCCGATCGGGATGATCCGCCCGGTGGTGTTGGACGCGATCGGGACGGTGGGCCGACCGAGCCGGACGCCGGTGAGCGCCGCGAGCAGCTCCGGCACTGCGGGTTCGAGGAGGGCCGAGTGGAAGGCGTGGCTCGTGCGCAGCGGACGGGTGAACACGCGGTCGCCGAGCCATGCGCGGAAGGAGTCGACCGCCTCCGCGGGACCGGCCACGACCACGTTGTCCGGTCCGTTGACGGCGGCGAGCTCAAGACCGCCGCCGGACTCCGCGAGCAGCTTCTCCGCCCGCGCCGCGCCGCAGCCGAGGGCGAGCATCGCACCGGGCGGGCAGTTCTGCATGGCACGTCCCCGAGCCGTCACGAAGGCGGCCGCGTCCGTCAGGTCCATGACCCCGGCGAGGCAGGCCGCCGTGATCTCTCCGAGGCTGTGCCCGACCAGTGCCGCGGGGGTGACGCCGAGCCCGGTCAGCGCGGTGGCCGCGGCGTACTCGAGCGCGAAGAGCGCGGGTTGGGCCAGTTCCGTGGCTTCCAGCTCCTCCGCGGGGAACTCCGTGTCCAGGAGCGCGCGGCGCAGGGTCGCGGCCTGCTCCGGGGCGAAGGCGGCGAGGCAGGTGTCGAGCGCCTCGGAGAAGCCGGGGAGTTCCTCGGCGAAGGGCAGCGCCATGCCCGGTCGCTGCGTACCCTGGCCCGGCAGCAGGAAGATCACCGGTGCGGGCCCGGCGACGGGGCGGCTGCCGCGCGCCACGGACGTCCCCTCGGTGAGCCGCTCGGCGATCTCGGCCGGCCGCCGGCCGGACACGGCGAGGCGGCGCGGGAGTTCGGCCCGGCCGGTGGCGAGGGTGTGGGAGACGTCGGCGAGGTCGGGAGCCTCCTCGCCCAGATGGGCGGAGAGCTGGGCCGCGGATCGGTCGAGGGCGTCGGGCGTGGCGGCCGAGAGCAGGACCAGCCGCTCGCGCTCCGGCCCGACGGTGGCCACGGGTTCGGGCGACGGGGCCTGCTCGAGGATCACGTGGGCGTTGGTGCCCCCGATGCCGAAGGAGCTGACCCCTGCCCGCCGGGGTCCCGTGGCGTCGTCCCAGGGACGGGCTTCGGTGGGGACGAAGAGCGGGGAACCGTCCGTCTCGAGCAGCGGGTTGAGGCTGCCGAAGCCCGCCACCGGTGGCACGATGCCTTCCTTCACCACGAGGAGCGCCTTGATCAGCGCGGCGAGGCCGGCGGCGGCGTCCAGATGGCCGATGTTGGCCTTGAGCGCTCCCACGGCCACCTGGCCGGGCCGCGCGCCCAGATCGGCAAGGGCAGCCGAGGCGGCCGACCATTCGATGGGGTCGCCGACCCGGGTTCCGGTGGCGTGCGCCTCCAGATAGCCGAGGGTGGAGGCGTCCACGTCGGCGCTGTGCAACGCCGCACGGATGACGGCTTCCTGGCCGATGGCGGACGGGGCGTGGTAACCCGCCTTGGCGGCACCGTCGTTGTTGATCGCGGTGCCGAGGATCACGCCGTGCGGGGCGACGCCGTGGGCCAGGGCGTCCTCGAGCGGGCTCAGCACCACACAGGCCACTCCGGAGCCGCCGATGACGCCGTCCGCGCTCGCGTCGAAGGGCCGGCAGGCCCCCGAGGGGGAGAAGATGCCGCCCGGCACGTAGAGATGGCCGGCCTGGGGGAAGTCGACGGCTGCCGCGACCACGACGGCCTGGTCGCACTCACCGTTGAGGAGGGCCTGAACGGCGGTGTGGAGGGCGACGAGCGACGAGGAACAGGCGGTCTGCACGGTCAACGCGGGCCCGGTCAGGCCGAGTTTGTAGGCGATCCGGGTGGCCAGGTAGTCCGGCTCGGTGCCGCGCAGCGCCTGGTCGAACGACGCGGGATCCAGGGCGCCGCCGGTCAGCATGGCGCGCATGTACGTGCTCCCGCCGGCCGAGGCGTAGACACCCGTACGGATCGACTCGTCGCGCGGGTTCCTTCCCGCGTCCTCGAGGGCGGCCCAGGCCACCTCGAGCATGAGGCGGGACTGGGGGTCCATCAACTCGGCGTCGCGGGGGCTGACATGGAAGAGTTCGTTGTCGAAACGGTCGGAGTGGGGAAGGTGTCCCCGGACCGGAACGTAGTCGGGATGGTCGACGCGGGCCTGGGGCACGCCGGCCCCGAGCAGTTCGTTCCGTTCGAATCGGGTGGTCAGCACCCGGCCGGCTTTGAGGGCTTCCCACCATGAGGCGATGGGGCCGCCGGGGAATCGGGCGGCCATACCGGTGACGGCCACGTCGAGGGATCGGTCGCGCGTCATATCCCCGACACCTCGCCGTTTCGGCGCGGTGTGAAGGGCGTCGACGCGACGCCTCGACATTTCTCCGACGGTTTCTTCATGATTCCCCCACAAGGTGTGTATCAGCGCGTCCGCGCACATGGGCAAGAGATTTCCAGGTGAATGGCAAGATCAAGCCGAATCGACTCCGCGGCCCGCTCGCATCGCCCGTTCCACGGCGAGAGCCCCGGCGGTCAGCACGGTGAAAACGGCCCCGGTCACCACCGTGCCGGTCCAGCCGTGGGCGCTGTAGGCGGCGGCACCGACCAGCGAACCGATCGCGCCACCGCCGAAGGACGACAGCATGAAGATCGTGTTCAGGCGTGCCACCTTGTCCTCACCGAGGACGAAGAGCCTGGCCTGATTGGCCACTTGACTGCTGCTCGTGCCTAGAATCAGCAGATTGCTGCCCACGACGAGTGCGGCCATCGATCCGCCCAGGAACGCGAACAACGCGAATGAGGCGGCGATGCAGCCCAAGGCCCAGACGTTGACCACGGTCGGGCCGTGCCGGTCGTTCAGCTTGCCCGCATAGGCCGAGAGCAACGCGGCGGGCAGCCCGTACAGACTGAACAGCCCCGCGAGGGCAGGTCCCTGGTGGAAGGGAGGTGCTGCCAGATGGAACGTCAGCGTTGCCCAGAAGGCACTGAAGGCGGCGAACACCGTCGCGCCGAGGAACGCGGAGAACACCACCTCCCGATGAGAGGTGAGCAGCCCGGGAAGCGTGGCCAGGAGCTTGCGGTAGGGAAGCCGGACACCACCCGCGCCCAGCCGCTCAGGCATGGCGCGACGGAGAGCCGGGAGGAGAGCCGCGGTCATCACGGCGGCCACGACGTAGGCCGTGCGCCAGTTGCCGCTGAGGTCGGACACCGCTCCGGAGAGCGTACGGGAGACCGTCGCTCCGAGTGTCAGTCCGAGGCCGATGAGGCCGACGACGTGCCCGTTCCGTTCCGGACCCGCCAGGGCCGCGGCGACGGGCGTGACGATCTGGGGAAGCACCGTGGTCGTGGAGACCGCGAGGGTCGCCACGAGGAGGGTGACCACGTTGGGCGAGGCCGCGGCGACGAGCAGTCCGCCGCTGGTCAGCACCAGCAGAATGGTCGTCAGCCGCCGCACGTTCGCCGTGTCCGCCAGCGGCACGATCAGGAAGATGCCGAGGGCGTAGCCGATCTGCAGGGCGGAGGCGACGAGGCCGGCGGTGTCCTGCGACACCTTCAGCCCTTGCGCGATGGCCTCGAGAAGAGGTTGCGGGAAGTAGATGTTGGCGACGGTGACGGCGCCTGCGAGGGCCATGACCAGGACATTCACCCGGGCAGGGGACGACCGGGAAAGATCGTCCCGGGCGGCGTCACCTGGGGCCATGGAGTGTGGGGCGGTCAAGGGGACCCTCTCGTGAAGGGGTGGCCTGGTCCGGTCTGCGGACGCCAGGGAATCGCGTCGCCGCCGAAACTAGTGCAGCTGTCACGCGCAGGCAAGAAGTTGCCATGGAATTGGCAATTGACTGTTGCCGCTTCGCGCGGAGTGCCCTCTTCTACTTGCCAAGCCATGCCACACCGGGTTATCCTCGTTCGTCACCGAGGCCGATTTGATCAGAAACGTGTCACGTGCGCGACAAGTATGGCAATGGACGAAGAGGTCGCCCGGTACACCGATACCAACCCGTTCCATCAATTCGCTTCTGGGGCACTTCACATGCTGGAACAGCCTGCATTCGGGCGCAGACTCAAGCGATTGAGACACGAACGCGGTCTTTCACAGGCGGCGCTCGCCGGTGCCGGTATGTCCACCGGCTATCTGTCGCGGCTGGAGTCGGGCGCCCGGAATCCCACGGACCGTGCCGTCACCTACCTGATCAAGCAACTCGGCGTGAACCTCGCCGAGTTCGAGGAACAGCAGACGGTCTCGCTGGCACAGGCGCTCACCATCGTCACCTCCATCGATTCCGACTCGGGGGGCGAACTGCTGGAGACGGCACTGGCGAGCGACGACAGCCAGGATCTCCTGCTGCGCTGGCAGGCCCTGTGGCTGCTGGCCCAGTGGAAGCGCCGCCACGGCGAGCACGCCATGGAGCTGGAGTACCTCGAGGAGCTCGTGGCGCTCGGCGACGAGGTCGGCCTGCCCGAGCTGCGGGTGCGGGCGCTGACCCAACTCGCCAGGTGCCTGCGCTCGTCGGGTGACATCGTTCGCGCGGTCGATGTCGCCATCACGGCGCACCGGGTGGCCGGCACGCATGAACTCGCCACCCAGGACGTCGTCCTCATCCTCCTCGCCCTCGTCTCCGTCGAGACCGAGGCGGGACGCCTGCCGGACGCGAAAGCGCACTCCGACGAGCTGCTCGAACTGGTCGAAGGACGCTCCGACGCCCTGTGGGCCGAGTCGCTGTGGACCGCTGCGGCGATCCGTGTCAGGCAGGGCGACTTCGACGCCGCCCAGACCCTGCTGGACCAGGCTCTGCGGGGGTTCCAGAGCAGTGAGAACCTCGTCCTGTGGCTGCGACTCCGGGTCGCCGCGGCCAGGCTGCACCTCCAGAAGGTTCCGTCCGAGGTGGATGTCGCCCAACGCTATGTCGAGGCGATCGAAAGCGGCCTCCCGTTCGCCGGAACGCCCGCGCTGGAGCAGGAGTTGATCTCCCTCAAGGCCGATCTTGCGTTCCGTGAGGGCCGGTACATGGACGCTCGCTCGCTGCTCGGCCGGATCGACCAGTCGGGACTGCTCATGTCCTATCGGGACCAGGTGAGGCTCGACGTCCTGGACAACCGGCTGCGGATCGTGGAGGGCCGCGAGGAGGAGGGGCTGCGCGGCATGCAGCGGCTTGCCCAGCAGGCCCACGCGACGTCCAACGTGGACCTCGCCGCGGACATCTGGCGCATCGCCGCCGAGACCCTGGTCGAGGTCCGGGGCGTATCGAACGACACCCAGCCGCAACCCTGATCCGAGCGCCGGACCGCCCCGGCCGAACCACACAGCACGCACCCCCCAGCAGGCCCTGATCGCACGTCGGTCAGGGCCTGCCGCGCGTCGTGCCCCAGGCCACCGCAGGCGCGCCCAGCCCACCCGACCGGCAGTCGATCATGCCATCTTTGCCAGCCCCTTTCCCAGCATGTTGCCTGCTGGGCGCGTGTTGTTACAACTCCTCACACCCAGGATCTGGAAACTATTGCCAGCATAGAAGATCTCGTGGCAATGTCTTGCCTCGCATTGGGAACCGAGGCGCCACCAACGGCTGCCCACCAACCCCAAAACCCAGGGTGGAGACTATGAGGAGTGCTGAAGCACGCCCCATCGCAGTGCTGGTGGACGCTTACACGACTGGCAATCACTTGCCTCCCGCCTTCGACCGGCTCGGCGTGCACGTGGTGCACGTCCAGAGCACTCCCGAGCTGATGACGTCGATGACCTTGCCCGAGCTCACCGCCTACAAGGCGGTGATCCCGTACGGCACCCCCGAGGACACCGCGGCGCGGCTGGCCGAGTACCAGCCGATCTGCGTGATCCCCGGCCAGGAGCCCGGCGTCCCCCTCGCCGACGAGCTCTCCGAGCGGCTCGGGCTGCCGACCAACGGCACCGCGCTCTCGGCCGCGCGCCGGGACAAGTACGAGATGATCGAGGCCCTGCGCCGCGCCGGCCTGCGCTGCGCCGAGCAGTTCAGGAGCAACGACCCGCAGGCCCTGGTGGACTGGGCGGAGGCCCGCGGCGAGTACCCCGTGGTCGTCAAGCCGCTCTCCTCCGCCGCGACCGAGGGCGTGGCCGTCTGCCGCGACTCCGAGGAGGTCCGCAAGGCTGCCGAAGCCGTGCTGGGCACGCAGAACATCTTCTTCGAGAGCAACGACGAGGTGCTGGTCCAGTCCTTCCTCCAGGGGGAGGAGTACATGGTCGACAGCGTGTCCTACGAAGGCCGGCGCTACTTCACCGGTGTCTGGCAGTACCACAAGCGACTGCGTGACACGCACCGCATCTACGACCAGGAGACGCTCTGCTCCCCCGAGCTGAGCCCGGTGCCCGAACTGGTCGCCTACACCGACGAGGTGCTCACGGCGCTCGGCATCGAGTACGGCCCGGTCCACGCCGAGGTCATCATGACCGCTCAGGGCCCCACGCTCGTCGAGATCGGCGCCCGGCTCAGCGGCGGGGTGCTCCCCGCGTTCAACGACCTGTGCCACGGCGTCAACCAGGCGGACATGGCGGCCCTCGCCTACGCGCGGCCCGCCGAGTTCCTGGAGACGTACGCCGGCCGTACCTACGCGAAGCTGCGCGAGGCCGCGGTGATCGACACCGCCACCGAGCTCGACGGGATCGTCGAGAGCATCGACGAGGACGTGTTCAAGGAGATCGAGTCCCTGGAGTCGGTCCACTTCCTGCGCGCCAAACTGCGGCCCGGCAGCCCCATCCGCCCCACCGTGGACCTCTACACCTCCACCCTCGTGGCCTACACCGTCCATGAGTCGGCGGACCGACTGCGGCAGGACTACGAACGCATCCAGCAGCTCAAGGACCGTGTGTACCGCCTCGCCGACAGCTCGGAGGCCGGCAAGTGACCTCTCGACCCAGCACGCCCGAGCCGAGCACGGACGCCGCGGAATCCACGGACGCGGACGCGCCGCATCTGCTCCTGATCGGCGGTGGTGGCGCGATGACCCTCAGCATCGATGTCGCCGTCGACGCACTGGACCAGGCCCGCGAGCGGGGCATGCGCACGCATGTGACCAACCAGGCCGACACGCTGGAAGCCACCCGTGAGGTCGGGGAGCACGCCGACGCGGTGTCCGCGGTGGACTTCGAGGACCCGGCCGGCACCGCCGAGTGGGCGCTGAACCTGGCCAAGGACCGTCGCGTCGATCTCGTCTTCGGTGTACGGGAGATGGCCCAGCAGGCCGTGGCGGAGACCGCCCGCGCGCTCGGGCTGCCCGGCAATCCGCCCGAGGCCGTCAGCCGTGTCCGTACCAAGGACGCCTGCCGGGCGGCGCTCACCGCCGCCGGATTCCGGCAGCCCGCCGTCGCGCTCTGCGCCGACGAGGAAGAGGCCCGCGCCTTCGCCCTTGGCCACGGTCCCGGTCCCTGGGTGGTCAAGCCACGCGACGGATCGGACAGCGAGGGCGTCCGCAAGGTGACGGAAGCGGACCGGTTCCGCTCCGCGATCGCGGAACTTCCCGAGCCTCATCTCCCCTTCCTCGTCGAGGAGTTCGTCGAGGGCGAGGAGTTCAGCGTCGAGGGTGTCTTCATCGGCGGCCGGCCCACGGTGCTGGCGGTGACGGAGAAGGAGAAGCTGGAGCCGCCGCACTTCGTCGAGATCGGCCACGTGCTGCCGGCCCCTCTTCCGGACGGGGCACGCGAGGAGATCGAGGAGCAGGTCCGCGCCGCGCTGACCGCCCTGGGCCTCCGCTTCGGCCTCTTCCACGTCGAGTTGTGGCGCACCCGGGACGGGATCGTCCTCGGCGAGGTGCACTCCCGGATAGGCGGCGGCTGGATCCACCGGATGCTGACGCACACCCGTCCCGGCCTCGAGCCGTACGGGACGGTCTACGACGACATGCTCGGGCGTTCCGTCGAGCTCCCCGCGGGCCCGGTCCGTGCCGCGGCCTCCCGGTACTTCTCGCCGCCGCCCGGCCGCCTGGTCTCCGTGGAGGGGTGGGAGGAACTGCGCGACCACCCGGCGGTGCTCCACACCGACCTGCTGGTCTCCCCCGGTGACCTCATCCGCCCCTACCGCAGTGGCGAGGACCGGGTGGGCGTCGTGGTGGTGGGCGCCGACACACCCGAGGCCGCCCGAGCCCTGGCCCGAGAGCTCGCCGATTCCGTCCGCTGGGTGACGGAGCCCGCCGACGCCGTCTCCGTCACGCTCGAACCCCGGCCGCTCACCAGCTCGTTCCAGATCTCCCACATGACGATCGAGACGGTCGACATCGTGCGGCTGCGGCTGCTCGACGCCGCCGAACAGGTTCTCGGCGAGGGGGAGATCGCCGCAGATCTCGGCTACGGCCAGAACGGTCCCGTGATCGCCTCCGAGGCCGAGACCCTCGCCCGCGCCCTGGTCGCGGACGTCTCCGCGTACCACGGCGACGACCAGGTGGCGTGGCTCTCCGAGCGGCTGGCGCGGGCCGCCGCCGACGGTGTCGGCGCACCCGCCCGGATGCTCGTGGAGATGGCGTTCCTCGACCGGGCCGCCCGGCTGGCCGAGGTGCCCCTGTGGCAGCTCCTCGCCCTGCCGGACCCCGGCCGGATCGAGCTCCTCCACACGGTCCCCATCGGCGAGGAGATCCCGAACGACGGCCGCCCTCTGAAGATCAAGCTCGGGGGCCCGCAGGACGAGAGCGTGCTGCGGTCCCTGGTCGGCGCCGCCGGTCCGCTGATCCTTGATGTCAACGGAGGCTGGGACCGGGCTGAGTGGGAGCGCCTGCGCGACCTCGTCGCTGCGCTCGCCCCCGCCGTACTGGAGGATCCCGCCCGCGACGCGGGTCTCATCGAGGAGATACGCGAGGCCCTGCCCTCCTCCACCGTGATCCTCGACGAGGGCATCGACTCCCTGGAGGGTGCGGAGCACGCCGCCGCAACCGCCGGCGGAGTCAACGTCAAGCTGATGCGCTTCGGCGGACTGCTCCCCGCGCTGGCCGCCCTCACCCGCGCCGGCGAACTCGACGGCGCCCGGATGCTCGGCTGCTTCCTCGAGCCGCCCCGCGCCATCGCCTACGCCGCGCAGCTCGCGGGCCTGTGCGACTGGACCGACCTCGACGGCCACTTCTGGGTCAGCGAGGACCCCGTCGTCCAGGAGTACCGGCTCGACAGCTCCGGCCCCGGCATCCCCCGTATCTCCTACGGCTCCGGGCCGGTCGTGCCCCAGGAAGGCGGATCGGCATGAGCGGGCAGCGGCGGACGGCACCGTACGGCAGTTGGCCGTCACCGATCAGCGCCATGGACGCGGCCCGGGGCGAGGCTCTCGTCGAGTGGGTGGGCTTCGTCGGCGAGGAGGTCTGGTGGACCGAGGCGCGCCCCGAGGAGAGCGGACGCAGCGCGCTCATGCGGCACACCCCCGACGGAATCACCGAGGCGCTGCCGCCCGGCTGGGACGTCCGTACCCGGGTGATCGAGTACGGCGGCCGGCCCTGGCTGCCGCTGTCCCGTTCCGCTGAGGACGGCATCGTCTTCACTCACGCCGCCGACCAGCGGGTCTACCGCTGGCGGCCGGGGTCCGAGCCGGTTCCGCTCAGCCCCGCCGGAGCGTGGCCCGGTGAGCTGCGCTATGCCGACTTCGCCGTGCACGGGGACGAGGTCTGGTGTCTGCGCGAGGCGGTCTCCGACGAGGCGGCCCTCCGCGCCGTGCGGCACCTGGTGGCGCTCCCGCTCGACGGCAGCGCCCAGGACGACCCCTCCGCCGTACGGGAGTTGGCGGCCGGCCACGACTTCCTGACGGGTCCCCGGATCGAACCCGGCGGTGGCCGGGTGGTCTGGCTGGGCTGGAACCATCCGGCGATGCCCTGGGACACCACCGAGCTGATGGGCGCGTCCATCAAGGCGGACGGCACGCTCACCGAGCCGGTCAGGCTCGCCGGCGGCGGCCGGGAGTCGATCGCCCAGGTCGAATGGGCGGCCGACGGATCCGGACGGCTGTATGCCGTCACCGACCCCGACGGCTGGTGGAACGTCCACGAGATCCTGCCGGAGGGCGGATCGCGCAACCTGTGCCCACGTGCCGAGGAGTTCGGTGATGCCCTGTGGCGCATCGGCCTGAGGTGGCTCCTTCCGCTGGCCGACGGCAGTCTGGCCGTGCTCCACGGAATCGGGGAGCGCCGGCTCGGTGTCCTCACGCCGGACGGGCGGTTGACCGACGGCGCGAGCAGCGCCACCGAGTGGTTCTTCCCCGCGACGGACGGCCGTCGTGTCGCCGCGGTGGCCGGCGGCCCCGATCTACGGCGCACGGTGGTGCTGACCGATCCCGTGACCGGCACGACCGAGGTGCTGCGCGCCCCGGCGGGTGCGGACACGGACGCCTGGGCGAGCACGCCCCACCGGCGCACGTACCGCGGCCCGGACGGGGCCGAGGTGCACGCCCATGTCTACCCGCCGGGGAACCCCGAGTTCACCGGCCCCGAGGGTGAACTGCCGCCCTGGGTGGTCTTCGCGCACGGCGGTCCCACCGGTCGCACGTTCCTGATGCCGAATCAGGAGATCGCCTACTTCACCAGCCGCGGCATCGGCGTGCTCGACGTGCAGTACGGCGGTTCGACCGGCTACGGCCGCGCATACCGCGAGCGGCTGCGCGAGACCTGGGGCGTGACCGACGTACGCGACTGCGCCACCGCGATCCGCGGTCTGATCGCTGGCGGTCTCGCCTCCCCGGACCGCATCGCGATCCGCGGCGGCAGCGCCGGCGGCTGGACGGCGGCGGCGTCGCTCGCCGCCGAGCCGGAGCTCTACCGGGCCGCGGGCATCTACTACCCGGTGCTCGACGCCGTCGGCTGGCGTACGCAGGGCACGCACGACTTCGAGTCCCGGTATCTCGACGGGCTCATCGGTCCCTGGCCCGAGGCCAAGGACCGCTACGAGGCGCAGTCCCCGCTGGCCGGGGCGTCCCGCATCCGGGCTCCGTTCGTCCTGCTCCAGGGGCTCGACGACACCGTCTGCCCGCCGGCCCAGGCCGAGCGGCTGCTCGCGCTCCTCGAAGGATCGGGCGTGGCACACCGCTATCTGACCTTCGAGGGCGAGGGGCACGGCTTCCGGCGGTCCAGCACCGTCGTCGCCTCGCTCCAGGCGGAGCTGGAGCTGTACGGGCGCGTCCTGGGCTTCGCGCCCACGGCCTGATCTCCCCCCCACCTCGCGCCTTCCCCACTCCCCCGCCCGAAAGAACGCACCACCCAGCGCGAATCAACAGAAGGACGGGCATGTCCGCAATCGAGCAACTGAACTTCGACCGGCTCGACCCCGGGGTGAGAAAGGAACTCCGGGAACTCTGCCGCCTCGACAACTACCACGGCCCGCTCGCGGTGCTCATCGAGTACGCCCTGATCGCCGCCTCCGTGGCCCTGTGCGTCGGAGTCTCGTACTGGTTCTATCCGGTGGCCCTGATCGTCATAGGCTCCGTACAACGCTTCCTCGCCCATTTCCTGCACGAGTCCAGCCACAAGACGCTCGCCCGCAACAAGACGCTGAACCTGATCGGCGGGTCGGTGTTCGCCGGTTACCTGGTGTGGCATCTGTACGGCCCCTACCGCAGCTCCCACGTGGGCAACCACCACCGCAACCTGGGCGACGCCGACACCGACCCCGACTACGCGTTCCACATCGAATGCGGCCTGTACGACACCGAGCGCTCCGACCGGAACTTCTTCCTGAAGGAAGTGGTCCTGTCCGTCCTGGGCCTGCGCACCTTCGCCTACATCGGCTACATCGCCCGCGAACGGGTCTTCTGCGACAGCTCTCAGATCAGCGTGTCCGTCCCCGTGTCCCTGCGGGTCGAGCGGGCGGTCTTCCTCACCCAGTGGACGCTCGTCATCGGGCTGTGCGCCTGGTTCGGATGGCTGCCGGAGCTGCTGCTCTTCTGGTTCGTTCCGTTGTTCACGACGAATGTGGCCATCGGCTGGCTCGCCGAGCTGTCCGAGCACTATCCGATGCCGGAGAGCGAGAACCAGCAGGTGCTCCTCACCCGGAACCGTCACGGGCGTTTCCTGGAGCAGTTTCTGATCAGTCGTCATAACGATCGTTACCACCTTGTCCACCACATGAACGCCGGCATTCCGCACTGGAACCTCGCCCGCGCCCACCGCGTCCTGCTGCGCGACCCCGGTTACGCCGCCTGGGACGGTCTGTGGGCCGGCGCCTTCACCCGGCCCCGCTCCCGCCGCGACAAGGAGACCGTCATCAGCTACGCGGTCAAGTACCGCCAGTGGCGCAGGGACGGTGGCGACCCCGGGGCGGCCGAACCCACCTTCGCCCGCGTCATGATGCTCGCGGCCGCTTCCTCCACCACCCCACAGGCATAGCAGGGCAGTTCCCCTCCCATTTGGAAAGTTCGAGGTAGCGTCATGAACTCCGAGCCCTCGCAGCGTGTGCTGCACGAGGCCGCGTCCCGGGGACTGCGTGCCCTGGCGGCCGACGAGCGGTGCCGCAGCGCCTTCACGGCACCCGGCTCCGTACTCCAGGACATCCTCTCGCCCGCGGCGCGCCGGTACGTACTGGCCGCCGACCGGGACGAGTTCCTCGGGCACCTCGCGGTCCTCCGCGAGAAGTCCTATGGCATCACGGTCGAGTTCGTCGGAGAGGAGAACTCCGACCCGGTGGAGATCGAGCGGGTGGTGCAGGAGTACCTGACCGTGCTCGGCCACGATCCGGTGCCGGGCCAACTCGGCTTCGACCTGTCCAACGTGGGCCTCACCGTCTCCCGCGAGCTCGCCCTGAGCAACAGCGCGCGGATCGTCGAGGCCGCCGCCCCCAAGGGCTGCGAGGTCGTGCTGAGCATGGAGCGCTCGCCGGCCGTCGACGCGGTGCTCGGCGTCTACCAGGAACTCGCCGAGCGGTACGACAACGTCGGCATCACCCTCCAGGCCCATCTGTACCGGACCGAGCAGGACATCGCCGCGGTCGCCGAGCCGGGCCGGCGCGTGCGGCTGGTCAAGGGCGCCTTCCAGGAGCCCGCCGAGGTCGCGCTCCGCCGCGGTCCGGCGCTCGACGGCCGCTATCTCCGGTTCGCGGAGCAGCTCGTCGACGCGGGCGTCCGGCTCAGCCTCGCCACCCAGGACCCCGCGGTGCTGGCGCAGGCGGCGGACAGTGGACTGCTGGCGCGGGTCGACGAGATCGAGATGCTCCACGGCGTGCGGCCCTCCCTGCTGCGCGACTACCAGGAAGCCGGCCACCGGTGCCGCATCTACGCGACGTACGGCGAGAACTGGTGGCTGCATCTGCTGCACCGGCTGGCGGAGCACCCGCCGATGGTCCTCACGGCTCTGGCGGACCTCGCCGACCGGGGAGAGCGCACCGTCGGGGCAGGCTACTGACCGGACCCTGGTGGTCCATGGCCGCACAGGTCGATTCGAGAGCGAGGGAGTACGAAGTGGCAGAGCAAGGCGCGCGTGAATCCGATGGCAGGCTCATTCACCTCAACACGGCCGGTGCCGGGCTGATGCCGGACACCGTCCGCACGGCCATGGAGGCCTGCATCGAGCGCGAGGCCGCGATCGGGTGCTACGAGACCGAGGAGTCCCTGGACGACCTGTTGCAGGGCGAGGTCTACGAGCGGCTCGCCCGGGCGATCGGGGCCCCGGTCGAGGACGTCGCGCTGTTCGACAGCGCGACCCGGGCGTGGTGCGCGGTCGTGCCCAAGCTGCGGGTCGGTCCCGCCGACCGGGTGTGGGTCACCCCGTACGAGTACGCGGGCAACCTCATCTCGCTGTTCTCCCTGCGCGACCGGACCGGTTGCCGGATCGAGGTCGTCCCCACCCTGCCGAACGGCGACCTCGATCTGGAGTGGATGGCCACGCACATCGCCGACGACGTGGCCCTGGTGTCGGTGACCCACATCCCGTCCGGCTGCGGCATCGTCAACCCGGTGGAGGAGATCGGCCGGATCCTCGCGCCGTACCGCTGCTTCTACGCCGTGGACGCGTGCCAGTCGATCGGCCAGGTCCCGGTCGACGTCTCCCGTATCGGGTGCCAGCTGCTCACCGGCGCCGGCCGGAAGTTCATGCGCGGACCGCGCGGCACCGGTTTCGCCTATGTGGCACCGCGGTTGCGGGAGGCGCTGGTCACCGACTTCCACGATCTCCACGTGGCTCACGTCGACTCGCCCACCGGCTACCGGGTCACGGACGCGAGCGCCCGCGGCCTGGAGCTGGCCGAGCGGACCACGGCGGCGGTGGCCGGTCTCAACGCGGCGCTCGCGCTCTACGAGTCGGGGACCCCCTTCGACCACAAGGAGGTGTTCCGGGCGCTGCGCGAGACGGTGGGGCGGACCCCGGGTGTCGAGCTCATCGCCCCGGGAGAGGTGCAGTCGGGCATCGTGTCCTTCCGGCACGCGGCCGTCCCCGCCGACGAGATCCGTCGACGGCTCGGCGAGCGGCGCATCAACGTCTGGAAGATCGTCGGCAACCACACCCCGCTCTACATGGCCGAACGCGGTGTGGAGACGGCGGTCCGGGCATCGGTGCACTACTACAACACCCTGGAGGAGATCGAGACGTTCGGCCGCGCCCTGCGCGAGGTCGTCGGCGCCGGAGGCCGGGCATGACGTCCCTGCACGCGGCGGTACGACGGCACGCCGAGGTCAGGCCCGAGGCCACCGCTCTGCTCTCCGGCACACGATCGGTCGGCTACGGGGAGCTGGACCGCAGGGCCGACGCCTGGGCGGAGGCGCTCGCCCACCGGGGGGTCGGCCCGGGTGAACTGGTGCCGATCCTGCTGCCGCGCGGTGTGGACCTGGTCGTCGCGATCCTGGCGATTCTCAAGCTGGGCTCCGCCTACGCGGTTCTGGACACGGGCTGGCCGGAGCGGCGCATCCGGGAGATCGTCGAGGACCTGGACGCCCGGCTGGTCGTGGCGGGGCCGGAGGGCGCCGGCGTGCCCCCGGGGGTGCCCGTCTGGTCCGTGACCGACGCGCCGGTCGGACCGGCCACCGGATTCCGGCCGGTCGACGTGGCGGAAGCGGCCCCGGCCTGCGTGTTCTTCACCTCGGGGACGACGGGGCGGCCCAAGGGCGTGGTGGTGCCGCACAAGGCGGTCGCCCGGCTCGTACGCCCCGACGGGTTCGCCCGGTTCGCCGAGGACACCGTGATGCCGCTGGCCGCGGCGCTGCCCTGGGACATGTTCTCCTTCGAACTGTGGGGCGCGCTGCTCGGCGGAGGCACCTCGCTGATCATCGGCGAGCCGTATCTGTCCGCCCAGGCTCTGCGCGAGGGGGTGTCCGCACACGGCGTGAACACCGTGTGGCTCACCAGCAGCCTGTTCAACATGATCGTGGACGAGGACCCGGACGCCTTCGCCGGACTGACTCAGCTCATGATCGGCGGAGAGCGGCTCTCCGTCCCACACGTGCGCGCCTTCCTCCGTCACCATCCCGGGATCGCGCTGGTCAACGGCTACGGCCCGGCGGAGAACACGGCGCTCTCCACCACCCACCGGATCGTCGAGGCGGACTGCGAGCGGCCCGGTGGCATCCCCGTCGGCCGCCCCGTGCCCGGCACGCGGATCCACCTGGTCGACGGCGAGATATGCGTCTCGGGCGACGGCCTCGCCCTGCGCTACCTGGGCGACCCCGCGCTCACCGCGGCACGCTTTCCCGAGGTGACGGTGGAGGGGCGGGCCGTACGCGTCTATCGCACCGGTGACCTGGGGGAGATCGACGACGAGGGGCTGCTCCACTACCGCGGCCGCGCCGACCGGCAGACGAAGATACGCGGCCACCGGGTCGAACCTGCCGAGGTGGAGCGGCAGATCGAGCGGCTGCTGCCCGCCGTCCGGCACTGCCGGGTGGTGGCACGTCGCGACGGTGCGGGCGCCGTCGAAGCGCTGCTGGCCTTCTGCGTGCCGCACACCCCGGGCGACCCGCTGGAGGGCGTCGCCGCGGAGCTGCGCGCGGGTCTGGTGCACTACCAGCGCCCGGAGGCCGTGATCAGCGTCCCCTCGTTCCCGCTGACGGGCAGGGGGAAGCTGGACGAGCGTGCCCTGCTGGCGCTGGCCCGCGCGCACGGCGCGCCGGCGGTGGCCAGGGCAGGGGTCCAGGACCCTGCCGCCGCGGCAGAGGACCCTGATGTCCGACGGGTCGCCCAGGTGTTCGCCGGGGTGCTCGGCGTCGAGGCGGTGCCCGCGGACGTCCCGTTCACCGAACTCGGCGGCACCTCCCTCGGGGCCGGCCGGGTGTGCGCACGGCTGGCCACGGAGCTCGGGCGGCCCGTTCCGCTGACACGGCTGTACGAGCATCAGACCGCCCGCGCTCTCGCGGCCTGGCTGCGCGACACCCCCGGGACGGCGCCCGCCGACGCGGCGACGCCGACCGGGGACGTACCGCTCACCCCCATGCAGAGCGTGTATCTCACGCGGCACCTCCTGGACCCCGAGGACCGCACCGCGCACTGTCTGATGCTGTGGACCGTCGAGGGCGAGCTGGACCTGGACGCCCTCGAAGCGGCGGTACGGGACGTGCACCGGCGGCACGAAGTCCTCGGCTCGGCCTATCTGCTGGACCCCGAGCCCGTCTGCCGCCCGGTCGACGCTCCCGGCCCGGTGCTGGAGGTGCTGCCCGCGGCGCCGGACACCGAGGCCGCGGTCGAGCTCCTCCGGGAGACGCTCGCCGAGCCTCTGGAGATCACCGAGGCGGATGTGTGGCGCACCGTCCTGGTGCCGCTGGAAGACGGGGCCTCACCGTCGCGGAGCCACGTCCTCGGCTGCGTGGTGCACCACATCGCCTTCGACGGCGGATCGGAATCCGTGCTGGCCGCGGATCTCGCCGAGGCGTACGGGGAACGCGTCCGTACCGGCCGGGCGCCCGCACGGCCCCCGGCGCCTTCGGCGGCGCGGACCCACCGTCTGCGAGCGGAGCGGCTCGCACTGGCCGACATCGACGGCCAGCGGGCCTGGCTCGTCGAGGAGTTGACCGGCGTACCGGAGGTGAACTGGCCGGGCTTCCCCGCGGCCGGGGAGAAGCTCCCGCCGGGCCGGTGCGAGGTGACGCTGGAGGCGGAGACCGTGGCGCGACTGGACAGGGCGGCCGCCCGGTTCCGGGTCACCCGCTTCACCCTGCTGCTGTCCCGCTACGGCCGGCTGCTCGCCGACCTGACCGGCGGCGAGGACTTCGCGGTCGGGATTCCGGTCTCGCAGCGCCAGGACGGCAGCCTCGACCGCGCCGTCGGCTGCCACATCGACATGGCCTGCATCCGGCTGCGCGGGGCCGCCCTCGGTGCGGACCCCGACGCCGTCGCCGCGACCGCCCGGATCGTCGAGCGGAGCTTCCTCGCCCAGGACCTCGCCTTCGACGAGGTGGTACGTCTGATCAACCCGCCCCGCACCGGCCGGGCGCCGCTCTTCCAGACCCTGTTGGTCCTTCAGGACAACGTCGTCCCGGCCTTGCCGCTGGAGGGGCTCGCCACCGGGTTCGTGCGCCCGCGCTATCTCGAGATCCCGCTGGAGGTCCAGACCGAGGTCTGGCCGCTGGCCGACGGAAGGCTGCGTCTGGTGGTCAACCACCGCCCCGACGCCGTGTCGCCCGAAGTGGCGCACGGCCTCCTCAAGGGCTTCGCCGAGCTGCTTCGCACCGTTCCGTCGGGAGATCCCTCATGACCCTCTCCGTCCTCGATCCCGCCCGGCTGATCGACCCCGCGTTCCACGCGGACAACGCGGCGCACACCGTGTGGCGCGCGATGCGTGAGCACGACCCGATGCATTGGCACGAGCCGGGCCGGTACCCGGGGTTCTGGTCCCTGACCCGGTACGAGGACATCCGTACCGTCAGCCGCGACGCCCGGGTCTTCAGCTCGGCCCGGGGGATTCTGCTCCGACCCACCGCGCAGGGCACCGACATCGGCGGTGGCCGGACCCTGGCGCTCACCGACCCACCCCGGCACAAAGCGCTGCGCAACCTGGTGGCCGACTGGTTCACCACCCGCTCGGTGCGCTCGCTCGAGGAGTCGATGCGGGGAGCGGTACGGTCCGTCCTGGCGCACGCGATCGAGCTGGAGGAGTGCGACTTCGTCACGGAGGTCGCGGCGCGCCTGCCGCTGTACGTCATCTGCCGGCTGATGGGGGTGCCGGACGAGGAGCAGGAACTGCTCTTCTCCCTGACGAAGCTGGCGTTCGCGGCCGGCGAGCCGGAGACCCGCAGCGCGGCCCACCTGCAGATCATGCAGTACTTCACCGAGCTCATGTACCAGCGCATGGACAGCCCGGCCGACGACCTGGTGAGCGCGCTGGTGATGGGCAGGATCGACGGGGAGTTGCTCTCCGAGGAGGACGTGCTGCTCAACTGCGACAACCTGCTCGTGGGCGGCACCGAGAACGTCCGGCTCGCCGTGTCGAGCGGTCTCCACACCTTCCTCGACCACCCCGGCGACTGGGAACGTCTGCGTACGGAACGGGAGTTGCTGCCGACGGCGGTCGAGGAGGTGCTGCGCTGGACGTCGAGCGCCACGCATGTCATGCGGACGGTCACCGAGCCGGTGGTGCTGCACGGACAGCGGTTGGAGGCGGGCGACCGGGTGGTGGTGTGGATCCCGTCGGCCAACCGCGACGAACGCGTCTTCGCGGACCCGGACCGCTTCGACATCACGCGCACGCCCAACCGTCATCTCGCTCTCGGGATCGGCGAGCACTTCTGCCTCGGCGGGATGCTGGCGCGGGTGGAGATGCGGATCTTCTTCTCCGAACTCCTCGACATGGTGAAGAGCATCGAGCAGACGGGTCCCGCGGTGCCGGTGGAGTCCATCGTCGTCAGCGGCCTGGAGCGGCTGCCGGTCCGACTCACGGCCCTGTGAGCGGCAGGCGCTGAGAGGAGCCTCGTCCCATGCCTTCCCTGTTTCCGATCATCGCCCTGGTCGCGGAGGAGTCGGCCGCTGTCACCGCCCGAGGCGGCGCCGAAGCACCGCCTCGCGACATCCGCCCCACCCCTGTCGACCGCGCGCCGCAGCGCCCCCTCGGGGCCGCCCACCCCGAGGACGGCGCCCCGGGGGTGGTCATCCGTTCAGTGCGGGGATGACCTCGGCGCCGTACGCGTCGATCGTGGCCTCGCGGGCGTCGTGCATGTTGTAGACGGCGAACTGGTCGACGCCCAACTCCTTCAGCCGGCGCAGCTTCTCGATGTGGGCCTCGGCCAGCCCGAGGAGGCAGAAGCGGTCGACGATCTCGTCCGGGACGAAGTCGGTGGACGGGTTGTCGGCCCGGCCGTGGTGGCTGTAGTCGTAGCCCTGCCGGTCCTTGATGTACGCCGTCAGGGCCTCGGGGACCATGTCGGAGTGCTCCCCGTACTTGGCGACCAGGTCGGCGACGTGGTTGCCGACCATCCCGCCGAACCAGCGGCACTGCTCGCGGGCGTGCGCCAGGTCGTCGCCGACGTAGGCGGGTGCGGCGACGCAGATGGTGAGCGCGTCGGGGTCCCGGCCGGCGTCGGTGGCGGCCTGCCGGACCGCCTTGACCATCCATTCCGTGAGGAACGGGTCGGCGAGCTGGAGGATGAAGCCGTCGGCCTTCTGTCCGGCGAGGGCGAGGGCCTTCGGGCCGTACGCGGCCATCCAGACCGGCAGCTTCCCGTTCTTGATCCAGGGGATCCGGACCGGGTTGCCGTCCACGTCCGCCTCCCGGCCCTCGGCGAGGTCGCGGATGACGTCGATGGCCTCGCCGAGCCGGGCGAGGGTGTTCGGCTTGCGGCCGGCGACGCGCATCGCGGAGTCGCCGCGGCCGATGCCGCACACCGTCCGGTTGCCGTACATGTCGTTGAGGGTGGCGAAGGTGGAGGCGGTGACCTCCCACGTTCTGGTGCCCGGGTTGGTGACCATCGGGCCGACGTGCAGCTTGGTGGTGTGCTCCAGGATCTGGCTGTAGATGACGAACGGTTCCTGCCAGAGCACGGCGGAGTCGAAGGTCCAGCCGTAGCGGAATCCGTTGCGCTCCGCCCGGCGCATGAGGCCGACGACCGCCGATGCGGGCGGGTCGGTCTGCAGGACGAGTCCGAAGTCCACGTGGTTCTCCTAGTTCAGGTACTGGCAGGTGGATCGGGGGGTGAAGACGCCGTGTCCGGCGCGTCCGGTGAACTTCCGCTGGTCGATGACGAGTTCGCCGCGGGAGAGCACGGTCTCGACCTGGCCGGTGACGGTCTTCCCCTCGTACGCGGAGTAGTCGACGTTCATGTGGTGGGTGTCCACCGACAGGGTCTGGCGGACGTGCGGGTCGTAGATGACGACGTCCGCGTCGGCGCCGGGCGCGATCGTCCCCTTCTGCGGGTAGAGGCCGAACATCCGGGCCGGTGTCGCGCACGCGATCTCGATCCAGCGGCGGCGGCTGATGTGCCCGTCGACGACGGCCTGGTGGAGCAGGTCCATGCGGTTCTCCACGCCCGGCAGACCGTTGGGGATCTTCGAGAAGTCCCCTCGGCCCAGCTCCTTCTGCCCGACGAAGCAGAACGGGCAGTGATCCGTGGACACCACCTGGAGGTCGTTCGTCCGCAGGCCGCGCCAGAGCGCCTCCTGGTGCTCCTTGGGCCGCAGCGGCGTCGAGCAGACGTACTTGGCGCCCTCGAAATCGGGCTCGGCGAGGTTGTCGGTGGAGAGGAAGAGGTACTGGGGGCAGGTCTCACCGAAGACGGGGAGCCCCATGTCCCGGGCCGCCGCCAGCTCCCGTACCGCCTCGTCCGCGGAGACGTGCACGACGTAGAGCGGCGCCCCGGCGACCCGGGCGAGCTGGATGGCCCGGTGGGTGGCCTCGGCTTCCAGCAGGACCTTGCGGACCTCGCCGTGGTGGCGGGGGTCGGTCTCGCCACGGGCGAGCGCCTGCTCGACCAGCACGTCGATGGCGATGCCGTTCTCGGCGTGCATCATGATCAGCCCGCCGTTGGCCGCCGAGCGCTGCATCGCCCGCAGGATCTGACCGTCGTCGCTGTAGAAGACGCCCGGATAGGCCATGAAGAGCTTGAAGGAGGTGACGCCCTCCTGGACGAGCTTGTCCATCTCCTTGAGCGTGTGCTCGTTGACGTCGGAGAGGATCATGTGGAAGCCGTAGTCGATCGCGCATGTGCCGTCGGCCTTGGCGTACCAGGAGTCGAGTCCTTCGCGCAGGGCGTGGCCGACGCTCTGCACGGCGAAGTCGATGATCGTGGTGGTGCCGCCCCAGGCGGCGGCCCGGGTCCCGGTCTCGAAGGTGTCGGAGGCGAAGGTTCCGCCGAACGGCAGCTCCATGTGGGTGTGCGCGTCGACGCCGCCCGGGATGACGTAGCGATCGGTGGCGTCGATGATGCGCCCGGCGGTCCACTGGCCGGCGGCGTCGGAGCCGTGCGCGGCGAGGGCGGCGATCCTGCCGTCCTCGATCAGGACGTCGGCGTGGATCTCGTCGGCGGCGGTGACGACGAGGCCGCCGCGGATGAGGGTTCGGGTACTCACGGGATTTCCCCCTCGTACGGAGTGAACTAGAGCGCGCGCAGAGCTTGTTCGAGGATGGCGGCGCCCTCTTCCGCCTCGGCCACGGTGAGCGAGAGCGGCGGGGCGATCCGCAGGGAGCTGGTGTTGTGGCCGCCGCCCTTTCCGATGAGGAGTCCGTTCTCGCGGGCCGCCTCCAGGACGGCCGTGGCCGCGGCGGGGTCGGCCTCGTCGGTGCCGGGCCGGGTCAGCTCGATGCCGATCATCAGGCCGCGGCCGCGCACCTCCCGTACCGCCTCGACGCCCGCCCCGGCGGCCCGCAGCCGCTCGATCAACAGGCCGCCGACGCGGCGGGCGTTGCCCTGGAGGTCGTGTTCGAGCAGATACCCGAGGTTGGCGAGGCCGGCGGCCATGGTGACCGGCGAACCGCCGAAGGTGGAGATCGAGTTGGCGTCGAGGCAGTTCATGATCTCGGCGCGGGCGACGACTCCGCCGACGGACATGCCGTTGCCGATGCCCTTGGCGAAGGTGAGCATGTCGGGCGGGCCCGCCTGGTCGTGCGCCTGCCAGCCCCAGAAGTGCTCGCCGGTACGCCCCCATCCGGTCTGCACCTCGTCGGAGATCCACAGGATGCCGTGCCGGTCCAGGACGCGACGGAAGGCGGCGTAGAGCCCGTCGGGCGGGGAGGTGAAGCCGCCGACGCCCTGGATGGGTTCGGCGATCAGCGCGGCGACGTCCCGGGTGTGGCCGAGGAGGTCTTCGAGGTCGGCGACGCAGGCGTCGACGAACCGTTCGTCGGTGTACTGCGCGTAGGGGCCGCGGGTGCGGACGCCGCCGTGCACGTACAGGGTCTGGAGCGGGGAGAGGCTCGTCGGGGACCAGGCGCGGTTGCCGGTGACGCCGACGGTGGAGAAGGACCGGCCGTGGTAGCTGTTGCGCATCGCGAGGATCTGATTGGAGCGGCGGTACGCGGTGGCGAGCAGCAGGGCCGTGTCGTTGGCCTCGGTGCCGGAGGTGGTGAAGAAGACCCGGGCGTCGGGGATGCCGGAGAGCGTGGCGATCCGCTCGGCGAGCTCGACCATCGGCCGGTTGAGGTAGAGCGTCGAGGAGTGGATGATGCGGCCGGCCTGCTCGGCGACGGCCTTGGTCACCTCGGGCACGGCGTGGGCGGTCATGGTGGTGAGGATGCCGCCGAAGAAGTCGAGGTACCTGTTGCCGTCGGCGTCCCAGACATGGCGGCCCTCGCCGTGGGTGATCTCGATGGGGTCCTTGTAGTAGAGGGCGACCCAGTCGGGGATGACGGCGCGGTGGCGGTCGTAGAGGTTGCTCACGGCTCCACCAGCCCGTCGTACGCGTCGGGGCGGCGGTCCCGGTAGAAGGCCCACTGCTGCCGGACCTCGTCGATGAGGCGGAAGTCGAGGTCGCGGACGACGAGTTCCTCGACCTTGTCGGAGGCGACGTCCCCGACGAACTGGCCGCGGGGGTCGACGAAGTAGCTGGTTCCGTAGAAGTCGTTGTCGCCGTACTCCTCCTGCCCGACCCGGTTGATGGCGGCGATGAAGTACTCGTTGGCGACAGCCGCCGCGGGCTGCTCCAGCTGCCAGAGGTAGGAGGAGAGACCGCGCGAGGTCGCGGACGGGTTGTACACCAACTGGGCTCCGTTGAGCCCGAGTTGCCGCCAGCCCTCGGGGAAGTGGCGGTCGTAGCAGATGTAGACGCCGACCTTGCCGACGGCGGTGTCGAAGACCGGCCAGCCGGCGTTGCCCGGGCGGAAGTAGTACTTCTCCCAGAACCCCTTGACCTGGGGGATGTGGTGCTTGCGGTACTTGCCGAGATACGAGCCGTCCGCGTCGATGACGGCGGCGGTGTTGTAGTAGAAGCCGGAGTCCTCGACCTCGAAGACGGGGACGACGATCACCATGCCGGTCTCGCGGGCCAGCTCGCGCATTCGCGTGACGGTCGGTCCGTCCGGGACGGGCTCGGCCCAGCGGTAGTGCTCGGGCTCCTGCACCTGGCAGAAGTAGGGGGCGTTGAACACCTCCTGGAATCCGATGACCTTGGCCCCCTGCCGGGCCGCCTCGCGGGCGTGCTCCTCATGCTTGGCGATCATGGATTCGGTGTCGCCGGTCCAGGTCGCCTGGACGAGTGCGGCGCGTACGACGTCGGTCATGAGCTGCTCCTTCGGCGCGGCGTCAGAGAGCCTCTACGCACGTAGACACGGTGCGTAGGAGGAGAACGTAAGCCCCGTCACACCCCGGAGCAAGACCACCGCCGTGAACCGCCGGAGTCGATCATGTTTCATACCCGAGTGGTCCATGTCGGACACGCACCGACACGATCGGATCGCGCGAGCCGGCTACCGCAGGAGCCAGTCCGTGGTCAGTTCCATCATCTCCGCAGGCGTACGGCCCGCATGGTCGGCGGCGATCAAGGGGGTGGCGATGCGCAGCGAGAAGGTGACCAGACTGCGGAACTCGACGTCGTCCTCGTCGGGGCAGAAGTCGCGGTAGAGCGCGCGCAGGTACTCCATGCGTCGGTTGTCGGTGCGCCGGAGCCGCTCCGCGACGGCCTCGTCACGGCGGGCCCATTCGCGGATCGCGAGGTCGACCGGGGTGCCGGTGGCCGGCCCGTCGGCGGCCTCGACGATCGTGAACAGCCGGTCCAGCCTGACCCGTCCGTCTCCCCCGCCGCTCTCGACCTGGTCGATCACCGCCTCGGTGACCTCGCGTTCCCAGGTGTCCAGCATCTCGTCGAGCAGCGCGGCCCGGTTGCGGAAGTAGCCGTAGAAGCCGCCCTTGCTGACACCGAGCGCCTGCGCGAGCGGTTCGATCCGGACGGCGTCGGGACCACCTGCGGCGAGGGCGCGCAGCCCCTCCTCGATCCACGTGCCGCGCGGCGTGCGGGTCACGCCCATGATGTGCCTCCCTTCACACCCCTGGATCTATACGGTGCCGTATAGACGGGTGCTAGTCTCGTTCTATACGGCATCGTATAGATAGGGGCTTGGCGACATGAGACTCCCGAGAACCGCCCACACCTCCCGTCCCTGGCGCATCCACGAGATCGCGCCCGACTTCCACCTCGAGGACGTGTGGGCCCTGCCCACCCCCGGCGGACCCGACGACCTGGAACGACTGGTCGAGCAGTTCGCGAGCAAGGACGAGGGCACAGGCGACGGGGCGCTCTCGTCGCCGGCGCCGCGCCTGCTCTTCGCCATCCGCTGGAAGCTCGGGAAGCTGCTCGGCCTGGACAAGGCCGACTCCGGCGTCGGCACCCGCGTGGCCACCCTGCGCGACCGGCTGCCCGCGGACCTCCGCGAGGGCCTGCGCGGGCCCGACCTCCAGGAGGTGCCGTTCACGTCCGTCTACCAGACGCACGACGAGTGGGTGGCCGAGATGGGCAACAAGACCGTGCACGGGGTGATGCACATCGGCTGGGTCCCCGACGGAGCCGGCGGATACCGCGGCCAGATGGCGGTCCTGGTGAAGTCCAACGGCGTGCTCGGCGCCGTGTACATGGCCTTCATCAAGCCGTTCCGCTACCTGGGCGTGTACCCCGCGCTCATCAGGGGGATCGGGCGCGAGTGGCGGGCGCGTACGGGCGGGAGAGGCGTGGGCTGACCGCGCCTCAGACGCCCGCGAGGCCCGCGACGCGCAGGGCGTGGAGCAGATCGCGCTCGCGGGTCGGGGACACCGCGCGGGCGGCGGCGAGGAGTTGGGGGATCAGACCGTGCGGGTCGGCGGCGGCGAGCTGGGCGGCGTCCTCGGGCGTACGGACCCGGACGAAGGCGGTGAGCAGCGCGTGGGCCTCGCGGTGGTGGCCCTCGGCGTGCAGCGCGGCACATGCGCCGGCCAGTTCACCGACCGGGCGGGCGACGCCCTGGCGCAGCAGCTGGTCGCAGTCCTCGGTCCGGCCCGCGTCGGCGAGCGCCCCGGCGACGGCGGCGAGTCGCCCGGGCGGGAGTGAGGCGGCCTCCCAGAGGAGGGTGGCCCAGTCGGCGCCGAGGCCGACGCGGTGGAGTTCCGTCGCGAGGGCCGGGAGCCACGCCGGCGGCCCGGCGACGGCCTCGCAGAGCAGCGCGTGCGCCTCGCCGCTGCGCCCCTGGGCGCGCAGCCGCCGGAGCGCGTACACCGCGTTCCCGGCGGCGCGCAGCCCCGCCGCGGCGACCTCCTGCGGGACGGCGCGGGGTTCGGGTGCGACGGGAACCTCTGCCCCGCCCCCGAACCGGGCGCCGCGCGGAGCGCCGCCGGCCACGGGCAGTTCCGGTACGGGTACGGCCTCCGGGACGTCCTCGACCTCGTCCATCCAGGCGTACCGGGCTCCACGGGGCCGCCGCTTGACCGCCGGCGCGGGCGAGGGCCGGGGCGAGGGGGCCGGCGGCGCGGAAGGTGGGGGCGGCTCGGGTACGTCGTGATCGCCGAGCGCCGCGAGACGCGCCGTCAGCTCCGCGATACGGGCCGTCGCACGGCGGTGATCGTCCCGGGCCCAGGCCAGTTCACCGCTCAGCCGGGCGGCGTCCGGGGAGTCGGGGGCCGCGCGCAGCCGGGCGCCGAGGTCATGCGTGCGGATCTCGGCGTGCCGCCGCTCCCGCTCCATCGCTTCGAGTCGCTCCCGCAGCGCTTCCGCCCCGCCCGGTCGCCGGTCGTGGGCGGCGGCCGCCGCCGCGTGCAGCTCCCTGGCCCTGGCCGTCCGCGGGCCGGTGCCGGTCTCCCCCAGGTCCTGGAGCAGTGACGCGACGACGTCCCAGGGCAGGATCTCCGTACCGTCGAAGCAGGACCGCAGGCCCTCCGGGTCCCGGCTAGCGAAGACCCCGTACCAACCTCCGCCCGGCTCCAGACCAGCCGCCAGCTCTCTGAGGAAACGCGCGAACGCGCCGACCTCCACCGGGAGTTGATACACCGTCATATCGCCCGCACCGCCCGCGCACTCGACTGGAATCTTCCGGTCCGCAGGTATTCGACCCCAGTCGTGTTACGAGACGGCTACGGGCTGTTTTCGGGCGGCGCCCGCCTCTCGGCGAACGGGTCGAAACGCCGGGCGGTGCCGACGTCGACGGATCAGAAGGTCACCGCTATCCCCGTGTGCGGGCGCTTGCCGAGCCGGGCGATCATGGCCGGCCAGTCCACCAGCCAGAACTGCCAGGTGTACTTCCGCGCGAGCAGCTTCCGCACCCGCCGCAGCTCCTCGCCCTCCAGGAGCCGGCCGACGCCCTCCAGGCGTACCGCGTCCGCCTCGACGTTCCCGCGCAGATCGCAGACCGAGACCACGACCCTCGGGTCGTTCCGCAGCCGCTTGACCTTCCACGAGTCACTGCGAGTCCAGGCGTACAGCTCGCCGCCCTCCACCGCGTACCAGACGGGGGTGGCCACTCCGGTCCCGTTCTTCCGGAAGGTGGTCAGGCTGACATAGCGGCCGCGCCGCAGCTCCTCGGGCATCATGCGGTCGAGCCTAGACCCGGTCAGACGGGCACCAGCGCGCAGCGCGTGACGATGTCGTCCATGGAGAGGTCCAGGACCCTCGCCAGCGCCGCCACGGTGAAGAAGGCGGGGGTCGGGGCCCGGCCGGTCTCGATCTTGCGGAGCGTCTCGGCGGACAGTCCGGCGGCCGCGGCGATCTCGACCATGGAACGGTCGCCGCGGGCCGCGCGGAGGAGGAGGCCGAGCCGCTCGCCGCGTTCGCGCTCTTCGGGGGTCAGGGGTGTGCGCACCATGCGCTCATTCTAATACCGGTATAGTAATGGGAATGGTGGAGATCAAGACGGACGAGTCCCTGCAGGCCATGCGTGTGGCGGGGCGGGTGGTCGCCGAAGCGCTGGCGGCCGTACGGGAGAAGGCGGCGCCGGGCGTCGGTCTCAGGGAACTGGACCGGGCGGCGCGGGAGGTCCTCGATGCGGCGGGGGCGGGGTCGCCGTTCCTGGACTACCACCCCGACTGGGCACCGGTGCCGTTCCCCGCGGTCGTGTGCGTCTCGGTGAACGACGCGATCGTGCACGGCGTCCCGGACGACCGCCGCCTCGCCGACGGGGACCTCGTCTCCGTCGACTGCGGGGCGACCCTCGGCGGCTGGGTGGGCGACTCCGCGATCAGCTTCACGGTCGGCCGGGCCCGCCCCGAGGACACCCGGCTGATCGACACGGCGTACGCCGCCCTGGAGGCGGGCATCGGCGCGGCCGTCGTCGGCAACCGCATCGGCGACATCGCGCACGCGATCGGCCGGGTCTGCCGGGGCGCGGGGTACGGCATCCCGGACGGCTTCGGCGGCCACGGCGTCGGCCGCACGATGCACGAGGACCCGGGCGTCCCCAACGAGGGGCGGCCGGGGCGGGGGATGCCGCTGCGCCACGGAATGGTCATCGCGATCGAGCCGATGCTGATCGGCGGGGGTGGGGACGACCACTACACGGCGCGGGACGGCTGGACGGTCCACACGATGGACGGCTCCCGCGCGGCCCACACGGAACACACGGTCGCGATCACCGACGCCGGCCCGAGGATCCTCACGGCGCTGTAGACGCGGTCGCCGGGGGTCGGGCCCGGACCAGGCCGGACCCGGACCGCGAAACACCGCGACCACGGCCGTCCGGCCCGACCCGGCCGGGCCCGGGGTCCCGCCCTCGCTACCCCGCCGGGCGCACCACCATCGCCGAGCCGCCGCCTCGGCGTACGGTCTCCGCCGCGGCCACCCAGCGGCCGTCCGGCAGTCGCTGGACGCCCGTCGCCGCCCCGATCTCCGGGTTCTGCCGGAAGCCGTGGCCGATCGCTTCGAGCTCGCCCTTCAGCGGGCTGTTCCACAGCCCGGGCTCGAGCTCCGTCGTCGCCTGGTTCCGCTGGCTGGCCCGCGGGGCGGCGATCGCGTCGACGAGCGGCAGGCCGCGATCCACGACCCCGGTCAGCGTCTGGAGCACGGTGGTGATGATGGTGGCACCGCCCGGGGAGCCGAGCGCGAGCACCGGCCGTCCGTGCCCGTCGAGCACGATCGTCGGGGACATCGAGGAGCGGGGCCGCTTCCCCGGGCCCGGCAGGTTCGGGTCGTGGACGGCCGGGTTCGCCGGGGCGAAGGAGAAGTCGGTCAGCTCGTTGTTGAGCAGGAAGCCGCGGCCGGGAACGGTGATCCCGCTGCCGCCCGTCGACTCGATCGTCAGCGTGTACGCGACGACGTTGCCCCACTTGTCGGCGACGGTCAGATGCGTGGTGTTCTCGCCCTCGTACGTGGTCGGCGCCGCCGTCCCCCCGCTCGCGCAGGCCGCCGGATCGCGCGGGTCCCCCGGCGCAAGCGGGCTGGTCAGCACGGCGTCGTCGCGGATCAGGCACACGCGGGAGTCGGCGTACCGCTGCGAGAGCAGCTCCCGCACCGGCACGTCCTCGAAGGCCGGGTCGCCGACCCAGCGGCCACGGTCGGCGAAGGCGATCCGGCTCGCCTCGATGAAGCGGTGCAGATAGGCGGTCTGCGAGGCGGCGGCGAGGTCGGTCCGTTCCAGGATGTTGAGCGCCTCGCCGACGCTCGTACCGCCGGAGGACGACGGAGCCATGCCGTAGACGTCGAGGCCGCGGTAGGAGATCCTCGTCGGCCGGCGCCGCTCGGTCTCGTACGCCGCGAGGTCACGCTCCGTCAGGTCGCCGGAGCGGACGACGCGCGTGGCCCCGTCCCGTACGGGCGGCTTCCGGACGGTGTTCACGATGTCCCGGGCCAACGGCCCCCGGTAGAGCGCGCCGACGCCTTCCCGGCCCAGCTTGTCGTACGTCCGCGCCAGGTCGGGGTTCTTGAACGTGGAGCCCACCACGGGGAGTTGACCGCCGGGCAGGAAGAGCTCGGAGGAGGCAGGGAAGTCCCGGAAGCGGGCCTCGTTGGCGGCCGTCTGGGCGCGGAAGGTGGCGTCGACGGTGAATCCCTCGCGCGCGAGCCGCCCGGCGGGTTCGAGGAGGGAGCGCAGCGGCCTGGAGCCCCAGGCGTCGAGAGCCGTCTTCCAGGTCGCCGGGGTGCCGGGGGTCCCGACGCCGCGGCCGCTGGTCATGCCCTCCTCGAAGGGGATGGGCGTGCCGTTCTCCACGAAGAGGTTCGCGTCCGCCGAAGCGGGCGCGGTCTCGCGGCCGTCGATCGTCCGTACGGTACGGGTCGCGGCGTCGTAGTAGACGAAGTAGCCGCCTCCGCCGATGCCCGCGGAGTACGGCTCGGTGACGCCGAGGGCCGCGGCCACCGCCACGGCGGCGTCGACGGCGTTGCCACCCTTGCGGAGCACCTCGACACCGGCGGCGGAGGCGTCGGCGTCGACGCTGGCGACGGCTCCGCCGTACCCGACGGCGACGGGTTCCTTCACCGGGGACGGGGGCGGGGTGGGCGTCGGAGGAGCCGCGGCCCCCACCGAGAGCCATGTCGCGGCGACGACGAGAACCGACCCATTCCGCAGCACGGAACGACGCATCCCTACCTCCAGTCAACGACCGTCCGCGCAGCGTAACTTCCCCCCACCCTCCCCGTCAGGACCGCCTCGAACAGAGGACCGTTCCCCCGCTAGCATGCGCGCCCATGAATGAAGACCTGCGCAATGTCGTGCTGGGGGTCCTCGCGACCGGGGTCAGCGCCTCGCTGGGCTGGCTGACCCGCACCTATCTGTGGCGCCGCGCCCTCCGACGCAAGCAGGCGTTCTTCGGGCTTCGCGACGGATCCGAGTGCCTGCTGGTGGTGAACCGCCAGGCGGGCAACGAGAGGGCGGTGCACAGCGTCGACGTGTCCGCCCTGCTCGAACTCTCCGCCCTGATCAAGGACTGCGGGGCGCGACCGGAGATAGTCCAGCACGACATGGCCCGGCAGGGTCTCGGGGACCGCGCGGAGATCTGCGTCGGCGGGCCGTACTCCAATCGCCGGATGGCCGCCCATCTCGCCTCCCTGCTTCCGGGTCTGACGATGAACGTGGAATCGGAGCCGGTGGCGGACCGGGGCATGTTCACGGTCGGCGGCGAGGTGTACCGGGGCGTGCACGGGGAGACGGAGTACGTCCTCCTCGCCCGGCTCACCGGGGGTGAGGGCGGCCGGCCGGTCTTCCTCCTCTGCGGCCAGTCCGCGGTCTGCAATCAGGCCGCCGCCCGCCATCTGGCCCGGCACCACGAGAAGCTGGCGCGGAAGTACGGCTCCGGCCCCTTCGTCCTCCTCCTCAAGGTCGTCAACTCGCAGGCGTACGGCCCCGATGTCGTCGAGCTGGTCGCCGACCTGACGCGGGCGGCGCGGACCGCCCCTCCGGCTACCGCACCAGAACCGGCAGGGACTTGACCCCGTTGATGAAGTTGGACACGAGCCGCCGGGGCGGCGCGGTGAGTTCGAGGTCCTTCAGGGTGTCGCGTACCTCCTCGTGCAGGACGCGCAGTTGCAGCCGGGCGAAGTGCGCGCCGAGGCAGACGTGCGGGCCTTCTCCGAAGGAGACGTGCGGGTTCGGCGTCCGGTCCAGGTCGAGCCGGTGGGGGTCGGTGAAGACGCGTTCGTCGTGGTTGGCGGAGGCGTGGAAGACGACGACCTTGTCACCGGCGGCGATGGGCCGACCCGCGAGTACGGTGTCGCGGGCGGCGGTGCGCCGGAAGGAGAGCACGGGCGGGTGCCACCGCAGCAGCTCCTCGACGGCACGGTCCGGCGCGGCCGTCCCGTTCCACAGCCGTCGGCGTTCGTCGGGGTGTTCGGCGAGGGCGAGCAGCCCGCCGGGGGCCGCGCTGCGGACGGTGTCGTTGCCGGCGACGGTCAGCAGGAAGAAGAACATCTCCAGTTCGGCGGGGAGGAGTTCGGAGGCGGCGAGTGCGGTCATGACGTCGTCCGCGGGGTTCTTCCGCTTGTACGCGGCGAGCTCCCGGGCGTAGTCGAACATCTCGGCGAGTATGGCGGGCGAGCGGGGGTTGACCGGCCGCCCCTCGCCGTCGAGGACGGGCGGCTCGTCCGGGTCCTGGTAGGCGATCACCCGCTCGGTCCAGCCGAGCAGCAGGCCCCGGTCGCTCGCGGGGACGCCGAGGAGGTCGGTCAGGTTGAGCAGCGCGTAGTCGTCGGTCACGGCCCGCACGAGATCGACCTCGGGACCTGCGTCGACGGCGGCCTTCAGCAGCTCACGCGCCCGCTCCCGCGCGGTGTCGGCGAACCGCCCGATGCGCCCGGGCGTGAACGCCCGGCTGACGAGCCGCCGCAAGCGCCCGTGGTCCGGCGGATCCTGGTTGAGCATCATCCGCCGGATGAACGGCAGATCGGCCGGGTCCGGATCGCGGATCTGCGTGGCGCCGAGACACGAGGAGTAGTCCGCGGACGCCTTGAGCACCCGCACGACGTCGGCATGCCGTGTGACGGCCCAGAACCCGGGCCCGGCGGGCCACCCGAGGACCTCGTACTCCTCCTGCCACGCGACGGGCCGCTGGTCACGCAGGACCTTGAACGCCTCGTGCGGCAGCCCATGGGCGTAGATCCGGGGGTCGAAGACGTCCGGTACGTCGCTGGAGTTCTCCACGCCCCTCAGCTTGGGCCGCCGCCGTCCGGAATTCCAGATCCGCGGTCTGCCGTCCTCACGGGGCATACGCCTGCTCCACGCCCGTAAGCCGTAGGACCGGACGTGTCACACCCCGGGTCCGGGCGCGTCACTTACACGGGGATACGCTTCGAGGGACCCTCATGGAGTCACAGGGATGGAGCAGCACATGGAGAGCCTCAGCCGTACCGCGCTGGTCGAGGACCTGATGGAGCGTTTCCCGCACGTGCCCCGGGAAGCCGTGATCAAGGAAGATCTCCTACGGGGTGGCATGGCCTTCGACGAGTCCGCGCTCAGCGGCACCGGCGACGGGGCTGCCGGCGACGTCAAGCCGAAGTCGTACTTCATCTTCTCCTTCGACCACCGCACGCTGCCGGAGCTCGGCGCCGCCGCGCTCAACCGGCCCCCCGAGGAGATCGTGCTCACCGGCGGCCCGTACGAGCTGCGCCGTACCGTCGTGTCCGTACGCGTCAACCCTGACTCCCCCTACGTCGTACGGGGCGGCGAGGACGGCGTGCTCGGGCTCTATCTGGACGGCGTGCGGATCGCCGATGTCGGGCTGCCTCCGATGCCCGAGTACTACCGGCACAAGCTGTCGAACGGCAAGTCGGTGATGGAGGTGGCGCCGACGATCCAGTGGGGCTATCTCATCTATCTGACGGTGTTCCGGGTGTGCCAGTACTTCGGCGCCAAGGAGGAGTGCCAGTTCTGCGACATCAACCACAACTGGCGCCAGCACAAGGCGGCGGGACGGCCGTACACCGGGGTGAAGCCGGTGGAGGAGGTCCTGGAGGCGCTGGAGATCATCGACCGGTACGACACGGCGGGGACCTCGCGGGCGTACACCCTCACGGGCGGCTCGATCACGTCCCAGGTCGGCGGCCGTGACGAAGCCGATTTCTACGGCCACTACGCGAAGGCCATCGAGGAGCGCTTCCCCGGCCGCTGGATCGGCAAGGTCGTCGCCCAGGCGCTGCCCCGCGACGACGTCCAGCGTTTCCACGACTACGGCATCCGGATCTACCACCCCAACTTCGAGGTGTGGGACCGCCGGCTGTTCCAGCTCCACTGCCCGGGCAAGGAGCGTTACGTCGGACGCGACGAGTGGCACCGCAGGATCCTGGACTCCGCCGAGGTGTTCGGCCCCCGCCATGTGATCCCCAACTTCGTGGCGGGCATCGAGATGGCCGAGCCCTTCGGCTTCACCAAGGTGAGCGAGGCGATCGACTCGACCGCCGAGGGACTGCGGTTCTTCATGTCGAACGGCGTCGTGCCGCGCTTCACCACCTGGTGCCCGGAGCCCACGACGCCCCTGGGCAGGGCCAACCCCCTGGGCGCACCGCTCGAGTACCACATTCGTCTGCTGGAGACCTACCGGGCGACGCTCGAGGAGTACGGCCTGAGCTCCCCGCCCGGTTACGGCCCTGCCGGTCCGGGCCGTGCGGTGTTCTCCGTCAGCTCGTTCATGGACAGCCTGGAAGGGCTCGAGGACACCTCTTCCTGAGGAGGAGGGGGGTCAGGCGCCGTGCGGGCGGAGCCGGGCGACGGCCCATTTCGCCTGCGTGGACAGCCTGCTGAGCGCCTTCGCCGACCCCTTGGCGATCGTGTCCAGCAGGAGTCGGCCGTGCGTCATCGTCGCACGCGCGAGTTCCGCGTCGCCCGCCTCGATCGCGGCGAGCGTCAGCTCCAGATGCTGCTCCGTGATCAGCCGGCCGAGCCCCCGGCGGTGCCACTCGGCGACTGTTCCGTCCGTCCGGCCGCCGTCGAGGCCGACCGCCGCCCGTGCGCGTTCCAGTGCCCGTCCCGCTGCCGCGAGGTCGCCCTTGTGGCGCTCCATGCGGGCGAGGACGTGCGCCTCCGCGGCCCGGTCCCAGTCCGTGTCCTGGAGCGAGAGGAGGTTGAACTGGGCGCGGGCCGCCTGTGCGTGGTCGCCGACGCGCTCCAGTGCGCGGCTCAGCTCACGGAGCCGGCGCGCGTCCGGGCCCGTGTCGTCCAGCATGCGAATGAGCGCGACCCGGGCGTGCTCGATGCGCCCCTGTCGGCGGGCCAGCTCGATCCATGTGAACGCGCTCTCCGCGGCCGCGCATCCCCCGTACCGCTCGGCGTCCTCGGCGCGGGCCCACTCCAGAGCCTCGGCGCTGTCGGTGACCTGCCCGGAGGTGGCCGTCCGCAGCAGCGGAACGTCCTCGTCCTGGCCGTGGAGCGCCACGAGCATCGCGCCCATCCACCGCTCGCGGTACCACTCGTCCCGTTCGGCGTTCTCGCAGCGAAGCAGGTCGCGCAGGAGCGGCAGGTCGCCGTCCCGGCGGTCGTACCGCGCCGCCCACAGCACCCCCGCCCACAACACCGGATCCTCGGCCGCCTCCGCCCGCGCTGCGACGTCCCCGGAGCGCATCCGTTCCAGCGCTTCCCGTCCCGGGCCGAGGACGACATCGTGCAGGGCTGGCCGGTAGGACTTCTCCAGCCGGTACGCGCAGAGCTCATCGGAGTTGAGCAGCACATGGTCCGGATCGGTGCGCCGGGCCGCCGACTCCGACAGGGCGAGGAGTTCGACCAGGGGCCGCTCCGGCAAGCCCAGACCGCTGAGGAGCGCCGCTCGCTGCGCGTCCAGCTCGGGAGCGAACTCCTCCCGCGCCTCGTCGTCCGCCGCGCGTACCGCGGCGACCAAGCCCTCCTCGTCCAGCTCCGCGGACAGGTCCTCGCACCACCAGGGCAGCCGGACGATCATCTCCAGCGCCTCGCCCACGCTGTCGGCGAGCAGCACGGCGTCCCCCTCGGAGGACGCGTGGAGCACGGCCGTCCCGCCGCACAGGAAGTACGTGCCTCCGGTGTCGTCGCCGGCGATCGGCTCCAGCGAGGCCCCGGACGCCAGGTGCACCTCCTCGACGTGGTACGCCCGGCCCACATCGAAGTTGAAGGGAAACGCGGCCAGTTCGGCCAGATCGGGGCGGGTGCGCAGGAGTTCCAGGACGCGGTCGGTCATACGACCGAACCCTAACGAGGCTCCGGCGGGTCTCCGCAGGCGGCCGTATAACCCATCTCACATCCGACATCACCGAAATAGTTCAGATGTAAGCAACCTCCCCCTCCCGTCCGCACTCTCTACCCGCGAGAGATCACTACGGAGGTTGCCCCCTTGAACCGCATACGCCCGCGCGCCCTGCTCACCACCGCCGCCGGGGTCCTCGCCCTCGCCACGCTCACCTCGTGTTCCGGGGGTACCGCGGTGGCGGACGGCGAGAAGAGCGGAGAGGCGGCGCCGAGGACTCGGATATCCGTGAACCTCTCCGGGGAGCGGGGCGCGGCCGGACAGCCGGTGACCGTGACGCTGGCCGAGGGGCAGTTGCGGGACGTCACCGTCACCGACTCCAAGGGCGTGCGGCTCGAGGGGAAGACGTCCGCGGACGGGAAGAGCTGGACGTCCTCCCGCAAGGTCACGCCCGGGACCGCGTACGCCGTCGAGGCGCGCGACACGGCCGGCGGGAGCGCGAAGGCCGACTTCACGACCGCCGCCCCCGAGAAGGTCAACAAGCTGACGCTGGCCCCGGGGAAGAACACTACGGTCGGCATCGGCCAGCCGCTGTCGATCGTGTTCGACCACCCGGTGAAGAACAAGGCCGACGTCGAGAAGCACCTCAAGGTCACGACCTCGAACAACACCGAGGGCTCCTGGGGGTGGATGCAGGACTGGTCGGGCAAGGACCGGGTCGACTGGCGGCCGAAGGAGTACTGGAAGTCCGGCACGAAGGTCACCCTGGACGCCGAGCTGAGCGGGATCGACTCCGGCGCGGGCGGCTGGTTCGTCCGGGACTACACCACGTCCTTCTCGATCGGCCGGAACCAGCTGGTCAAGGTCGACCTCGACAATCACCGGCTGACCCTTCTCCGGGACGGGCAGGTGGTCCAGGACGTGCCGATGTCGGCGGGCACGCCCGGCGGCGAGAAGGCGTCCTGGCGCGGGAAGACGGTCCTGATGTCCAAGGAGGGGACCATCAACATGCGTTCCGAGACCGTCGGCCTCGGTGACGCCTACGACAAGATGGTCGACTACTCGATGCGCCTGACCTGGTCGGGCATGTACGCGCACGCGGCGCCCTGGAACGCCGCGTACTTCGGCAGCGCCAACAAGAGCTCCGGCTGCATCGGGATGAGCGACGCCGACGCGCGGAGCGTGTACGACCGGGTGCAGGTCGGCGACCCCTTCGAGATCACCGGCTCGGACGCCAAGGGGACGCAGGCGCTGAACAACGGCTACGGCGAGTGGAACCTGTCGTGGGCGCAGTGGCAGACCAAGAGCGCCCTGCGCTGATCTCCCGTTCAACAATCGTTACCCTCGCGTAACTTACCGACCAGTTACCTCAGGTAAGTCACTCCGGTTACCGTCGGGTCACTTTGCACTGTCCCCACCAGTGACACGAGTGAGGAGTGACCCGTGCGTACACCCTTGGTCTTCGCCGTCTCGGCCGCCCTGGTGGCCGGGACGGCCCTCGGGCTCGCCCCCGCCGCCCACGCCACGGAGTCCGGCCCGTCCGTCCGCTTCGTCGACATCGCCGGCGACGGCGGCACCGTCCTCAAGGCCAACGTCGTCATCCCGGCCGACGCCGACGGCTCGGCCCGCTACCCCGTGATCGTCCTCCCCACCAGCTGGGGCATGCCCCAGATCGAGTACCTCGCCCAGGCCCGGAAGCTCGCCGACTCCGGTTACGTGGTGGTGAGTTACAACTCGCGCGGCTTCTGGCAGTCCGGTGGCGAGATCGAGACCGCGGGACCGAAGGACGTCGCCGACGCCTCCAAGGTCATCGACTGGGCCCTCGCCAACACCCCGGCCGACCCGGCGAAGGTCGGTATGGCGGGGGTGAGTTACGGAGCCGGGATCAGCCTCCTCGCCTCCGCGCACGACAAGCGGATCAAGGCGGTCGCGGCCCTGAGCGGCTGGGCCGACCTCATCGAGTCCATCTACAGCGGCCGCACCCAGCACCTCCAGGCTGCGGCCCTGCTCGGCGGAGCCGGGTACCTCACCGGTCGCCCGGGCCCCGAACTCCAGGGAATCCTCAAGGACTTCCTCGGTTCGAACCTGGACAAGGAAGAGGAGATGATCGCCTGGGGCAAGAAACGCTCCGCGGCCACCTACCTCGACCGCATCAACGCCAACGGCGCCGCGATCATGCTCGGCAACGCCTGGGGCGACACCATCTTCCCGCCCAACCAGTACGCCTCCTTCTACGAGAAGCTCCAGGGCCCCAAGCGCCTGGAGTTCCGCCCCGGCGACCACGCCACCGCCGAGGCCACCGGCCTGCTCGGGCTGCCCAACGACACCTGGACCAGCACGCAGCGCTGGTTCGACCACCACCTCAAGGGTGTCGACAACGGCATCGACCGCGAGCAGCCCGTCCAGCTCAAGTCCCGGTCCACCGGCGGCTACGAGGGCTACCCGGACTGGAAGTCGGTGGGCGCGAACGAGCGGAAGATCGCCCTCGCCGGCACCCAGAGGATCTGGGCGAACATCGACTCCGGCGCCAACGGCGGCATCGTGATGCTCTCCAGCCTGCTGGACCAGCTGGTCCAGGCCCCGCCCGTCGCCTCGATCCCGCTCCTCCCCCGCGCCTTCGCCGGCGTCTGGCAGTCCGAGCGGTACGACACGGCCCAGAAGGTGCGCGGCACGGTGAAGCTGCACACCACGGTCACCTCCACCAAGGAGAGCGGCACCCTCGTCGCGTACCTCTACGACGTGGGCCCGCTCGGCCTCGGCAAGCTGGTCAGCAATGCCCCGTACACCTTCCACGACCAGAAGCCCGGCACGCCGTTCGCCGTCGACCTGGAGCTGTTCTCCACGGCCTACGACGTGCCGGCGGGCCACCGTCTCGCCCTGGTCGTCGACACCGTCGACCCGCTCTACATCGAGCACAACCCGACCGGCGCGCAGCTGACCTTCTCCTCCCCGCCGGCCGACCCCTCGTACGTGTCGGTCCCGCTGCGGGAGAAGTGATCACCGGCTGCTGCCGGGCGGGTTCGGCTCCTTGCCGGCTGCTGCGAGGCCGCTACGGCCCCGTGGGAGGGCCCCCACCCGGCAGCAGCGTCCCTGGTTCGGCCGGGCGGACGTCCTCGGCCTTGATCTTGGGACTGCGACGCTCCGCCCGAGCCACCCAGGTGGCGAACCAGGAGAGCAGCATGCACATCCCGATGTAGATCGGCGCGATCACCATGACGATCGTCGGTGCGCACGAGCAGCGACTGGCCGGCCATGTAGTAGGGGCCGGCGAAGCCGACGAGCTTCTTGCGGTTGTCGTTGATGGTGTAGGTGCCGACGTAGTAGTCGATCTGGCCGTTCTGCAGGGCGGTTTCGCGGTTGGCCGAGGCGATGGTCCGGAACTCGATCGAGGCCGGGTCGAAGCCGAGCGAGGCCGACATCATCCTCGCGATCTCGATGTCGATGCCCGAGTACCGGCCGGTGGCCGGGTCCTTCTCCCCCATGTAGGGCTGGTCCTCCTTGGCGCCGACGACGAGATGGCCGCGCTCCTTCGCCTTCCGCCAGGTCGAGGAGTCGGGCAGCTGGAGCGCCGACTGGACCTGGTAGACGGGGAGTTGGTCGGGCTGCGGACCCTTGACGGGCGGACTGCCCTCCTTGCCGCAGGCGACCAGCGCGCTCAGGACGGTGGCGAGCAGTGCGAGGACGGTGAGAGTTCGTCGCGTACGGTGCATGGCGTCCCGCCCCCGTTCAGCGCTTGAGGATCTTGGACAGGAAGTCCTTGGCGCGTTACCTGCGCGGGCTGGTGAAGAACTCCTCCGGTGTGCGGTCCTCGACGATGCGGCCGTCGGCCATGAAGACGACACGGTTCGCGGCCGACCGGGCGAAACCCATCTCGTGGGTGACGACGACCATGGTCATCCCCTCGCTCGCGAGCTGCTGCATCACCTCCAGGACCTCGTTGATCATCTCGGGGTCGAGCGCGGAGGTCGGCTCGTCGAAGAGGAGCGCCTCGGGGTCCCTGGCGAGTGCGCGGCGCGACACTCCCCCCTACCTTCGGTGGGGGGACCCCCAGCTGCTGACCGCCGGAGAGCTGGGCGGGGAACTTGTCGGCGTGGGCGGCGAGCCCGACCCGGTCGAGGAGTTCGCGCGAACGCCGGTCGGCCTCCTCCTTCTTGCGCTTGCGGACCTTGATCTGCGCCAGGGAGACATGGGCGAGGACGGTCTTGTGCGCGAAGAGGTTGAAGGACAGTCGGTTCATGGCCCGGCAGAGCGTCGACTTCCCCGAGCCGGACGGGCCGATGACCACCCCCACCTCCCCGCGGCCGACGGTGAGACAGATGTCCTGAAGAACGTGCAAGGTGCCGTAGTGCTTGTTGACGTCACGCAGCTCGATCAACGGATCGACGTCGGCCATACGCTGCCCTGCCCCCTTCTCAGCTGTGTCGAGGTCAGCGCAAACTATCCACCACAAAAAGGGACTTCACGCCCGACACGCATGAATGCGGCATTAGCCTTATTTACTGCAGAAGAGTGGCCGGCGGGCCTGCGGAGCCGCTCAGAACTCGGCGGCCTCCGCGTACACCTGGGAGAGTTCCGGCGATCCGCTGACGGCCCAGTCGAGCCCGGCCGTGACGACGTCGATCTCCCGGCCCGAGGCCAGCCGGACCACCGGACGGCCGCCCGGCCACACCTGCCAGGCCGCGCCCGGCACCGTCCGCACGATGACCGTGCCCAAGTAGAGCCCGGCGTCGTTGCCCACCCAGGGCAGCTCCTCCGGATCGTCCCGCCAGCGCGGCGGCAGCTGGTCGATCGCCACCAGCGAGCGCGGCGTGTCGTCCAGCCGCACTCCCGCGTCCTGGGCCCTGGCGCGCAGCAGTTCGCACTCGGCGAGCAGCTCGCCGACCCCCTCGGGGTCGCGGTCGAAGGCCGCGGCCAGGGGGGATTGATCAGCCTCGGGCCGCTTGCGCCAGATGTCCAGGAAAGGGATGTTCATCCGACCAGCGTCGCATTTCACCCTCCCGTGGCACCACCCGGCACGCGGAGATCGTCCGGGTGCCCGGCGGTCCGCCGCGTCCCGTTCGTGTGTCCGACTGTGGCCCGCTCCGCGTACCCCCCTAGGGTGTAGCGCATGTCAGAGCCCCAGACTCCGCCCGCCGGCCCGCGACGCGGTCGGCGGCGCAAAGCCGCCGTCGCACTCGCGCTGGCCCTCTCGTGCGCCTCGATCGCCGCGTTCCTGACGATGCGGGAGGCTTCGTCCGCTCCCGCCGCGGTGCAGGCCACGACCACGAGCGGGCAGAAACGTGCCGCCAATGTCTTTCTGCGTGCGCCCGGCTCGCCGGTGACGGTGATCGCCCACCGGGGCGCCTCCTCGGCGGCGCCCGAGAACACGCTGGTCTCCGACGAGGTCGCCCGCAGGGGCGGCGCCCGGTGGATCGAGAACGACGTGCAGCCGAGCGAGGACGGCGTACCGTACGTCCTCCACGACTCCACGGTCGACCGGACCACCGACGGCACCGGTCCCATCCGCGGGCTGACCGCCGCGGAGCTGGACGCGCTCGACGCCGGCTCCTGGTTCGCCCCCTCGTTCACCGGCGCACGGGTCCCCACCCTCGCTGCCCAGCTGGACGATCTGCGCCTCCGCGGCGGGAACCTGGTCCTGGAGATCAAGGGCAGGCACAGCCGCGACGAGGTGGCACGGATCGTCAAGGAGGTCCGCGACCACGGCATGGCCGGCCGTGTGCTCGTGCAGAGCTTCGACCCCGACGCGCTGCGGCACACCCGCGCACTCGCCCCCGAGCTCCCCCTCGGCCTGCTGCGCGACACGCTGGATCCCGACCCGGTCGCCGTCGCCCGTGAGCTCGGGCTGAGCACCTACAACCCGTCCGCCACCGCGCTGTCGGCCCGGCCGGAGACGGTGCCGAAGCTCCACGCGGCCGGGATCGCCGTGATGGCCTGGACGGTCGACAGCCCGGCCCGCTGGAAGTCCCTCGACGCGCTCGGCACCGACGCGATCATCACCAACCGGCCGACGGAACTGACCGGCTGGAACGCCGCCCGGTCCTAGGGCCTGTCCGACCCCGATCCGCCGGACAGGCCCTAGACGTCCAGGTCGACGACGACGGGCGCGTGGTCGGACGCGCCCTTGCCCTTGCGCTCCTCGCGGTCGACGTAGCTGTCCTTGGCCGCGTCGGCGAACGCCTTGTTGCCGTACACGAGGTCGATCCGCATGCCCCGGTTCTTCGGGAAGCAGAGCTGGCGGTAGTCCCAGTACGTGAAGGGGTGGTCGTACTTGAGCGGGCGCGGGACCACGTCCGCGAGGCCCGTCTCGCGGAGTCCGGCGAGCGCGGCGCGCTCGGGATCGGTGACGTGGGTGAGCCCCTCGAAGGCCGCCCGGTCCCAGACGTCGTCGTCCGTCGGCGCGATGTTGTAGTCGCCGAGGACGGCGAAGGGCCGCTCTCCGGCCGCGTCCTCGGCGACGGCCGCCTGGAGCGCCTCCAGCCAGCGGAGCTTGTACGCGTAGTGCTCGTGGGCGACCTCGCGGCCGTTGGGCACGTAGACCGACCACACACGGACCGGGCCGCAGGTCGCGGAGATGGCCCGGGGCTCCTGCACGCCCTCGTAGTCCGGCCCGCCGGGCAGCCCGGTGACGACGTCCTCCAGGCCAACCTTGGAGAGCAGGGCCACGCCGTTCCACCGACCGGTGGCGTTCACCACCGACTCGTACCCCAGCTCGCGCAGCTCGTCGGCGGGGAACTGCTCGACGGTGCACTTGGTCTCCTGGATGCACAGCACGTCCGTGCCGGAGCTCTCCAGCCAGGTCAGGAGTCGGGGCAGGCGGGCGGTGATCGAATTGACGTTCCAGGTCGCGATGCGCATGAGCGCAAGCCTAACGGCGGGGTGTGACAGTCGACGTCCGTGCCGCCCCGGGGGTCACAGCTCGGTGGAGTCGCCCGGGGTCAGCCGGCCGTGGTCCGTTCCGGCGAGGGCGCCGATCTGCCGGTCGTAGATGGGCCGGGCCAGGTCGGTGAGCAGGGCGTCGTGGACGTCGATGGCCCGGCGCGGCTTGACCTCGCGTACGTAGTCGATGACCTCGGAGATCTTGTTCCAGGGGGCCATCACCGGCAGCATCAGCGTGTCCACCGGGTGCTCGGGGACCGTCAGCGCGTCACCCGGGTGGAAGACGGAGCCGTCCACGAGGAAGCCGACGTTGGTGATCCGGGGGATGTCCGGGTGGATCACCGCGTGCAGCTCGCCGTGCACCTGGACGTCGAAGCCGCCCGCGCGGAAGGTGTCGCCGTGGCCGACGGTGTGGACGCGGCCGGGGAAGGCGGCCGACAGCTTGTCCGCGACGCTCCGCAGCGTCCAGATCTCGGCCGCCGGGTTGGACTCCAGGCCGACCCGCAGCCGGCCCTCGTCGAAGTGGTCCGGGTGCTCGTGGGTGACCAGCACGACGTCGGCGCCGAGGGCGGAGTCCTCCTCGCTGAAGCCGCCCGGATCGATGACGAGCGTCCGTCCGTCCTTCTCCAGACGGACGCAGGCGTGCGACTTCTTCGTCAGCTTCACAGGACTCCACCTCACGACGGTGCGGGACGCGATCAAGCCGTGGTCAGACTACGCCTGGGGCGTGGTCTCCTCCTTGATCACCCGGCCCATCACCTTCAGGGCGCTCTCGGCGGCGGGCAGCCCGCAGTAGACCGCGGTCTGCAGCGCGACCTCGCGGATCTCGTCCGGGGTCAGCCCGTTGCGCAGGGCGGCCCGGGTGTGGTCGGCGAGCGCGTCCTGGTGGCCGCCGGCAATCAGCGCCGTCAGGGTCACGCAGCTGCGGGTCCGGCGGTCCAGGCCCTCACGGCTCCAGACCTCGCCCCAGGCGTAGCGGGTGACGAGGGCCTGGAGGTCGGCGCCGAAGTCGTCGGCGAGGGCCTGGTCGACATGGGCGTCGCCGAGGATCTCGCGGCGCAGCTTGACGCCCTGCTCGTACGGGTCGGGCCGCACGGCCTCAGCCGCCGCGTCCGCCGGCTCGGCGGGGGCGATCTCGGCGACGGGCACGACGGGGGCGGAGACGGGCGGCATCGGCGGGGCGGGCAGGGCGCTCTGCGTGTCGTGCACGATCCCGGCGAAGTGGTCCGTGAGCAGCTCGGTGACGGCCGCGGGCTGCTCGACGGGGGCGAGGTGCGAGGCGCCGGGGACGACGGCGAGTCGGGCGTCGGCGATCCCGGCGACCAGGGTGCGGGCCTCGGCGGGGCCGGTGACCTGGTCGTCCGAGCCGACGAGCACCAGGGCCGGGACGCCGATACGGCCGAGGGCTTCCCGCACGTCGAAGACGGCGAGCGCCTCGCAGGCGCCGATGTAGCAGCCGGGGTCGGTCGTCCGGACCATCTGCACGGCCCACTCGACGATCGCGGGCTGTGCGCCGCGGAAGGCGGGGGTGAACCACTGCTCGGGGGCGGTACGGGCCATGGGCTCGAGGCCGTTGGTACGGACGATCACACCGCGCTGGCGGAACTCGTCGGCGCTGCCGAACCGGGGCGAGGCGGCCACCAGGGCGAGCGAGGCGACCCGGTGGGGCGCCCGCAGGGCGAGGTCGAGGCCGACGGCACCGCCGATGGAGCAGCCCGCGTAGCCGAAGCGCTGGATGCCCAACTCGTCGAGGGTGGCGAGGAGCCGGTCGCCGAGCTCGGCGACGGAGGTGAAGGGTCGGGCGGGTGCCCCGCCGTGGCCCGGCAGGTCGAAGCGGACGATGCGCCACTGGCGGGTGAGCTCGGGTATCTGGCGGTCCCACATGTGCCAGGTGGTGCCGAGCGAGGGCGCCAGAACCAGGACCGGAGCGTCTTCTCGCCCGTCAACGCGGTATTGCAGGGTGTTCGTCGGTGTCTCACTCACGCCCTGCACGGTCTCACATCGCACGTCTTCTCTCGTGCTCGGGTGGGAGCCCTGTGTGCGCCGTTCCCTTCCGGCCCGGGTGAATCTCCACGAGAACCACCGGTCCTTCGCGTGCGTCCTGCCCTACGGTGCCCTCAGTCACCTACGCCGGGGAGGAACCGTGCAGCAGCCCAAGGCGGCACTCGCGGAACGGATCGCCGAACGGAGAAGCGGAGGCGACGACCCCCGTGCCCTGGTCGGCGAGATGCGTCGCTCGGTCCTTCTGGTGCCGGTGGCCGACGGAGGTCTCTGGTCGGTGCGTGCCGGCGGGGTGCGGTGGATCTGCGGGTTCACCGACGAGACCGCACTGGCCCGGTTCGCCCTGCACCACGCGTCGGGTGATCAACCCATGGACTACGCGGCGCTGCTGGGCGCGCGCATCGTCGACGAGATCGTGCCCGCCCTGGGCGAGCCCGCCGGTCTCGCCGTCGACATCGCCACCGAGGACGGGTCGATGTTCTTCCCGCCGGTCGTCGGCATCGTTCCGGACGCGGTCGCCGTCGACGCCGGTCGGGCAGGAGAGGGGAGCGGTCATGAGCGGTGACGGAATGGACCTCCAGCTCGACAAGGCATCCGTCGTCAAGTTCACCCAGGGCGTGGGCGCAACCATCGACCAGCTCGGTGATCTCGGCGGTGCCACCGGTTCGGTGATGGGAAAGGGCTTCTCGGAGCTGGCGATGACCGGGATGGAGGCCGGGCACCACGGCCTCTCGGTCGACTTCGAGGACTTCTGCGAGCGCTGGGAGTGGGGTGTGCGCGCCCTGGTACGGGACGCCACCACGATCGCGAACCAGCTCGGCCTGGCGGCGGGCACGACGTGGGAGCACGACCAGTACGTCGCGGGCACGCTCAAGGTGGGCGCCAACTCCCTGTTCGGCGGGAACCCGCACGCGAGCGAGGACGAGATCGCGAAGCAGAACTGGGGCGACATCTTCACGCCGGACTACCTGAATCCGGACTGGAGCCCCGAGTCGTTCGAGAAGGCCGGTCAGGACATGGAGCAGACCTGGAAGGACACCGGGCGCACCGTTCTCACGGAGGGCCAGGGCGGCCGGCAGTCGCAGATCCTCAACGAGGCGCTCGGCATCTCCGACGATCAGTGGAACCAGGCGCTTGACGAGACCTTCGGCCCGTCGCCGGAGGAGCGCGCGAAGCAGCAGGAGCAGGGCGACTCCGGGGGGAACTGACCGTGGGTATCGGCGACTTCATCAGTGACATCACGCCCGACTCGGTCGAGGACGCGGTCGAGGAGGGCGTCGAGTGGGTGGGCAACCGGGTCGAGGACGCGGGCAATTGGACCGCCGACCGGTTGGAGGACGTCGGCTGGGAGTCCGGCGCCGACTGGGTGCGCGAACAGTCCCGTTCGGTCGCCAACCGGTTGGGCGCCGAGGTCGACGAGATGGACCTCGGGCAGACCGAGGACAAGACCAAGCTGATCTACGGCAGCGCAAGCAAGATCAACGCCACCGCCGCGAAGCTCACCGCCTTCCAGTCGGCCTTCGACGACACCGGCGACGGTCTGAAGGGCCTCGACTCGTCCCAACTCAAGGGCGAGACGGCCGACGCGGTGCGCACCGCGGTCAGCACCCAGCCGCCGAAGTGGTACGCGGCCGCCGATGCCTGCTCCAAGGCGGTCGGCGGGCTCGAGGCGTTCGCCGACACCGTCACGTGGGCGCAGGGGCAGGCCCAGGCGGCGATCGACAAGTGGAAGGAGGGCGTCAAGGCTTCCGAGAACGCCGCCGACGCCCACCGCAAGAAGGTCGACGACTACAACGGCGCCGTCGACCGCTACAACGCCCAGCCCGCCGACAAGCGCGACCCGGCCTCGCTCCCGCCCAGGCCCGCGGCTACGTTCGACGACCCGGGCAAGAAGCTGATGAAGGAGGCCCAGGACATCCTCGCCGAGGCCCGCAGGCAGCGGAACTCGGCGGCGGAGAACGCGCGCAGGCTGGTCCAGGCCGCCCGCGACATGGCCCCGCAGAAGCCGTCGTACGCCGAGCAGGTGGGCGACGGGTTCCAGGAGCTGCAGATCATGGGCGACCACGTCGGTGGCGGCCTCATCAAGGGCACGGCGGGGCTGCTCAACTTCGTCCGCAGCGTCAACCCGACGGACCCGTACAACATCACGCACCCGGCCGAGTACGCCACGTCCCTCAACAGCCTGGCCGCCGGTCTGGTGGTCGCCGTCAACGACCCGGTCGGCACCGGCACCCAGATGGTCAAGGACTTCATGAAGGACCCGGCCGAGGGCTTCGGCCGGCTGATTCCCGACCTCGCGCTGACCGCGGCCACCGGTGGTGGCGGCGCCGCGGTGAAGGGCATTCGCATCGGCGCGGACGCCGCCGACGCCGCACGGGCGCGCAAGCTGATCGACGACGACCCGGACGGCACCCACAACACCTCGGACGGCGACCGCGACGCCGGCGGCGACCCGGTGGACCTCGCCACGGGCCGGATGTACCTGCCGCAGACCGACGTCGAACTCCCCGGCATCCTGCCGCTGGTCTTCACCCGCCGCACCGAGTCCGGCTGCGCGGTCGGCCGCTTCCTGGGACCCGCCTGGACGTCCACGGTCGACGAGCGTCTGGAGATCGACGCCGTCGGCGTCGTCCACGTCACCGCCGAAGGGCTCCTGATCCCGTATCCGCACCCGGCCCCCGGCGCGCCCACCGTGCCGGCGTCGGGCCGGGCCCGCACCCTGCTGGCCCGCGACGCCGACGGCGACTACACCGTCACCGCCCCCGACAGCGGCCTGACCTTCCACTTCACCGCCCCGTCCGGCAGCGAACCGGGGGGCGACGGCGACGCCTGGCTCTCCGGCATCACCGAACGCAACGGCCACACCATCACCGTCGACCGCGACGAGGACGGCCTGCCGCTGGCCCTGGTCCACTCCGCGGGCCACCGGGTGAAGTTGTCCGTCGCCGACGGCCTGGTCACCGCCCTGTCCTTGGCCGGCGAGGGCGACGGCGCGGGCGGCGCGGATCTGCCCCTGATGAGCTACGGCTATCAGGACGGCGACCTCACCACGGTCACCAAGCCGTCAGGCGCCACCACCACCTTCGTCTACGACGACCGCCGCCGCGTCATCGCCTGGATCGACTCCAACGGCAGCCGCTACGACTACGTCTACGACGAGCGCGACCGCGTCGTGGCGGAGGGCGGCGAGGCCGGCCACGTCCAGATCGGCCTGGCCTACACGGAACCCGACCCCGAGACGGGCCACCGCACCACCACGATCACCACGGCCGACGGACACGCGACCCGCCATCTGTTCGGCCCCGGCTGCCGTCTCCTGGCCATCACCGACCCACTCGGCCACACCACCCGGTTCACCCACGACCCGCGCGGCAACCTGCTGACCCGTACCGACCCGCTGGGCCTCACCACCACTTTCTCCTACGACGAGGACGGTCGGCTCGTCTCCGCCACCCGCCCCGACGGCAGCGAACTGCGGACCGTTCGCGGCCTGTTCGGCCTGCCGGTGGAGGTCGTCGGCCCGGACGGCGCCCGTATGGTCCACGAGTACGACGAACGCGGCAATCGCACGGCGGTCACCGACCAGGCCGGCACCACCACCCGCTACACCTACGACCACGCCGGCCGGCTCACCTCGATCACCGACGCCCTCGGGGCCACGACCCACGTGGTGTGCGACCCGTCGGGGCTGCCCGTGGAGGTGACCGACCCGGCCGGCGCCACCACCCGCACGGAACGGGACGCCCTCGGCAGGCCGGTCCGCATCGCCGATCCGTTGGGCGGCGTCACCCGCCTGGAGTGGCACGCCGACGGGCAGCTCGCCCGGCGCACCGGTCCCGACGGCGCCACGGAGTCATGGACCTACGACGGCGAGGGCAATCTGCTCTCCCGTACCGACGCGTCCGGTGGCGTCTCCCGCTTCGAGTACACCCACTTCGACCTGCCGGTCGCCCGCACCCGACCCGACGGCGCACGCCACGAGTTCGAGCACGACGCGGACCTGCGCCTCACCCGGGTCCTCAACGCGCAGGGACTGTCCTGGACCTACGAGTACGACGCCGCCGGCAACGTCGTCTCCGAGACCGACTTCGACAGCCGTACCCTCACCTACCGGGTGGACGCCGCGGGCCGGCTCGCCGCCCGCGTCGACGCGCTCGGCGGGACCATCTCGTTCGAGCGGGACCAGCTCGGCCGAGTGGTCCGCAAGGACGTCGACGGCCGCGTGACGACCTACGCCTACGACAGGGCCGGACGCCTGCTCGAGGCAGCCGGACCGGACAGCGAACTCCGGTACCAGTACGACCGCCGGGGGAAGGTCAAGACGGAGCTGGTGGACGGCCGTCCCCTCAGCTACGCCTACGACGCCCTGGGCCGCCGCAAGCAGCGCACCACGCCCACCGGTCATGTCACCACCTACGCCTACGACGCCGGCGGACGACCCCACCGCCTGACCACCGGCGATCACGGGATCGGCTTCACGCACGACGCCGCCGGCCGGGAGCTCGCCCGCGTCGTCGACGACGCGATCACCGTGAGCTCCGCCTGGGACGAGGCCGGACGGCTCACCGCGCAGCACATCACCGCCGGAGCGCGAAGCGTCAACAGCCGCGCCTACGGCTACCGCGCCGACGGTCACCTGATCTCCGTCGCGGACCGGCTGTCGGGCACCCGCACCTACGACCTCGACCGGGCGGGCCGCGTCACCGCCGTCCACGCCCACGGCTGGACGGAGCGGTACGCGTACGACGACGCCGGCAACCAGACCTCGGCATCCTGGCCGGCCGGCCACCCCGGCGGCGAGGCCACCGGCTCGCGCGCCTACCGCGGCACCACCATCACCCGGGCCGGAGACGTCCGCTTCGAACACGACGCCCTCGGCCGGGTCGTCCTGCGGCAGAAGACCCGGCTCTCCCGCAAGCCCGACACCTGGCGCTACGCGTGGGACACGGAGAACCGCCTCACGTCCGTCACCACCCCCGACGGGACCCGGTGGACGTACCGCTACGACCCCCTGGGCCGCCGCACCGCGAAGCGGCGCCTGGCGGCCGACGGCGAGAGCGTGGTGGAGGAGGTCCGCTTCACCTGGGACGGCCTCACCCTGTGCGAACAGACCAGCCACCGCCCGGACGCCCCGCACACGGTCGCCCTCACCTGGGACCACCGGGATGTCGTCCCCCTGGCCCAGACCGAGCGCATCCTCACGGCCGACGACCACCAGGAGGAGATCGACCGCCGGTTCTTCGCCATCGCCACCGACCTCGTCGGCACCCCCACCGAACTGATCGACGAGTCCGGCGACATCGCGTGGCGCTCCCGGACCACGCTCTGGGGCACCACCGCCTGGGTCCGTGACAGCAGCGCGTACACCCCCCTCCGCTTCCCCGGCCAGTACTACGACCCCGAGACCGGTCTCCACTACAACTGCCTCCGCCACTACGACCCCGAGACGGGCCGCTACGCCTCGCCCGACCCCCTGGGCCTCGCTCCCGCGCCGAATCCCGTCGGCTACGTGGACAACCCGCTCAGCGTGTGCGACCCGCTGGGCCTCATGCCCAAGTACACGAAGGAGGAGAAAGCCCAGATGGCCAGGGAACAGGCCATCAAGACCACGGACGAGGTCATCGAGAGGGCTCAGGGCGACCGGATGAGGAAGGCCGGCAACTACCACGCGGATTCCGGGCACGGCTTCAGTGACGAACGGGTCCTGGAGATCCTCAAGAACCCGGACGCCGTGTACCACTCGTCCGCGAACAGCGGAAACCTGATCTTCCGTCAGGGGGAGGACATCGCGGTGGTCCGGAGCGACAAGGTCGGGTCGGGCAATGTCATCACGGCGTACGGCCCCTCGGGCATCAAGGGCGACTCAGGGGCCAGGTCGCTCGGCGGCCTGCCCAGCGACCCCGGCTCGCCGATTACGCACGCGGACGTGGTGGAAGGCAGGATTCCTGGCAAGAACGGCTTCATGGCCCCCGCAGAGCAGATCCGATGAGGCGGCATTCACCATGAGACTCACCCTCGACGACACCTGGACCGCGACGGTCACGGGCGATCCGCTGCGCATCGTGCCGCGCTTCGACTTCCGGGACTTCCGTGTGCGCATCGCGGGATACGCGGATGTGGAGGAACGCGAGCGGTTCCTGCAGGACACCTTCGGCAGTGAGCCGTGGCTGTGGGACACCCCCGACGAGCTCCGGTTCGACAAGCGAAGCCGCGAACTGGCCGGCGTCGAGCTCCAACTGCCCGGCGAGGCCGCCGATCCCGAGGACTCCGACCGCGTTCCGGCCACGCCCCCCGTCCACCCGGGCGGCCTTCGCGCGGACGAGGACCGGGACTTCCGCCTCGAGGTGACCACCGAGCTGTGCCGCGCCCCCGGAGACACCGTGCTCACCTGCCTGCGCGACCTCGACGTCCTCGACGAGCCGCTGGAGGCCCGCATCGGCATCGCCCCCGACGTGGCGCTCCTCGTCCAGGACGGCACCGTCGTCGGCTGGAGCCTGACCGACCCGGCCCGGTATCTGACCACCGGATTCGCCGCCCCCGACCCGGCTCCCCCCGCCCCCGCCACCCGGCTCCTGTTCACCGCGTGCATGGACCTGGTCACCACGTCGCTGGTCGACGAGGTGAGGGACCGGAAGCCGGCCGCTCTGGACCGCCTCCGGGCGCTCGACGAGGCCCTGCGCGGCCGGCGCGAGGACCGGCACCGCGCCGACGCCCTGCTCTCCCTCGTCGCCGATCTGGTCGAGGACTACGGGAACGGGTGACCGCCGGCCGAGAAAGCCGAGGCGCGGCGCTCCGCCCCCGGCGGGATGTCGGCGCACATGAGCGTGAAGCCGCAGGCTTGCAGACAGTGTCCAGTGGGTCTTCGCAAGGGGGCCGCCCGCGGTGAGACCGCCGAGCGCTCCTTCGGATGCCAGGACCTGGCGGCGGACAGCCCGTGCCGCACCGAGGACTGCACGGTGCCGGACACTCCGTAGCCGCAGGCGGGACGCGAGGACCAGGACCGCCGAGGGAGTCGACGCATCCTTGGCGTCGCCGGAAGTCGGTGTCAGACCCGGAACACCACGAACCCGGCCGCGATCGATCCCAGCACCGCGCCTCCGTAGCAGAACACGATGATCGCCTTGCTCAGTCTCTTCAGCCGCAGGCCGTCGTACAGCGTGTAGCGGAAGCGATGGGCCCAGTGGAAGAAGCAGAGCACGCACAGCGCGAAGAGGATCGCCTTGGTGAGGGGGTGTCGCAGTACCGAGAGCAGATGCTCGTGATCGGGGGCACCGAGCCAGCCCAGAGGGAAGGCGATGCCGAACACGAACAGCAGAACCGGGACCAGCAGCGCGGCGGCCATTCCGCCTGCGCTGAACAGCAGCCACATCAGCGGTTCCGGCGATTTCCTGCCCATCGCCCTATCCCTTCAGGATCAGCCATGCCGTGGCCGCCGTCAGCAGCGCCCACAGCAGGTAGTGCAGTGCCACGATCGAACGCGGCCGGACGCGGCGGCCGCGCAGCCGTATCACCATGGCGCGCGGTGCCAGGTTGAACCACGTGAGCGTGTGCAGCAGGACGAAGAGCAGGGCGATCGTGTTGAGCAGGATCATCCACCAGTCGGCGCTCCAGTCCTGGAAGCGTTCGTACGCGTCCCTGCCGTCGGCGATCGCGCCGACCATGAGCAGCAGGAACACGACGAACCAGGCGATGAAGACGCTGCTGAGCTCCCGCAGCACGAAGACGAGGTAGGCGCGGCGCCCCAGCCACCAGAAGGTGGGGACGGGCTTGCGGTACAGGGTCGGCCGCGGCGTCCCGCTCATCGCGCGCCCCGGGGCCATAGGAGGTCCTTGAGCGACTGCGTGGCCGCCGTCAGCTTGTAGCGCTGGATGGCGCCTGCCGGGTCGACCCCTTTGGGGCAGGCCGTGGTGCACTCGCCGACCAGCGTGCAGGCCCAGACACCCTCGGCCGAGGACAGGACATCGCGCCGATCGGCCGCCCCCTCGTCCCGCGGATCCAGGTTGTAGCGCTGAGCGAGGGCGATCGCCGCCGGGCCGACGAAGTCGGGGTCGAGCGCGTACACCGGGCAAGCCGAGTAGCAGAGCATGCAGTTGATGCACATGCTGTACTGCTTGTACGCGTCCATCTCGTCCGGCGTCTGCAGATACTCACCCTCGTCGAGCGGCTTGTGCTCGTCGCGGATGATCCAGGGCTTGACCTCGGTCAGCTTGTCCATGAAGTCGCCGATCTCGATGACGAGATCACGGACGACGGGGAAGCCGGCAAGCGGTTCGACCCGTACCGGGCCGGGAGCGGATTCGGTCAGGAAGGCCGAACAGGCCAGCCGGGGCTCGCCGTTGACGGTCATCCCGCAGCTGCCGCAGATGCCCATCCGGCAGGACCAGCGGTAGGAGAGCGTGCCGTCCAGGTGGTCCTTGACGTGGTTGAGCCCGTCGAGGACCGTCCACTCCTTGCGCAGCGGCACGTCGTAGGCCTGCCAGGTCGGTTCGGTCTCCTGCTCCGGCCGGTAGCGGGCCACCTGGAGGGATATCCGGTCCGTCATGGCTACTGCCTCCCGTACACGCGTTCCCCGGGTGCCCAGCGGGTGACGGTCACCGGCAGGTACTCCACCCGTGCGGTACCGTCGGGTTCACGGTGGATCAGCGAATGGGCCAGGTACCGCCGGTCGTCCCGCGCGGGGAAGTCGGTCCGCTGGTGCGCGCCCCGGGACTCCTCGCGGCGCAGTGCGCTGTCGACGATGCTCTCTGCCACGTCCAGCATGAACGACAGCTCCAGCAGCGCGATCAGATCGGTGTTGAACGTCTGGCTGTGATCGTCGACGGCCGCACCGCCGAACCTCTCCCGCAGGTCGAGCAGCTTCTCGGCGGCCGTGGTCAGGGAGCCCCCGTCCCGGTAGATACCGGCTCCGGTCTCCATGGTGTCCTGCATCGAGGTGCGGATGTCCGCGATGCGGTCCCAGCCCTCGGCGTGGTGGGCGACCAGGCGCTCCAGCCGGCGATGCTCGTCCCGGGCCTGCGCGAGGACCGCAGAGCTGGGGCCGGCCCCGCCGAATCGCGTGGCTCCCGCAGCTCGTGCGGCGTACTCGGCAGCGGCCCGGCCAGCGCGGGCACCGAAGACCAGGAGCTCCGGGAGGGAGTTGGAGCCCAGCCGGTTGGCGCCGTTGATACTGACGCAGGCCACCTCGCCGGCTGCGTACAGGCCGTCGAGACCGGTGGCGCCGTGGATGTCGGTGTGGATGCCGCCCATCATGTAGTGGACCACCGGCCGCACCGGGATCAGCTCCCGGACCGGGTCGATGTTCTGGTACTTCAGACAGAGTTCCCGTACGAAGGGGAGCTTGGTGTCGATGAGTTCGGCGCCCAGATGGCGCAGGTCCAGGTGGACGACGGGCCCGTGCGGCGTGGGGGTGGTCCTGCCCTTGTCGAGCTCGTGTACGAACGCCTGCGAGAGCCGGTCCCGCGGCCCCAGCTCCATGCTGCGCAGCACCGGCCTCGGCTCGGGCGTGCCGAGGTCGTAGTCCTGCAGATAGCGGTAGCCGTCCTTGTTGAGGAGCCAGCCGCCCTCGGCGCGCGTGGCCTCCGTGATGAGGATTCCGGTGAAGGGCAGACCGGTGGGGTGGTACTGGACGAACTCCATGTCCTTCAGCGGTGCGCCGGCCCGGTAGGCCAGGGCCATGCCGTCGCCGGTCTTGATGTTGGCGTTGGTGGTGAACGGGTAGACCCTGCCGCATCCCCCGGTGCACACGATGACGGAGTGGGCGGTGATGGTCTCGACCCGGCCGGTGGCCAGCTCGATCGCCACCACTCCGCGCACCTTCCCGTCGTCGACGAGCAGGGTGCTGACGAACCACTCGTCGTACCGCACGATGTCCCGGTACGACAGCGCGGTCTGGAACAGCGTGTGCAGAAGGTGGAACCCGGTCTTGTCGGCGGCGAACCAGGTGCGCATCTTCTTCATGCCGCCGAACGCCCGCACGGCGATGTGCCCGTCGTCCTGGCGGCTCCAAGGGCAGCCCCAGTGTTCCAGGCGGAGAAGTTCGCGGGGTGCCTCGGCCACGAACGCCTCGACGGCGTCCTGGTCGCACAGCCAGTCCCCGCCGGACACGGTGTCGTAGGCGTGTTCGTCGAGGCTGTCGTCGCTGCCGGCGACGGCGGCGGCTCCGCCCTCGGCGGAGACCGTATGGCTGCGCATCGGGTAGACCTTGGAGATGATCGCCACACTCAACCGTGGATCGGTCTCCGCGATGGAGATGGCCGCGCGCAGTCCGGCGCCTCCGCCACCGATCACCACGACGTCATGGGAAGCGGTCATGTCACCACCTGTCTGTCGGCGCTGTGCTGTGCGCGCGTGCGCTCCCGCGGGGCCGGTCAGGCCTCGTGCTCGCCGCTGCGCTCGTCCAGCACGACGGTGCCGTCGTGGCGGACGACCCTGACGCGGAGGCTGCCGTCATGGAACTCGCGACGGACCTGTCGGCAGCCGCATGCGTAGGTCACCCTGTCGATGAACAGCCCTGCGGCGTCGTCCTCCTGGTAGCGCAGCCCGTCGACGATGCACCCGCACGGTGCCCGTTCCTCGGTGAAGTCGATGGTGTTGCCGACCATCGCCCACCTCCTCGACGACTGCGGTCGGCGCCGTCCAGCCGATCACTGTACGTAGCCACAGGTACACCCTTTGACCTCTTCGGCCCCATCATGCCCAGTGTCGACGCTCACAGTGAGCGTACCGCCGGCGGATCGCCGCCGCAGATGCAGCGGCACCCTCCCCCGAGCCCTTCGAGCAGGGGGCCCCGACCGGAGGGCTCACCGCTCCCGCGCGGGACGGCAAGGTCGGTCGGGAGTGCGGTGCCCGGCGCGAACGCAGCCCATGCGCCGCGCCGTGTCAGCACCGCGATGGCCGAAGGTGGGGAACGTGGCCTGCGCGCGCTGCAATGTGTCGCCGAGGGCCTCACCGGCGAGCAGCAGGACCAGGTCCCTCCCTGACGCCCACTCGAATGCCCCCTCTGCCGACCGTGGCAGGGCAGGAGTCCTCACTCTCGGGTCAGAGTCCGGCCCGCACTCCGTGCGCCGGCCCCGGGGATACACCCCGCCCAACGAGTCTCAGACCGGTGCCTACGCGACCTCGGATCGTTCGACGGTTTCGCCTTCTCCTGCGCCTCGACCATTGCAGCCTTGAAGGCTGCCGCGTTGTCCGCAAGTGGGAGGCCTGTGCCGCGGAGAACAAGCGCGCCGTCGACAGATGGCCGGAAGCACAGGGATGGGAACAACGCTCGAGTGGCAGACCGGCTGCTTGCGCCGTTGCGGAGATTCACCTATGTGGCCCGGCCCCCTCATGTCTGGGAAACTGATGACAGGGGCACCTGCATCGGGAGGTGCTCGCACATGGCGGAGCGCAGCGCGTGGTCGGACTACGCGGCCGAGACCGCTCAACTGATCCTCGGCGCGGGGCGCGACCTGCAGGAAGCGCTCGATGAACCCACGCAACGGGACTTTGCAGCGGACCAGTTGGCCATGGTTGCCGAGAGCCGGATAGGCGGCCTTGACGACTTGGGAGTACAGGGCTTCGATCCCCTCACCGCCACCACGACGCAGGCGGAGCGGACGGAGGCCGTCGAGAGCGGTCTCGACGCGGTGCTGAGCCAGCTTGGGATGGCCAATGTGCTCCTGGCCTCCGCCCAAGCCGTGGGCGAGGAGGGCAGACCGGCGGAGCCGAAGGCACTCGGCCCCGCCCTGCGGACCCTCGCGAACACGGCTGACGAGCTGAGCGACCGCGGCCGGGACAGCACGGATCTGCGCCAGGACTTCGGACCCTTGGCCGCTTTTCCCGACGGCCGTACGGCGCTGGAGGGCCAAGTCCAAGGGATTCTAGATCTGTTGAGCCGACGCTCCGCCCAAGTCGCCACGATCTCTCTGGAATCCATCACGTCGCTGGTTGCCGATCCCCTCCACAAGGTGTGGGAGTCCATCGGAAAGCAAGTGGATCTCGGCCGGGTAGCGGCCCGATTCCTACGTCTCGGACTGCGCGCTTTCGAAGCGGCACTCGGCCTGCTCGGCCGCCTCGTCCCCATGGAGAGGATCAGTACGGTCCGTGCGAAGGTCCACGCCCTCTCGGATCGGATCGTCGCGGGCGAGACGGCCCACGTCGCCATGGGATGGGTCATCGGCGTGGAACCCGTGCAGCGAGAGGCGGATGAGGTACTCGCGGCCGACGGCCTGGACGCCGGGCGACTGGCGCAGGCGGCGAGCACTCTCGACGGCATGTCGGTCAGATTCACCAAACTCATGAATGTCGCCGACGGGATCGCCGCCGTGCTCGGCGTCCTGGCCGTCGTTGCCGCTGCCCTCCCGATCATGGTCGCGACGCAGTTCCCCGTGGCCGTCGCCGGAGCGTACCTGCTGCTCGTGGCCACGGTGGTCCTCATCGCCATGGACTACGCCGACTCGCGAACTGGAATCGGTCTGGTCGAAGGTGTTCGCGCCGTCATTCGGCGACTGGAGGTGGCTCGATGAGAATTCTTGAAGGAGACTCACTCCTCGCCGCGCGTATCGACCAGGAGGCTTCCGATCTCCGCAGGGTCGATTCCGCCCTTGCCTCCCTCACGGACGGACCACACGACCACGAAGCGAGCACGGCGGTTCGTGACCGGTTCCAGCTCCTGATCCAGCAGAAGACAAGGTATCTGCGGGAAATCGGAGACGGATCGAACGGAACCCCCGACTGGCAAAGGCTCGCGGGAGCCCTCGCGGACATCAGCCCCATCAAGCGTGAGGCTCTCGCGTTCATCGAAGGCACTCTCCTGCGCAGGAGCAGACTGGATGCCGGCGTCGGAGAGGTCGCGGAACGCCTCCTGCTGGGACTGGCTCGGCGCTCCGCGATACCGCGCGAGGTTCTCGTCTCAGTGGACGTGGGCGAGTTCCTGGATCACACGGTGAGCATGATCAGGGTCAGGTTCCCTGACACAAGCGTGTGGGGACTTCCCCTGCTCGCCCACGAACTAGGGCACCATGTGGCCGCCACACTCCAGCACGCAGACCCCAGGCTTCGTGAGCAGTCACGGCCTGTGGCCGCCTACCTCACGACGGAGAGCAGTCGCGAGGCCACTGCGTCCGAGCGCAAGGTGGAGCTTTCCCGACTCCACGAACTTTTTGCCGACGCCTATGCCACCTACAGCCTCGGAGCGTCCTATCCGGCCGCCGCGGTGGCGCTCAGGGCATGGCCCGACGACTCCGCCTGGAGCAGTACCCATCCTCCCTGGTCACGCCGCGTCTGGACGATGATCGCGACACTGCGGGCCATGAGTGAGATCGCAGACGACGGCCCGCGGAGGCCCGAGTACAGGCTCATGGCCGATCACCACATCGAGCCGTTGTGGTATCGGATCGCGGGGAAGACGACGCCCGAGGACTCCGTCATGCGGCTGGTCGACAAGCAGTCGAGGAACATGGTGGACCTGCTGCACCAGCACACTCCACCTCGCTTGCGCTACGACCCTTTGGGACCGGTCCACCGACTCATCGCCGTACTCGAAGCGGGGGCGGAAGAGGTCCCGAACGGTGCCACGATCGCCCATGTGCTCCAGGCCGCTTGGCTCTGGCGCCTGGAGCACTGGGGCGTGGAACGGCACACAACAGACCAGGTGAGTGACAACGCACTCTCGCTCTGTCGCCTGGCAGCACCCTGAGGAGTGTTCATGCCTGAACTCCAGGAGCTGTTCGACATGAGGCTGGCGGCGCTCGACCTGGATGTGAGGAAGGTCAAGGCGGCCGCCACCGAGGCCTCACGCAGACGGAAGATGGTCGACGAACTCATTCGCAGGATCGGCGGAATGACCGGAACAAGTGTCACGGGAAACCTCCGTGACGCAGATGCGACCGTGACCAAACTGACCAAGCAGCTGAAGTACGACGAAGACCTGAGGGAAATCATCGAAGATCGCGACCTCAGAGGTGAGATCGAGGCCCTGCCACAACAGATCCAATTCGTATGGGACGCCGTGGTGGCAGCCGGTAGGACGCTGACCAGAATCGAGCGGACCATGGTCCAGATCGAGCCGCGCACCTTCGAGGCGAGTCTTTCGACAAGGTGCAACGACTGCTCCGAGAAGATCGCCAAGCTGCGCAGATCCCTGCGGAGCGGCGCCGCCCCGCGGAATATATGGGGAGATCTCGAAGCACTCATAGAAGACCAATGTCAGCCACTGTTCGCCGACTATGTCGACTTGCTGGGCGGCCTCACCCTGCGAGACACGGACCTGGACGACCGGGTCTGCGACATCACCGACACACTTCTGGCCGAGGTGGCCCGCGAACCGTACACCCATCTGCTGGCGGTTCCGTCCCGGCGCGCCACACTGCCCGGCCCCCTGGACTTCCTGATCAAACTCGGATTTCCGGAATGGACGATATGGAACGTACCCCTGGTGGGTCACGAAATCGGGCTCGACATCTCAAGGATCTCGAGCAACGTAGGAATCATCGACGACCTGAAGGAGGCTGCGCCCGACCACTCCGATGACTTCTTGCGCCATCTGTTCGCGGATTCGATAGCCGCGTATTCGATCGGGCCGGCCTTCTGTTGCGCCGCCGTGCTGATGCGGTTCCAGCCGGACCACGACGCCCAGAACACCCATACACCCACCGATGTCGAGCGGGCATTCGTCATCCACCGCACCCTGCAGCGCATGGACTCCGCCAAAGGAAGTTTCGCCGGAGCAGTGGAAAAGGTGAACGGGTACTGGACCGAGGCCGTACGGCATCTGGTCGGCGGCCGGGCCCTCGCCCCTGCCCCACCGTGGTTGCATGATTTCGAGGCGAAGGCCTTCCGCCTCCTCGAGCGCAGGGTGCTCGTCGCCCCCTACGGTCCGGAGCAATGGGAGAACCTCCGGGGGCTCAAGGCACAGCTCCTCAGCCCCCCGGAGCCGCCCCGCAACGGCGAAGACAGCGAGCCGGCTCCCAGACACCTCGGCCCGGTCCTCGATCTCCTCAACGCCGCCTGGTGGGCCCGTCTTGACGACCCCGACAAGACAGATCGGATCGCCGGGAACGTGAAGCGGATGTGGCAGGGCCGGCCCGCGCGCAAGACCGGTCCCAGCGTGCCCCAGAGGAACACCCAGCCCCCAACAGGAGGACGTCATGGGTACCCCTAGGGCGAGCGAGCGCGCAGCCCACGAGGCTGCTTGGCGTATGCCCGGCTGGCGAATCACGGGTTACGGCCGGGCTTCCGAGCCGGTCGCCGAGGCCGAACTGCTGCGGCGGCTGGAACATCTGCGCTCCGACTACCTCGAACTCCGCCTCGCCAAGGCCATACGCGAAGGCATCGACCTCGAAGCAGCGGTGCGGGAGCAGCTCCAGCAGGCGGATGAGCCCAGACCCGAACTCCTCGCACTCGCGGGTGCTGTAGCCACGGTGCTGGGGCTCTCCCGCCTGCTGACCGGAGATCACGAACCGGCTCGGGAAGCGTTCGAACGCGCTGTGTCCTCGTTCACCGCGGCCCGGGATTTCCTCGCGGGCCGCGGAGAGTACACGGCCTGCTTCGGTATGGCCCTGGCCATGACGGGACAGCCGACCGAAGCGGAGCGACAGCTTCGGCGCGCTGTCGAACTCGGCGAGGACACCCCCGATGTACGCAGGATCCTGGCGGTCAGCCTGCGTGACTCCGGCCGTCCCGAAGAAGCCCTGGAAGCACTCGACGACGCGGTGACGAGGGCCCCCTACGACTGGCAGGCGCTGGAGGCCCGGGCCCAGCTCATCGAGGACCGGACCACATCCGCGCCCTCGGACATCGCGGCTTCCTGGGCCCTGGCCGGCGCCGCGCTCCTCGCGGCCGGGCTCGCGGCCCGGGCCCAGCATCCCTACCGACGGGCGGTCGAACTCCTGCCGGAGGATGCCGGTCTGCTGCTGGGGCTCGCCGACGCCCTGAGGGGGACAGGGAACCGGGAGGAGGCACTCACATGTCTCAGGCGTGCGGCCGACGTCGCGACGGGGGAAGAACTCGCGGTGTCCGTCGCCGAACGGCTCAGCGATCTCGGCGACTCCGAAAAGGCTCTGGAAATCGCCGATGGCCTGCTCCTCGACGATCCACTGCACGGGGGCGCTCTGGACGTGAGGGCGATCGCTCTTCTGGGCCTCGGTCATGCGGACGAGGCACTGACCATCCTGGACCAGCGGACGCGAACTGATCCCGAGGACGTCCGTGTGCGTGTCCTGCAGGCTTTCGTTCTCTCCGCCTCCGGCAAGTTCGATGAAGCCGTCCACGCGCTGGAAGCCGCGGACCGGCTCCAACCGGAACATCCGGGTGTTCGCCTGAGACTGGCGCAGACGCTCATCAACGCCGGTCGCGAAAACGAGGCGCTCCGCACGCTGGACCAGGTCCTGAAGCTCGACCCGGACGATCCTGATGCCCTCTTCCTGCACGGGCTCCTGCGGTGGCAGATCGGCGACCTGGCCGGCGCCGAGAGCGAGCTCAGCAGAGTGGTCGACCTCGCACCCGCCTGGGCTCTCCCGCGAGCCTATCTGGGAGACGTTCTTCTCCGGCAGGGCCGGACCGACGAAGCCCTGACGTTGCTCGACACGGCCATCACCGCCGATCCCGGCCTGGACGCGGCGTGGGTGACCCGAGGGGAGACGCTCAGCGAGCTGGCTCGGTGGGACGAGGCAGCGGAGTCGTTCATGAACGCCGTCCGGCTGAATCCGGCCTCCGTCCCCGCCCTGACGGGCGTCGGGTCGGTCGCCAGAGAGCAGGAGCGTTATGCCGACGCGCTCGCCGCACTCGACGAGGCACTCGCATTGCAGCCCGACAACGCCGTCGCGCAGGCGACGCGCGGAGAGGTCCTGCTTGATCAGGAGCTTCTGCCGGAAGCGATCGCCGCCCTTGAGCGGGCGACGGAACTCGAGCCCGACAACGCCTGGATCCAGCAGCGCCTCGGCGAGGCGTACTGGAAGGAGTACCTCCAAGGAGACCGCCCTGGTGATGCGGAATCCGTCAAGGAAAGCCTGCGGAAGGCCGCAGACCGATTCCAGCGGGCAGCCGAGCTCGATCCTCACCCGGAGCGCTGGTTCATGACTGCTCTGGCCTGCTACCAGCAGAGCGAATTCGGGGCATCCGAACGCTACCTCCGCAAGACCCTTGAGACAGAGCCCGATCACGAGCGAGCACACATGTGGCTGGCCAAGACACTGTTCGCCACCGACCGCGCGGAGGAGGCGCTCGCCGAACTCGACCATATGGCGAAGGATGGTCCCCTTCCCGTGTCCGGTGAGACGGTCCGAGGCCGCTGCCTCTATGCCATGGAGAGGTACGAGGATTCCGTGGCCGTCCTCGAAGTGGCCGCCCGGAGTGACCCGGAGTACCAGGAAGCTCGCGCGGCGTTGGGCGAGTCCTATCGCATCACCGGCCGGCTCGACGAGGCCCTGACCGAGCTCGACGAGGCGGTGAGGCTCGAAGACGACGACGCGTGGGCGCTGGCAAGCCGTGGGGCCACCCTGTCCGCTCTCGGGCACGAAGAGCGAGCACTCGACGACCTGCGGAGGGCGGTCCAACTCGATCCTGACTACGCGTTCGCATGGGGTCAGCTACGTCTGCATCTGGAGGGCCTGGGCCGTCAGGATGAAGCTCTGCTGCTGTTGGCCTCAGCGGTCGACCGGGATCCGGTTGCCCCCGAACTGCTCGTGGAGTACGCCCAGGCGTTGAGTTCCGCGGAACGCGCGAGCGAAGCGCTCGCGGTGCTCGACGAGGTCATCCTGAGGAAACCGGACGACACCACCGCCCTGCGCCTCTACGGGTGGAACCTGATGTCCTTGGGGCAGCCCGTCGAAGCGCTCACCAGGTTCGAGCGTGCCCTGGCGGTAGACCAGGAGAACGTCGACGCGCTCACCGACCTCGCCGAGGCGAACTTCAGCATCGGGCGAGTGGAAGAGGCACTGACGATCATCGACCGGGCGTTGAACCTGGAGCGCACGCGCTGGTCCCTCATCGCGAAGAGCAAGATTCTGGCGGGGATCGCGGACTGGCCGCAGGCGGCCGAATTCGCCCGCGAGGCCATAGGAGTGCCTCCCGAGGAGTCCAGCGCGCATTCCGTCCTGGGATGGGTCTTGGAGTACTCGGGCGTCGACGCTCGTCACGAGGCGCTCCATGCCTACGACGAGGCCGTACGGCTGGCACCACGAGATCCGTGGTGCCTGATGGGGAGGGCGGATCTGCTCTGGCTCCTCCGTGGACCCGACGTCGCGGACAAGGAGTACCTGGGGATCATCGACGTGCTGGGAGCGGCGCCTTACCTCTCGTCGGAGAAACAGCAGTTGAAGGGGTGGTGCCTGTACCGGCTCCGGCGCTACGGCGAAGCCGCGGAGGCGTACCTGAGAGCGCGCTCAACGACGTCCGACCTGGCCAATCTGCTCTTCGACATGGGTCTCAACGCCCTCGACCGGGGCGACCCGGACTGGGCTGCCGAGATGTACAGGAAGGCGATCGACGAGATCGGGCGTGAAACATCGGCTCGCGTCCGCGGCACCGTGGCGGTCGCCCTGGGAGACCTCACCGTGGCAACCGTCCATGCGAACGCGCAGCGGGACCCGGCGATGACGGATCAACTGCTCGAACAGCTCACCGCGTTGTACCGAAAGGTCTCCGAAACGTTCTTCACAGCCCGGGCCTGACGCGGATGACGAGCCGCACCCGCCCATCCGCGCCGAAGCCCGCTATCACGACCTGACTGACCGCCCCGCCGCACCGCGATGGACAGCAACCGCACGCGGCGACGGTCCGCTCGTGGCAGCAGTCGCCCCGGTCAGGGGGTGTCGACGGGTCCCGTCACGGGGTGGTGGTGGAGACGACGTACACCTTGGGGGCGGCGGGGTCGGTGAGGTCGACGGTGATGTCCTGGCCGGGCCGCGGCTTGTCCCGGCTGACGGTGGTGCCCGACCAGTCCCGGTCCGTCGCGAAGTCCCAGCCGGCGATCTCGGCGTCGCGTTCGCCGATGGTGACCTCGCCGGGCTCGAGCTGGGAGCGGCTGGAGCCGATGTTGTTCAGGAAGATGTCGAGCCAGCCGGCGTTCGTCGTGAACTCGACGTACAGCCGGCTCGTCTTCCAGTTGCTGGTCTCGTAGTAGGCGACGTCGGTGCTGCCCGGGGGGATCGGGACCTCGAAGATGCGGCGCTTCATCAGCGAGGGCCAGCTGTCGCGCAGCCCGGTGGCCGAGGACTCGCGCTCCTTGTCACGGCCGCTGTCGCGGCTCTGCCCGGCGGAGATCACCAGATAGCCGGCGGGGATGCCGACGAGCAGCACGATGATGATCGCCGTCAGCCAGCGGCGGCGGATCATGTGGCGCCGGTCCTCCGGCAGCTTGGTCTCCTGCTCGGGAGAGGTGGTCGGGGAGGGAACGGTCATGAATCCGGGTCCTGGGTGGTGCGTGAGGTGCGTCCTTCGGCGCCGCCCCGCAGGGCCTGCGCGTAGCGCTCGTACCGCTCGTGGCGCTCGACGCGGCGGCGGTTGGCGCGGCGGAAGCGGCGGGCCACGAGCCGGGCGAGGTCGGCGGCGCCGACCATGCCGGCCTCGGGGCCGAGCTGGGCCTTGGCGATCCGGGCCTCGGGGCGGTAGCCCCGGCCGGTGAGGTGGCGCCGGAAGGCGTCGCGGGCCGGCCCGATCAGCAGGTCGTCGGCGGCGCTGACGCCACCGCCGATGACGAAGCAGGACGGGTCGAGGGCGGCGGCGAGGTTGGCGATACCCACGCCGAGCCACTGCCCGATGTCCTGGAGCAGCTCGACGCACATGGCGTCGCCCTCGCGGGCCAGCTCGGTGATGAGCGGCCCGGTGATGTCGGGGACGTTGCCCTTGACCCGCTCGATGATGTTGTACGCGACCGGGGAGTCGGCGGCGGCCAGTTCCTTGGCCTCGCGGACCAGGGCGTTGCCGGAGCTGTACTGCTCCCAGCAGCCGCGGTTGCCGCAGGGGCAGCGGTGCCCGCCGGGGACGACCTGCATATGGCCGAACTCGCCGGCCACCCCGTACTTGCCCCGCTTGACCCGGCCGTCCTCCAGGATCGCCCCGCCGATACCGGTACCGAGGGTGATCATGACGAGATGGTCCTCGCCCCGTCCCGCGCCGAAGCGCCACTCGGCCCAGGCGGCGGTGTTGGCGTCGTTGTCGACCATGACGGGGACGGCGAGCCGCGACTCGAGCGAGTCGCGCAGCGGCTCGTTGCGCCAGGCGAGGTGCGGGGCGAAGAGCACGGTGGCCCGTTCGGCGTCGACCCAGCCGGCCGCGCCGATGCCGACGGCGTGCACGTCGTGCCGGTCGGAGAGGTCCAGGACCAGCTCGACGATGGTGTCCTCGACGACCTTGGGGCTCTTGGACTTGTCGGGGGTCTCGGTGCGGACCTTCTCCAGGATGGTGCCGTCCGCGTCGACCACCCCGGCCATGACCTTCGTACCGCCGATGTCGATGCCGACGGTGGGCACCCGGGGCGCGGTCAGGTGGGAGCGCCGCTCTCGGGTGCCGACGGTCCGCAGCGCGGCGCCTCGGGCGGCCCCGCGCTGAGTCAGGTCGCGGTAGGTACTCATCGGCTCGATTCTGCCAGGTGCGGTGTCGGAGGGCTGTTCACGACGGCGGCGAAGGGGCTACGGGCCGGTGGGGCGCTCCAGCTCGTGGCGGAGGTCCTCCAGCTCGCTGCCGCCCGCCATCTGCCGGGTCAACTCGTCCAGGGTGACCGATTCCTTGGTGTGGCTGCCCGACATGACACCGCGCTTGAGCAGGATGAAACGGTCGCCGACGAGATAGGCGTGGTGCGGGTTGTGGGTGATGAGGACCACTCCGAGGCCCTGGTCACGGGCCGCGGCCACATACTTCAGGACCACTCCGGACTGCTTGACGCCGAGGGCGGCGGTCGGCTCGTCGAGGACGAGGACCTTGGCGCCGAAGTGGACGGCGCGGGCGATGGCCACGCACTGGCGCTCGCCGCCGGAGAGGGTGCCGATGGGCTGGTCGACGTCGCGCAGGTCGATGCCCATGCGCAGCAGCTCGGTGCGGGTGGTCTCGCGCATCAGCTCGACGTCGAGGCGCTTGAAGGGTCCGGCGCCCTTGGTGGGCTCGGAGCCGAGGAAGAAGTTCCGCCAGACCGGCATCAGCGGGACGACGGCCAGGTCCTGGTAGACGGTGGCGATGCCGAGGTCCAGGGCCTCGCGCGGATTGGCCAGGGAGAACTCCTCCCCCTCGATGCGGAAGGTGCCGGCGTCGTGCCGGTGCAGCCCCGCGATGATCTTGATGAGGGTGGACTTGCCGGCTCCGTTGTCACCGAGGACACAGGTGATCTCGCCCGCGTGGACCTCCAGGGAGACCCCTTCGAGGGCGCGGATGTTGCCGTAGTACTTGCTGACGTCGTCGAGCTCGACGAGCGCCTGCGGGGTGGTCGCGGTGCTCATTTGGTTGCCTCCACACGCCTGCGGATCCAGGCGTTCAGCAGGGTCGCGAGCAGGAGCATCGCTCCCAGGAAGAACTTGAACCAGTCCGGGTTCCACTCCGCGTACACGATGCCCTTGCTGGTCATGCCGAAGATGAACGCGCCGACCGCCGAGCCGATGGCGGAGCCGTAACCGCCGGTGATCAGACAGCCGCCGATCACCGCCGCGATGATGTAGATCAGCTCGTTGCCGACGCCCTCGCCGGACTGCACGACGTCGAAGGAGAAGAGCAGGTGCTGGCCGGAGATCCAGGCGCAGAAGGCCACGCCCATGTAGAGGCCGATCTTGGTCTTGAAGACCGGGACGCCGACCGCGCGGGCGGCGTCGGCGCCGCCGCCGACGGCGAAGATCCAGTTACCGAAGCGGGTCCGCAGCAGGATCCACGTGGCGACCGCGACCAGGCCGATCCACCACAGGATGGTGACCTTGAGGTCGACGCCACCGATGGTCAGCTGGGAGGCGAAGAGCTTCCTGGCGGAGGGGAAGCCCTCCATGTCGGCGATCGACTTGGTGGAGACCGTTCCGCTGATCAGCTTGGTGAAGCCGAGGTTGAGACCCGTCAGCATCAGGAAGGTGCCGAGAGTGATGATGAAGCTGGGCAGCTTCGTACGGGTCAGCATGAAGCCGTTGAAGACGCCGATGGCGAGGGTCACGAGCAGCGAGACGCCGACGCCGACCCAGACGTTGGCGGTCATCTGGTAGCTGACCATCGACGAGATCAGCGCCGAGGTGGTGACCATCACGCCGGCCGAGAGGTCGAACTCGCCGCCGATCATCAGCAGCGCGACGGGCACCGCCATGATGCCGATGGTGGAGGCCGCGTACAGGACCGTGCCGAGGCTGGAAGCGCGCAGGAAGCTGTCGGCGACGATCGAGAAGAAGACGAAGACGGCGGCCGCCCCGACGACCGAGCCGAGCTCGGGGCGGGCCAGGAGCTTCTTCAGCGGAGAGGTGCGCAGCAGCCGCTCGTCGACGTGGTCGAGCTCCGCCGGTGCGGTCGGGCTCATCGGGTGCCCCGCTCCGCGTAGCCCTTCAGCGCGGCGGCGTCGTCCTTGGTGATGATCTGGGGGCCGGTGAGGACCGGCTTGCCGCCGCCGAGGACGTCGGCGTTGTACTTGTACAGCCAGAGCAGGTCGACGGCCTCGTAGCCCTGGAGGTAGGGCTGCTGGTCCACGGCGAAGCCGAGGGCGCCGGACTCCAGGCCGCTCGCGACCTTGGCGTTGAGGTCGAAGGTGTCGACCTCGGCCTCGGACCCCGCCGTCTTCTTCGCCTGGACGGCGGCGTCGGCGAAGGGCGCGCCGAGGGTGACGACGGCGTCGATGGCGGGGTCGGACTGGAGCTTGGCCTCGATGGAGGCCTGGACGTCGGGCATGTTGGTGCCGTCGACGTACAGGTTCTGCAGGTCGCCGCCGAAGGTCTTCTTCGCGCCCCCGCAGCGCTGCTCGTGGCCGACGTTGCCCTGCTCGTGCAGGACGCACAGGGCCTTCTTCTTCCCGCGCTTGTCGAGCTCGTCGCCGACGGCCTCGCCCGCGACGGTCTCGTCCTGGCCGATGTGGGTGAGCGCGCCGAAGGCCTTGGACTGCTCGGAGCCGGAGTTGACGGTGATCACCGGGATGCCGGCCTTGACCGCCTTCTCGACGGCCGTCTTCATCGCGTCGGGCTTGGCGAGGGTGACGATGAGGCCGTCGACGCCCTTGGCGATGTAGGAGTCGATGAGCTGGGCCTGCTGCTGCGCCTCGTCGCTGTGGGCGTAGAGGAAGTTGATGTTGTCCTTGACGGCCGCCTGCTCGGCGCCGTTCTGGACGATGTCCCAGAAGGTGTCACCGTCGCCCGAGTGCGTCACCATGGCGAAGTCCCAGCGGGGGGTGTTCACGGCCGCCTTCCCCTGGGCCGCGGCCTCCTTGCGGGCGTCCTCCGCGCGCTTCCCGCCGGTGCTGCTGCACCCCGCGAGTGCGGCTGTGAGCGCCACCGCGAGCACGGCGCCGACTGCGGCGCGTACCCCTCCTGTCCGAAGCCTGGTCACGAGGCCGTGCCCTCCTTTGTGTCCTTCTGCGTGCATTGCAGTATCGGTCATGGGGGTCGCGCGGACGTCAGTGGGTCAGGGGCGGACCATCAGCTGGAAGTCGAAGGCGTACCGCGAGGCCCGGTAGAGGTGCGATCCGAACTCGACGGCGCGACCGGTGTCGTCGAAGGTCGTGCGTTCCATCGTGAGCAGCGGGGCTCCCTCCTCCTCCGCGAGCAGATCCGCCTCGGCCGCCGTGGCGGCCCGGGCGCCGACGGTCTGGCGAGCGCTGTGGAGAGTGATACCGGCCCCGCGCATCAGGCGGTAGAGGCCGGTGGTCTCCAGCCGTGCGGCGTCCAGGTCGAGCAGGTCGGCCGGCAGATGGTTGCGCAGGTACGCCATCGGCTCGTCGTGCGCGGAGCGCAGCCGCTCCACGTACCGCACGTCGCTGCCCTCCGGTACGCCGAGGGCGGCGGCCACCCGGGCGGTGGCGGCTTCGACGCGGTCGGCCAGGACGCGGGTGGCGGGGCGCTGGCCGGCCGCCTCCAGGTCGTCGTAGAGGCTGCTCAGCTCCAGCGGGCGCCTGACCTGGCTGTGCACGACCTGGGTGCCGACGCCGCGCCGGCGGACCAGCAGGCCCTTGTCGACGAGCGACTGGATGGCCTGGCGGACGGTGGGCCGGGACAGGCCCAGCCGGGTGGCGAGGTCGATCTCGTTGCCGAGCAGGCTTCCAGGGGTCAGGGCCCCCTTCTCGATGGCCGCTTCCAGCTGCTGCGCGAGCTGGTAGTAGAGCGGAACCGGGCTGGTGCGGTCCACGGAGAGGGGTGGCAGCGGGGCGGACGACGACGGCTTGGACACGGACGGGAGCGTAGCCCGAGGAGAAGATGACAGGAAGTGGTGAAGTCCGATTGTCCTGACAAATCCTTGACAGCGTCTCCGTTCGCCACCACCTTGGGGGCCATGCGCATCGGACTGATCGGAACGGGACGTATCGGGGCCTTCCACGCGGGCGTGCTCGCCCGCCACCCGGAGGTCGAATCGTTGATCGTGGCGGACGCGGACGCCACCCGGGCGGCGCAGGTCGGCGGGGCGCTCGGCGCCACCGTGGCCCCCACCGTCGACGCCCTCCTCGACCACGCCCTCGACGCCGTCGTCATCGCCTCCGCCACCGCCGCCCACGCCGAGCTGATCGGCCGCGCGGCGGGGGCCGGACTGCCCGCCTTCTGCGAGAAGCCGATCGCCCTGGACGTGCCCGGCACGCTCGGTGCGCTGCGGGCCGTCGAGTCCGCGGGCACGGAGCTCCAGCTCGGCTTCATGCGCCGCTTCGACGCCGGGTACGCCGCAGCCCGTGAGGCGGTGCGGGCCGGGCGGCTCGGCCGGCTGCACACCGTACGGGCGGCGACCTCGGACCCGGCCCCGCCGCCCGCCGCGTACCTGCCGCTCTCCGGCGGTCTCTTCCGGGACTGTCTGGTGCACGACTTCGACATCCTGCGCTGGGTGACCGGGCGCGAGGTCGTCGAGGTGTACGCCGCCGGTTCGGACGCCGGTCCCGCGATGTTCCGTGAGGCGGGTGACGTGGACACCGCGGCGGCGCTGCTCACCCTGGACGACGGCACGCTCGCGACGGCGACGGCGACCCGGTGCAACGGGGCCGGCTACGACGTACGGATGGAGCTGGCGGGCGAGCGGGACCAGATCGCCGTCGGCCTGGACGACCGGACCCCGCTCACCTCGGTGGAGCCGTCGGGGCCGCCCGCCCCGGTCAAGCCCTGGCCGGGCTTCCTGGAGCGGTTCGCCCCGGCGTACGAGGCCGAACTGGACGCTTTCGTACGCCTGGTCAGGGGCGAGGCGCCCAACCCGTGCGACGGCCGCGAGGCGCTGGAGGCCCTGCGGATCGCCGAGGCGTGCGAGCGTTCGCGGCGCGAAGGCCGCCCCGTCCGCCTCGCCGAGATCCCGTCGTAGGACGACGCCTCCAGCCCTGGCTGACGAAGGCGGCCTGCCGAGACGCCGTCGTCTTACGACCCGTGGCCCGCGTGAGCGGTGTCGGCCGCGTCGGCGGTGTCAGGCGTTCGCCGAGAGCACCGTTCCCTGCGCCACCGCGCAGAGCGTCTCGCCGCCCTGCTCGTCCACGGTCAGCAGATCGCACCGCACCACCGCCTGCCGTCGCCCCGCGTGGACCACGCTCGCGCGGGCGACGAGCGTGCGGCCGCGCGCGGGGCGGACGTACTGGATCGAGAAGCCGGCGGTCAGGACGGCGGGGCCCAGCGCGGTGCCGGCCGCGAAGGTGAGCGCGTTGTCGGCCGCGTACGAGAGCACACCGCCGTGCGCGAAGCCGTTCTGCTGCTGGAGCTCCTCACGGAGATCCACCTCCAGGGTGGCCCCGCCCTCACCGAAGGCGGTGATCCTGGCACCGACGAGCCGGCTGAACGGCTGGGCGTCCAGGACCTTCTGGGCGAGGACGAGGTCGAAGTCGTCCGACGGATTGGTCATCGGGTCACCACCTGACGGGAAGGCGGCGCACGCCGCGTACGAGCAGGCCCGGCATCCACTCCCAGGGAGCGCCGTCGGGGTCGAGTTCCAGCCGCGGGAAGCGCTCCAGCAGTGTCCGGATCGCGATCGCGCCTTCGAGGCGGGCGAGCGGCGCGCCGAGACAGTAGTGGATGCCGTGTCCGAAGGCCAGATGGCCGCGCGGTTCGCGGCGTATGTCGAAGCGGTCCGGTTCGGGGAAGCGCTGCGGGTCGCGATCGCCCGCCGCGAGGGAGACGAAGACGTTCGCGTGAGCCGGGATGGGGGTGTCCCCGATGACGGTCGGCTCTTTGGCGAGCCGGAAGGTGGAGGTCTCCACCGGTCCGTCGTAGCGCAGCCCTTCCTCGACCGCCCCGTCGAGCAGTCCGAAGTCGGCCCGCAGGTCGGCGAGTTGGTCCGGGTGGGCGAGCAGGGCCCGGATCGTGTTGCTGATCAGGCCGACCGTGGTCTCGTGCCCGGCGACGAGCAACAGGTATCCCATGGCCCGCAGTTCGGGCAGCGAGAGGCGGTCGCCGTCCTCGGCGCGGGTGGTGATCAGCGCGGAGAGCAGATCGTCCGTGGGGCGCGCGGCGCGCTTGTCCTCGATGAGCGCGTCGAGGTAGGCGCCGAGGCCCTCGACGGCCTGCCGTCCGGAGGCCTCGTCCGTCGGCGCGACCACCTGGTTCGACCAGCGGCGGAAGGAGTCGCGGTCGGCCGCCGGCACGCCGAGGAGCTCGCAGATGACGGTGATGGGCAGCGGGAACGCGAAGGCGTCCACGAGATCGGCGCGGCCGGCCGGTTCCATCGCGTCGGCGAGTTCGTCGGCGAGCTCCTGGACGCGGGGGCGCAGGGCCTCCACCCGCCGCCCGGTGAACTCCCGTGCGACGAGCTTGCGCAGCCGGGTGTGGTCCGGTGGGTCCACGCCCAGCAGGTTGGGGCCGATGATCTCTTCGTCGAGCGGGGTGACGCCGATCAGGGAGGGCGACTTCACCAGGTGCGGGTCGGCGAGCGCCGCCCGCCCCTCCTCGTGGCCGACGACGAGCCAGAACTCCCAGCCGTCGGGCATCCGGACGTAGTGGACGGGACCGCTCTCGCGGAGCTTCGCGTAATAGGGATACGGATTCGCGGTGAAGTCCGCGCCCCACTCCCCCAGTTCGATGACGGACATGACCTCAGCCTAGGCCTCCCCCTCGTCGAGGAGGCCGGCGTCGTGGACGAGGAGAGCGATCTGGACACGGTTGTTCAGGCCGAGTTTGGCGAGGATCCGCGAGACATGGGTCTTGACGGTCGGCACGCTCATGTAGAGGGCCGCGGCGATCTCGGCGTTGGACTGCCCTCGGCCGACGGCGACGGCGACCTCGCGTTCGCGCTGGGCGAGTTCGGCGAGTCGGCCCGCTGCGGCCGCGCTCCGTGACTGTTCCGGCCGGTCGGCGACATGGCTCATCAGCTGGCGGGTGACCGCCGGGGAGAGTACCGGGTCGCCGGAGGCGACACGGCGCACGGCGGCGACGATCTCGGCGGGCGCGGTGTCCTTGAGGACGAATCCGGCCGCGCCCGCGCGCAGGGCGCGCAGGACCTGTTCGTCGGCGTGGAAGGTGGTGAGGACGACGACCTCGGGGGCGTCGGGCCGGGCCCGCAGGAGCTCGGTGGCGGTGAGGCCGTCGACGTGCGGCATCCGGATGTCCATGAGGACGACGTCCGGGGCGAGACGGGCGACGAGGTCGGGGACGTCCCGGCCGTCGGTGCCCTCGCCGACGATCTCGATGTCGTCGGCGCCGCCGAGCATGAAGGTGAGGCCCGCGCGGACCAGGGGGTCGTCGTCGACGATGAGCAGCCGGATGGTCATGAGGGCCACGGTAGCCAGGCGTGCAGGGCGAACCCGCCGTCGGGGGCCGGGCCGTGGTCCAGGCGTCCGCCGGTGAGCGTGGCGCGCTCGGTGAGGCCGATGAGCCCCTGGCCGGAGCCGGGGACGTGCGGGACGGGTCCGGTGGGGGCCGGGTTGTGGACGTCGACGGTCAGCCCGTCGCCCGGCCGGCCGCGCACGGTGAGGGTGACCTCGGTGCCGGGGGCGTGCTTGCGGGCGTTGGTGAGGCCCTCCTGGGCGATGCGGTAGACCGTACGGCCGGTGGCGGCGGGGACCGCGTCCGGATCGTCGATCGTGGAGTCGAGGACGACCTTCGTCCCGGCCTCGCGGGACTCGGCGACCAGCGCGTCGAGGGTGGCGAGGGTGGGCTGCGGCCGGTCGCCTTCCCCGCCCTCGCCGGGGGCGCGCAGAACGCCGATGATCTGCCGGAGGTCCTGGAGCGCCTCGTGGGCGCTGTCCCGGATGACTCCGGCGGCGCGGGCGACCTGCTCGGGCGGGGCGTCGGGCCGGAACTCCAGCGCTCCGGCGTGCACGCTGAGCAGGGTGAGCCGGTGGGCGAGGACGTCGTGCATCTCGCGGGCGATGGCCTCCCGGGCGAGCCGCTGGGCCTGCTCGGCGCGCAGCTCCGCCTCGGCCTCGGCGCGCCGGGCGCGTTCCCGCAGGGCTTCGACGAGCTGGCGCCGGGCGCGGACGAGCATGCCCCAGGCGGTCATCAGGAGGACCAGGATGAAGCCGATGGCGATCCCGAGGACGGTGCCGGTCTCGGGGTCGGGGCGTGCGAAGACCTGGGCGGTGGTGCAGGCGACGGCGAGCGCGCCGATCCAGGCGATCTCGCGGAAGGGCCGCCGGACGGCGACGCTGAACAGGCTCACCAGGAAGGCGCCGCTCGCGACCGGCGCGCCCACGCTGACGAGGGCGAGCGCGACCACGAGTCCGACGGGCCAGCGGCGGCGGAGCCACAGGGCGCAGCAGGCCACTGCGCCGACGACCTGGTCGGCGAAGGCCACGGCCTCGCTGTTGTACTGATCGCTGGCCTCGGCCGCGATGATGCCGAAGAAGACGGCGCCGAGGAAGAGAAGGGTGTCGACGACCCAGTCGCGTACGGTCCGCCGCGGCCTGCGTCCCTGCGGGCCGTCGGCCGGGGGGTCGGCCATGGCCGAGGGCAGCAGCCAGGCGTTGCGGTCCGTACGTGTCATACGAACCAAAGTACGCACGTCAGGGGCGCGCGGCCGGTCGGAAGCGACCGGAAGCTACCAAAGTCGAGCGGCCCGAGACTTCGGTAGCACCGACTCCCTCCCGGCGGCCGACGCGGGAGCCGCCCCGGAAGGATCATGCTCGTCCCATGAAGCGATTCCTGGAAGTCATCGGCTTTCTGACCATGGTGGTGGGCGTCTGCGGCGTCCTCCGCGAGCTGACGGACGGCTGGTTCCGTCTGATGGGTGTCACCCGGTTCCTGACGGAGAGCGTCGGGTTCCTCCAGGGCCGCGAGCTGTTCGCGAACATCGTGATCGCGGTGCTCGGCCTGGTGATCATGATCGCCTCGGACCGCGTGCGGAAGGCCTAGGAACGGGCCTCGTTGAGGCGGGTGACCTCGGCGAGGTGTTCCGCCATGCGGTGGGAGACGGCGCCGTTGGTGTAGAGGATCGCTCCGACGACGGCGAAGGGCACCGATCCGCCGAGGACGGCGAGGAGCTCGGGCCAGTCGCGTTCCTGGACGCAGCTGCTGTCGCTGTTGTGAAGGCTCTCGCTGGTGAACCGGGACAGGCACTCGCGGCTGGATTCCTCGGGCTCGTAGGGGGTGAAGAGCAGGACCGCGAGCCAGATCCACATCAGTCCCGCGAGGGCCAGCAGCCCGAGTCCCCAACCCTGCGTACGTCGTGCGCGGGCGCGGAATTCTATGTCGTACGAGAGTGAACGCATGGCGCAAGAACCTACCGGGCGCTCTCGTCCGCGGCGCGGCGCCCCCAACTCGTCCCCGCGAGGACCAGGGCGGCGCCCGCGATGCCGAGCGCTCCGGGCCGGTCGCCCGCGATCGCGATGCCGGCGGCCGCGGCCCACAGCGGTTCCGTGCCGAGGAGGAGGCTGACGCGGGACGGGGAGGTGCGGCGGACGGCCCACATCTGCACGAAGAAGGCGAAGAGCGTACAGAAGACGGAGAGGAAGAGCAGTCCGGCCCATTCGCGCGGGCCGAAGTCGAGCGCCACCGACCAGGGGGAGGCATCGGTGCCGGGAGCCGCGGCGAGCAGCGCGAAGACGGCGACGGCGGAGCCGAGTTGGACGGTGGTGAGGGAGAGCGAGTCGGCGCTCTGGACCGCCTTGATCCGGGACATGGCCAGGACGTGCACGGTCCGGGCGAGGGCGGCGAGCAGCATGAGCAGGTCGCCGAGGGACGGGGTGGTGAAGCCGCCGCCCTGGGTCAGCAGCACGACGCCGGCGACCGAGCCCGGCGGCGGCGAGGAAGGCGCGGGGCGGCCTGGTCCTGGTGACGGCGGACTCGGCGAGCGGTGTGAGGATCATGGTGAGGCTGATGATCAGGCCCGCGTTGGTGGCGGAGGTGTGGACGACTCCGTAGGTCTCCAGGAGGAAGATCCCGCTGAGGATCAGGCCGAGGAGACCCGCACCGCGCCACTGGGCCGCGTTCAGCGCCCGCAGCCCGCGCCACCCGGCGACGGCGAGGGCGGGCAGGACGACGGCGAACCGCAGGACCAGGACGGCCACGACGGTGTGCGTGGTGGTGATGCCCTTGGCCGCGAGGTAGCTGGCGCCCCAGACGACGGCGACGAGGAGCACCGGAAGGTCGGTGAGCCAGGCGCGGCGCGGGGCGCGAAAGGGTACGGAAGCGGCAATCGACGTCATCGCGGGCCTGCTCCAACTCATCGGACGGGGTGGAGACTTCGGCGGCTCGCACGCGGGACGATCACCGTACCGGGAGAGGCGGGTGGTGGCTACATGTTTCCCCTGCGCGCGGGACGCCTACACGTAGGACCCGTACTCGGGGCGCCCGGCCAGCTCGTACGTGTTGATGGAGACGCCCGTGTTCGTCGTCCTGGACCCGACGTTGCGGAAGGCGGTGGGCCGGGCGCCGTCGGGGAAGAGCCGGAAGCCGGTGCCGAGGACGACGGGGAAGACGAGCAGGTGGATCGTGTCGATCAGGTCGGCCGCCATCAGGGACCGCGCGAGGCCGCCGCTGCCGTGCATCTGGATCTCGCCGTCGACACGGTCCTTCAGGGCCGCGACCTCCTGGGCGGCGTCGCCGCCGAGGACGGTGGTGCCGGCCCAATCGGCCTTGTCGAGGGTCGTGGAAGCGACGTACTTGGGGAGGGAGTTGAGCTTGGAGGCGACGGGGTCGGCGGGGTCGGTCTGCTTGGGCCAGTAGCTCGCGAAGATCTCGTAGGTCCGGCGGCCCAGCAGGAAGGCGGCGGGGCGTGCGAAGACGTCGTTCATGAAGGCGCCGAAGTCCTCGTCGCCGAACGGCACGGACCAGCCGCCGTGCTCGAAGCCGCCGCTCCTGTCCTCGTCCGGACCGCCGGGGGCCTGATAGACGCCGTCGAGCGTCACGAACTGGGTGAGGGAGAGCTTGCCCATGGTGATGCCTTTCGCTTCGGCCGGGGGTCCCCCGGTCCATCGTGTCTCAGAAGCTCCGACTCCACCGCTCGGCGAAAGTCATCGGTGTCCGATTGCCGCCAGCGCCACGGACTCCGTCCGACTTTCATTGAACTCGCAACCACTCATGAGTTCTTACGGAGGTTTCGGGATGTCCACGATGAACGGCATGAACGGCAAGGCGGTTCTGGTGACCGGTGGCAGCCGCGGGATCGGCGCGGCCACGGCGCTGCGGCTGGCCCGGGAGGGCGCGGACGTGGCGTTCACGTACGTCGCGGGTGAGGAGCGGGCGAAGGAGGTCGCCGCGCGGATCGAGGCTGTCGGGCGCAAGGCGCTCCCCCTGCGCGCCGACGCGGCGGACGCCGGGGACGCGGCGGGGGCCGTGGAGTGGGCGGCGGACGCACTCGGGCGGCTGGACGTGCTGGTCAACAGCGTGGGCCTCGGGGTCCTCGGCCCGCTGGAGTCGCTCACCCTCGCGGACGTGGACCGGGTGCTCGCCGTGAATGTGCGCGCCGCCTTCCTCGCCTCGCAGGCGGCGTCCGCACGGATGGACCGGGGCGGGCGGATCGTCACGATCGGCACGTGCATGACGGCCCGGGTCCCGGGCCCCGGCGGCACGCTCTACGCGACGAGCAAGTCGGCGCTCATCGGCCTCACCAAGTCCCTCGCGCGGGAGCTGGGCGGGCGGGGGATCACCGCGAACATCGTCCACCCCGGCCCGATCGACACCGACATGAACCCGGCGGACGGTCCGTACGCACAGGGCCAGGCGGACATGACGTCCCTGGGCCGCTTCGGCACGGCGGACGAGGTCGCCGCGATGGTGGCGTTCCTCGCGGGCCCGGGCGCGGAGTACGTGACGGGTGCGGAGTTCTCGGTGGACGGCGGCCACGCGGCGTAGGGCCGGCGAGTGAACCGAATGGGGGTCCCCCCCCACCGAAGGTAGGGGGAGCGTCGTGAGCCCGGCTCAAAGCGCCCGGAGGAGAACCGAGCCCAAAGAATAGGGGGTTTCGCAAGGGCGCACCGGTGCTGTCGGGCCGGTGCGCCCTCGCGGGCCGGGCGGGGTGTCGTTACCCGCCCAGTTCCTGGTGGCGGGCCGTCAGACGCGCCGAGCCCTCGTCGGTCAGGGAGCCGAAGAGGCGGAGGCGGGAGATGCCGCCGTCGGGGTAGATGTCGATCCGGACCCGGGAGCCGACCGCCGGCGCGTCGAGCACGAAGCGGTGGTTGGTGTCGGGCTGGAGGCGGGTCCGGGGCAGGATCTCGGTCCAGTCCTCGGAGCCCTCGGCCGCCACGGACAGCGCCGCCCAGCCCGCGCTGTTGCCCTTGAGGTACGCGGTGTCGATCTCGACCGCGCGTATCTCGGACTCGGCGACCAGGCTGTAGCGGATCCAGTCGTTGCCCTTGTCGCGGCGGCGACGCGTCTCCCAGCCGTCGTCCATCTTGCGGGAGCGGCCCGGCTGGATGGTGTTGGTCGCCGGGGAGTAGAAGCGGTCGGAGGCGTCCTCCACCTGGCCGCCGTTCTCGAGCGCGGCGAGGTCGAAGGTGCCGAGCACGCCGAGCCACTTCGGGTCCGGGGCGACCTCTCCGTACACACGCAGGCGCGCGATGCCGCCGTCGGGGTGCTGGTTGACGCGCAGGTGCGTGAAGCGCTGCTCGACGTCGACGGCGAAGCCGTTGGCGGCGTGGCCGCCGATCGCGGTGCGCGGGACGAGGGTCGTCCACTTCACGTCGTCGGCGAGGAGCTCCTCGGGCGAGGGCGAGCCGGCCACGGAGGTGGCCTCCACCGAGACGGCCTGCGGGTAGTTGCCACGGAAGTGCGCGGTGTCGACGACGATGCCGCGCACGACACCGGGGGCGCCGAGGCGTACGAGCGCCCAGTCGTGGTCGTCCTCGGTCGGGTGCGGCTGCTGGGCCGACACACCACGGCGGCGGCGGGTCTCCCAGCCGTCCATGATCTTGCCCTTGTGACCGAAGTGCTCGGGGTCGAACTCCGCGGCCTCGGGCTTCAGCATGTTCTCGCGCTCGGCGAAGAACTCGTCGTTGGCGGCGATCACGCCGGCGCCGAGACGGCGGTCCGCGAGGTCCGCGTACTGCGTGAAGGGGAAGTCCGCCGTGCGGTAGTCGGCGTACGGGTCACCGCCGCCGTAGGGGCTTGCGTCGCCGGTGAAGCCTGCCAGAGGGGATGTACGCAGCGCGGACACGTCAGTTGTTCCTTTCGAGGAGCCGGCCGGTGGGCTCGGTGAGGGTGCCTTCGGCGTTGATGCGCTCGCCGCGCAGCCAGGTCGACTTCACCACGCCGTGCAGGGTCCTGCCCGCGTAGGCGGTGACGCGGTTGCGGTGCTCGAGCTCGGCGGGGTCGACGGTGAAGGTCGCGTCCGGGTCGATCACGGCGAAGTCGGCGTCGCGGCCGGGTTCGATCGCACCCTTCTGCGCCAGGCCGGCGAGGCGGGCGGGAGCGGCCGACATCCAGCGCACCACGTCCTCCAGGCTGCGCCCACGGCGCCGGGCCTCGGTCCAGATCGCCGGGAGACCGAGCTGGAGGGAGGAGATACCGCCCCAGGCGGAGGCGAAGTCGGGGGTCTTCAGATCGGCGGTGGACGGCGAGTGGTCGGAGACGATGCAGTCGATCGTCCCGTCGGCCAGACCCTCCCAGAGGGCGTCCTGGTTGGAGGCCTCGCGGATGGGCGGGCAGCACTTGAACTCCGTCGCCCCGTCCGGGACCTCCTCCGCCGTGAGGGTGAGGAAGTGCGGGCAGGACTCGACGGTGATCGAGACGCCTTCGGCCTTGGCGGCGCGGATGAGCGGCAGGGCGTCGGAGGAGGACAGGTGCAGGACGTGGACACGGGCGTTGAGCCGGCGGGCCTGGTTGATCAGGTTCTCGATCGCCGTGTTCTCGGCGTCGCGGGGCCGGGAGGCGAGGAAGTCGGCGTACTTCTCGCCCCTCTTCTGCGGGGCGGCGGCGAGGTGGTGCGGGTCCTCCGCGTGCACGATCATCAGCCCGCCGAAGCCGGCGATCTCCGCGAGCGAGTTCGCCAGCTGCTCCTGGTCCAGCTCGGGGAACTCGTCCACGCCGGAGGGCGACAGGAAGCACTTGAAGCCGAAGACACCGGCGTCGAACAGGGGCCGCAGGTCCTTGACGTTGTCGGGCAGCGCGCCGCCCCAGAAGCCGACGTCGATGTGCGCCTTCGTGCGGGCGACGTCCTGCTTGATCCGCAGGTGCTCGACCGTCGTGGTCGGCGGCAGGGAGTTCAGCGGCATGTCGAGGAGCGTGGTGATGCCACCGGCGGCAGCGGCGCGGGTGGCGGTCCAGAAGCCCTCCCACTCCGTGCGGCCGGGGTCGTTCACATGCACGTGGGTGTCGACGAGCCCGGGGAGTACGACGTCGTCGCCGACGTCCTCCAGCCGGGCGCCGGCCGGTACCTCGGCGTCGTACGGCAGCACCGCGGCGATGGTCCCGCCGGACACCGCGATCGACGCAGGTCCCGTGCCCTCCGGGGTGATGACGCGAGTCGAGCGCAGTACCAGGTTGACGTCCACCCGTACCCCTTTCCAGCAGAATTTCAACGAACTGTTGAAGGAGTCTTCACTCGGGACGACATGCCGTCAAGGGCACACTTCAAGCATGACCCTCTCGACACGACTCGCATCGGACCCCACTTGGATGTTTCCATGAAGTGGAATGGAAATTTCGTACAGTAGAACGTAGCTCCGTACATGCGGGGTGGAGGCGGATGCCGTCGGGTGGCCGCCGACACCGGACAAACACCCCCCTGACCGGCCCGTACGCCGGGACCGGGACCGTGTGTCGGACCGGACGGCCCGGTAGGCTGCTGCCTTGCCCGCCTGCCCCGAAAGGACCTTGACGTGCCGACGTCCAGCGCCAGCACCACCGACGCCGCCAAGCCCGCTGCCGCGAGCGGTGGCGTCCAGTCCCTCGAGCGCGCCTTCGATCTCCTGGAGCGGATGGCCGACGCCGGGGGCGAAGTCGGGCTGAGCGAGCTCTCCGCGAGCAGCGGACTGCCGCTGCCCACCATCCACCGGCTGATGCGCACGCTCGTGGCCTGCGGTTACGTACGCCAGCAACCCAACCGCCGGTACGCGCTCGGCCCCCGCCTGATCCGCCTGGGCGAATCCGCTTCCCGGCTGCTCGGCACCTGGGCCCGCCCGTACCTCGCGCGGCTCGTCGAGGAGACGGGCGAGACCGCGAACATGGCGCTGCTCGACGGCGACGAGATCGTGTACGTCGCCCAGGTGCCGTCCAAGCACTCGATGCGCATGTTCACCGAGGTCGGCCGGCGCGTGCTGCCGCACTCCACGGGCGTGGGCAAGGCGCTGCTGGCCTACACGCCGGCGGACGAGGTGCGCGCCCTGCTGTCCCGCACGGGCATGCCGGCCGCCACCGAGAAGACGATCACGACGCCCGAGGGTTTCCTGGACGCGCTCGCTGTCGTACGGGACGCGGGCTACGCGGTCGACGACAACGAGCAGGAGATAGGAGTCCGCTGCCTCGCGGTGTCGGTCCCGAACTCCCCCACCGCGGCGGCGATCTCGATCTCCGGCCCGGCGGGCCGCGTGACGGAGGCGGCGACGGAGAAGATCGTCCCGATCCTCCAGGAAGTCGCCCAGGAACTCTCGACGGCCCTGGCGAACACGACGGGCAACGGCCAGGCATAACCCCACGCCCCCTGCCTGGGCTCCCCTGCCCAGGCCTTGCGGGCGAGCAGGTGAACCTCCTGCGCCTCGGCCCACCGACCGGCCTCGCGCAGCGTGTCGCGGAACAACTGCGCATAGGTGGCTGCGGCAGCGTCGCAAGCGTCGCGGGTGGACTCGAGTCCCTCGTGTTCGACCATGCGCGCGGCAGTGGCTGCCGACGCCGGGACGAGGGCGCTCCGGCCGCTAAATGATGTTGTGGGACATGAAGCGGTGGGGGCAGTTGGCGCAGACACCGTCGTCGCCGCTCTCCCAGCCCTCACACGCGATGCAAAGCAGACAGTTGAGGGTGTCAAGTCCGCTCGCCAGGCCCACGTCCTCCAGGCGGGACCGGGCCCTTCTGCGCACCTCGTCCACCTGGATCTGCATCTGTTCCAGGTCGTCCGAGTTCTCCTTGAGCGCACGCTTCTGCGCATCGGTCAGGTCAGTGTTGATTCCCACTGTCTTCCCTCATTTCGCCATCGAAGCCTGCATCTACGCCCATTGTCATGCGAGCGGAACGGGCGAGCACCCGGAGGGAATCACCGTCACGCCCTCGCTCGCTCCGTCACGCGGCCGTCCTGGACCAGGACCGTCGAGTCCGTCCGTGGCACATGGGTGTGGTCGTGCGTCACCAGCACCGTCGCCGTGCCGCGCTCCCGCGTCAGGCCTGCCAGCAGGTCCACGATCGCCGCGCCCCGCTCGTGGTCCAGCGCGCTCGTCGGCTCGTCGACGAGGAGCACGGACGGTTCGTTCATCAGGGCCCGCGCGATGTTGACGCGCTGGCGCTGGCCGCCCGACAGCTGGTGCGGGCGCCGCGCCGCCAGGTCCGCGAGGCCGACCGCGTCCAAGAGGGCCAGGGCCCGTTCCCGTACCGCCTTCGGCCTGCCGCCCGACAGATGCGCCATCACCTGGAGCTGCTCCACCGCCGTCAGCGACGCCAGCAGGTTCGGCTGCTGGAAGACGATCCCCACCCGCTCCCGCCGCAGCGCCGCCCGGCCCCCCGGATCCAGCGCCCCCGTCTCCGTGCCGGCCACGACGACCCGCCCCCGGTCCGGGGTCACCAGCGTCGCGGCCACCGCCAGCAGGCTGGACTTGCCGGAGCCGGAGGGGCCGACGACCGCCGTGAGGTGCCCGGCCGGGACCTCCAGGGAGATCGAGTCGAGGGCGGTGAGCCGCCCGTCGCCGTCCGGGTACGTCAGCGTCACGTCTTCGAGCAGCAGAGTCATCGGGCGCTCCCGAGCGCGGTCAGGGGGTCGACGGCGGTGATCCGCCGGATGGACAGGGCGGCGCCGAGGACACCGAGCACGATCATCACGGCGGCCGGCCCTAGCACGGTCAGCGGTTCCAGGACGAACGGCACGTCCCCACCGCTGATCAGCACACCCGCGCCGACCGCGAGCCCGGTGCCGAGCACCGTGCCCGCCGTGAGCATCAGCACCGCCTGCCCGAGCGCGTCCTTCAGCAGGTACGGGGTGGAGGCGCCGAGCGCCTTCAGCACGGCCACGTCACCGCTGCGCTGGATGGTCCAGACGGTGAAGAAGGCCCCTATGACGAGCGCCGAGATGGCGAAGAGGAAGCCGCGCATCAGCTGCAGCGAACCGTTCTCGGCCTGGTAGGACCCTATGGCGGTGAGGGACTCCTCGATCGTCCGCGACTCCGTGCCGACGGCCCGGTCCCCGGCGGCGACATCCGCGTCGCCGGTCGTGCGCAGCGCGATGACGGTGGCCTGCTCCTCCGGCGTGGTGCCGTTGTGCCCGAGCTTCTGCCAGTCGTCGAGCGAGGTCCAGACGACGGGCGTGTGGCTGTACGAGGCGTCGCCCGCCACGGCCGCGACCGTCGCCTCCAGCGGGCCGAGGCGTACGGCTCCGCCCACCTCGACACCGAGCTCCTCGGCGGCCGACTCGGAGAGGACGACCCGGCCGGGCGCGAGCCTCGCGCTCTCCGGGGCGAGACGGCCCGCCGGCTCCGTACCGAACGCGGAGACGGCCGCCGTGCGGTCCCCCGCGGCCGCGTTGAGCGTACGGATGCCGAGCGGCTGCGCGCTCGTGACGCCGGGCCGCTGCGCCCACTGCCGCCACTCGCCCTCGGTCACGGTCGAGTTGGTGAAGGAGACCGACTGACCGGAGGGCGGGGCGGCGAAGGACAGCCGGTCCGCCGGCAGTCCGGTGATCGCCGAGATGTTCTCGCGGGCCAGCCCTGCGGTCAGCCCGGACAGCAGTCCGACGAGCAGCGTGATGAGCACGATCACCGTGCCCATCAGAGTGAATCGCCCCTTGGCGAATCTCAGGTCTCTCCATGCCACGAACATGGGACCAAGCTTCCCGGGGGTCGGTGGGCCGCGGCATCGCGCCACGGATGGCTCCGCAATCAAACTTTCGGTTGAGTCCGGATTGTCTGCCCCCGCCTACCCTGGACAGATCATGGACCCGCGTTCCCTCACCCCTGCCCTGCGCGCGCTGCGCCTCTGCCTGCATCTGCTGATGGCGGGCCTGCTCGCGCTGGCGGCGGTCCGGGCGGACTCGGGGGCGGGCGTCGCCCTCGCGGTGGTGACCGGCGCGGTCTACGCCGCGGGGTCGGCCCTGCCCTCCGTACGGGACTCGCAGCGGGCCGCCGCGCTGTGGCTGGGCGCGCTGTGCGCGTCCTGGCTGGCGCTGCTGTGGGCCACCCCCGACGGACTGTGGGTGGCCTTCCCGCTGTACTTCCTCCAGCTGCACCTGCTGCCGATGCGCTGGTCGCTGCCGGCGGTCGGCCTGACGGCGGTCGCGGCGATCCTCTCGTACGTACGACACGGCGCGCCGCTCAACCCCGGCGTCTTCATCGGGCCGCTGCTCGGCGCGGCGGTGGCCGTGGCGACGGTGCTCGGCTACCAGGCGCTGTACCGGGAGAGCGAGCGGCGACGGCGGATGGTCGAGGAGCTGATCGCGACCCGGGCGGAGCTGGCGGCGGCCGAGCGGCACGCGGGCACGCTCGCGGAGCGCGAACGCCTCGCGCGGGAGATCCACGACACGCTGGCGCAGGGTCTCTCCTCCATCCAGCTGCTGCTGCGGGCCGCCGAGCGGGCGCTCCCGGAGGGCTCGCCCGCCGCCGGGCACATCGAGCGGGCGCGGCGGGCGGCGCAGGACAACCTGGCGGAGGCGCGACGGTTCGTACGGGCGCTGTCGCCGCCGGACCTGGAGCACGGTTCGCTGGCGGCGGCGCTCGAGCGGCTGTGCGAACCGAGTCCGGAGGTGTCCCCGCGGGCGCGCTTCACACTGAGCGGGACGCCGGTGGAGCTGCCGACCCCGTACGAGGTGGCGCTGCTGCGCATCGCGCAGTCGGCGCTCGCGAACACGGTGCGGCACGCCTCGGCGGCGCGCGCGGAGATCACGCTGTCGTTCATGGACGCGTCGGTGACGCTGGACGTGGTCGACGACGGCAAGGGCTTCGACATCGCGTCCGTACGGCCGTCCTCGGACGGGGGCTTCGGTCTGCCCGCGATGCGTTCCCGGGCGGAGTCGCTGGGCGGCACGTTCACGGTCGAGTCGGCACCGGGCCAGGGCACCGCGGTCGCCGTTTCCCTCCCCCTGCCCGCTGGAGTCTCCACATGACCATCCGTCTCCTCCTGGCCGACGACCATCCGGTGGTACGGGCCGGGCTGCGCGCGGTCCTCGACACGGAACCGGACTTCACCGTGGTCGCCGAGGCGGCCACGGCCGAGCGGGCCGTGGAGCTGGCCGCCGCCGGGGGCGTGGACGTGGTCCTGATGGATCTCCAGTTCGGGGCGGGAATGCACGGCTCCGAGGCGACGGCGGCGATCACCTCCCGTACCGGCGGGCCGAGGGTGCTCGTCCTGACCACGTACGACACGGACGCGGACATCCTGGCAGCGGTCGAGGCGGGCGCCTCGGGCTATCTGCTGAAGGACGCGCCGCCGGAGGAGCTGGCGGCGGCGGTCCGTACGGCCGCTGCGGGCCAGTCGGCGCTGGCCCCGGCGGTGGCGCACCGCCTGATGGACCGGATGCGGACACCGGCGGAGGCGCTGACGAAACGCGAGCTGGAGGTGCTCCAGCTGGTGGGCGAGGGTCTGTCGAACCAGCAGATCAGCAAGGCGCTGTTCCTCAGTCAGGCGACGGTGAAGTCCCATCTGGTGCACATCTTCGCCAAGCTGGGCGTCGACTCCCGTACGGCGGCGGTGGCGACGGCGACGGCGCGGCGCCTGATCCGGCGGTAGGGGGTCGGAGCACCGTCTGTCCTCAGGCGGGCTTCTCCCAGACCGAGACGTGTCGGCCGCTCTCGGCGGTGAACGGGGTCCGGTCCCAGTCCTCCCACCGGTCGCGCAGGCGCATCCCGGCGAGCCGTGCCATGAGGTCGAGCTCGGAGGGCCAGACGTAGCGGAAGGGGATGGACCGGACCTGGGCGGTGCCGTCGCCGGTCATCCGGACGTAGTTCGAACTCATGGCCTGGGTGGCGACGTCGAGGGTGTCGAACGCCCACAGGGTGGGGCCGATGTCGAACGGGACAGCGGTCTGCCCCGGCGGCAGGAGGCGCAGCACCGGCACCCCCACCTCGACGACGAAGGTGCCGCCGGGTGCGAGGTGGGCCGCGACGTTGAGGAAGCAGTCCACCTGGGCGTCCTGCGTGGTGAGGTTGTTGATGGTGTTGTAGACGAGGTACGCGGTGGTGAAGGTGCCCGCTCCCGTGACGCGGGTGGTCGCGAAGTCCCCGATCGTGACGCCGACGTCCTCGCCGCCCGGTTTGGCGCGCAGCCGGGCCACCATCGCGCGGGAGAGGTCGATGCCGTGCACCCGGACCCCGCGGCGGGCCAGGGGCAGCGCGATGCGGCCGGTGCCGATGCCGAGTTCGAGGGCGGGACCGTCACCGGCGAGCCCGGTCAGCAGGTCGACGGCGGGGTCCACCGCCTCCGGCCGGAACATGTCCGCGGACGTGGCGTCGTAGCGCGCAGCGACATCCGCTCCGAAGTGACCGTCGTCGTCTTCAGCCATGGCCCGGACCGTAGCGCCGGCGCTTCGCTCGGCGCACCCGATTTTCCGGAGGCCCCAGGCCTCCGGCCGCAGGCCACACGCCTCACGCCTCGTGCGAAGGCTCTCCGAAGAGCTCCACGGCCTGGCGGACCCCCGTCAGACCGTTCGAGAGGGCGCTGACGGAGCCGATCGAACCGGCGATCAGCAGCAGGGACCGGCGCAGCCGCCGTGCCTCCGGGACTCCGCTGACGGCCATCGCGTCCAGCGCGGCGAGTTCGTCCTCGGCGATACCCCGGTCGGTGAACTCGACCGGATGGCCCGCCAGTTCGCGACGGAGCCGGGAGACGGCGGCACGCAGCTCCGCCACCCTCGGGTCCTCGCCGCCGCCGGTTGTCACACGCCTCTGCCCAACGCTTCGCAACAAAGTTCTCCCCCTCGCACGACACTGTGCGCCGAACTCCGAACACCGACCCGACCCGTCGAACAGTGGTCAGGCGCCCGGAGTCGCGAGCCAGTTAACGCCATCGCGCGCCCGGCGCGCCACCGTACGGACACAATTCAGGCGTCCGTGTCATGCGGTATGCAGTCAGCATGACGCATGCACAGCACACCACCCCTCTGATCGCCGGTCTCCTGCTCGCCGCGGGCGGCGGCCGGCGCCTCGGTGGCCGCCCCAAGGCGCTCCTGACCCACCGCGGCCGGCCGCTGGTCGAGCACGCGGTGCGCGTGCTGCGGGAGGGCGGCTGCGAGGTGATCCACGTGGTGCTCGGCGCCTCGGCCGATCTCGTACGGGAGCGGGCCCAGCTGCCCGGCTGCGTGCTGGTCGACAACCCGGAGTGGGCCGAGGGCATGGGGTCCTCGCTGCGGGTCGGTCTGGCCTCGCTCGCCGCCGACGCCTTGCCGGTGGACGCGGCGCTGGTCTCCCTGGTCGACCAGCCGGGGATCGGCGCCGACGCGGTGGCACGGGTCCGGTCGGCGTACCGCTCGCGCAATTCCCTCGCGGCGGCTTCGTACGACGGGAAGCGCGGCCATCCGGTGCTGTTCGGCGCGGATCGCTGGGCGGAGATCGCGGCGGGGGCGGTCGGCGACCAGGGAGCACGTGACTATCTGAAGGTGCACCGGGATGCGATCACGCTCGTGGACTGCTCGGATGTGGCCGAGCCCTATGACATCGACACCGAGGCGGATCTGTCCCACCTGGAGTGAAACCGGGAGTGAAGAACGTGGCACTGAGCGCCACCTTCTGTCGATCCAGAGAATCTCGACATCAACAAACGATTGAACTTCCACCATGAGGAAACTAGTATCCACTGTTCAGAAGCGCCTGATCCCCTGACGGCGCTCGCGGCCGTATCTCGGCGCCTGCGGCACTCCGTGCCGATCCGCGACGCCCGGGCGGCCGCAAGGCACCGCCCGTGAAGCCCGCTGAAGGAAGTGACCGTTCATGTCCGCACCAGCGCCGTCCCCCCTGGCCGTCGTCGAAGCCGAGCCACTGCCGAGGCAGGAGGAGGTGCTGACCGACGCGGCCCTCGCCTTCGTGGCGGAGCTGCACCGGCGGTTCACGCCGCGCCGGGACGAGCTCCTCGCCCGCCGGGCGGAGCGCCGCGCCGAGATCGCCCGCACCTCGACCCTCGACTTCCTGCCGGAGACGGCCGCCGTCCGCGCGGACGACTCCTGGCGGGTCGCGCCGGCCCCGGCGGCCCTGAACGACCGCCGTGTCGAGATCACCGGCCCGACCGACCGCAAGATGACGATCAACGCCCTGAACTCGGGCGCGAAGGTCTGGCTCGCCGACTTCGAGGACGCCTCGGCCCCCACCTGGGAGAACGTGGTCCTCGGCCAGGTCAACCTGATCGACGCGTACGACCGGAACATCGACTTCACGGACCCGAAGTCGGGCAAGTCGTACGCCCTCAAGTCGGCCGAGGAGCTGGCCACGGTCGTCATGCGGCCGCGCGGCTGGCACCTGGAGGAGCGCCACCTGACCTTCGAGGGCCGCCCGGTCCCCGGCGCGCTGGTCGACTTCGGCCTGTACTTCTTCCACAACGCCAAGCGCCTCATCGAACTCGGCAAGGGCCCGTACTTCTACCTCCCGAAGACGGAGTCGCACCTGGAGGCCCGCCTCTGGAACGACATCTTCGTCTACGCCCAGGACTACGTCGGCATCCCGCAGGGCACCGTCCGCGCCACCGTGCTGATCGAGACGATCACGGCTGCGTACGAGATGGAGGAGATCCTCTACGAGCTCCGCGACCACGCGGCGGGCCTGAACGCGGGCCGCTGGGACTACCTCTTCTCCATCGTCAAGAACTTCCGTGACGGCGGCGCCAAGTTCGTCCTCCCGGACCGCAACGCGGTCACGATGGCGGCCCCGTTCATGCGCGCGTACACCGAACTCCTCGTCCGCACCTGCCACAAGCGCGGGGCGCACGCGATCGGCGGCATGGCGGCGTTCATCCCGTCCCGCAAGGACGCCGAGGTCAACAAGGTCGCCTTCGAGAAGGTCAAGGCGGACAAGGACCGCGAGGCGGGCGACGGCTTCGACGGCTCCTGGGTCGCCCACCCGGACCTGGTCCCGATCGCGATGGCCTCCTTCGACGCGGTGCTCGGCGACAAGCCGAACCAGAAGGACCGCCTGCGCGAGGACGTGTCGGTGGCGCCCGGCGACCTGATCGCGATCGACTCCCTCGACGCGAAGCCCACGTACGACGGCCTGCGCAACGCCGTCCAGGTCGGCACCCGCTACATCGAGGCCTGGCTCCGCGGCCTCGGCGCGGTCGCCATCTTCAACCTGATGGAGGACGCGGCCACGGCGGAGATCTCGCGCTCGCAGATCTGGCAGTGGATCAACGCGGGCGTCGTGTTCGAGAACGGCGAGACGGCCACCCCGGAGCTGGCCCGCAAGGTCGCGGCTGAGGAACTGGCCGCGATCCGCGAGGAGATCGGCGAGGAGGCCTTCGCGGCCGGCAAGTGGCAGCAGGCCCACGACCTCCTGCTCCACGTCTCCCTCGACGCCGACTACGCCGACTTCCTGACCCTCCCGGCGTACGACCAGCTGATCGGCTGACCCGCACAGCGGCCGATCGGCACGCGGTACCCGCGAGCTCGCGGTTACCCCGCGAAAACGGCTCCGCCCCTGGTGAACGCACAGCACCGGGGGCGGAGCCATTTTCGCTCCAGTGCGTTTCACAGGGCACGTGACGCAACCGAAACCTGACGCTACCTAGCGGTAACAAGCCACGGCATGCGAGATTCCGCCATGCCACCGGCCGGCGGCTGTCCCCACTCCTCTGCACCGACGCAGGAGAACACAGCCATGCCCAGAACCCCCCACCGCACGGTCCGAAGACTCGTCACCGTCGCCCTCGCCGTGGGCGGCCTGCTGGCCGCCGGGGCGGCCCCCACCGCCGCCGCCGACGGCTCCGGCCCCACCGCCGTCGTGTCGATGGGCGACAGCTACATCTCCGGCGAGGCCGGCCGCTGGCAGGGCAACAGCCTGACCACCAGTGGCAGCCGGAACGGCACCGACCGGGCGTGGACGGGGAGCACGTACGACCCCTCCCGGGTGTACGGCACGACGGCTGCGAACGGCTGCCACCGCTCCGACTCGGCCGAGGTGAAGAGCGCGGGCGCGATCGCCTCGACGCTGATCAACCTGGCCTGCTCGGGGGCGACGACCGAGAACGTCTTCCGCGCCTCGCAGGGCGGCGTGGCGTACAAGGGCGAGGCACCGCAGGCGGACCAGCTGGCGGCCGTCGCCGCCTCCCACGACGTCGGGACGATCGTGCTGTCGATCGGCGGCAACGACCTGGGCTTCGCCGACATCATCAGGAGCTGCGCGACCGACTACATCGTCTGGTACTCGTACTGCCACGACGACCAGCAGGAGGAGGTCGACTCCAAGATCGACACCGCGATGGCGAACGTCGGCAAGTCCGTCGACGAGATCCGGGCCGTGATGTCCGGCGCCGGGTACGCCGCCTCCTCGTACCGGATCGTGCTCCAGTCGTACCCCTCCCCCATCCCCAGGGCTGCCGACAACCGCTACGCGGAGAGTGGCTGGAGCCGCACGAACACGGGTGGCTGCCCGTTCTGGAACCTGGACTCCGACTGGGCGCGGGACTCGCTCGTCCCGCAGGTCTCCAACCGGCTCAAGGCGGTGGCGGCGAGCAAGGGCGTGCAGTTCATGGATCTGCGCGACATGCTCCAGGGCCGCGAGGTGTGCGCCAAGGCGAGCAAGCAGGTCAGCTCGACGGTGCCGGCCTCGGCCACGACCAGCGAGTGGGTGCGCTGGATCGACCAGAACCAGACCCAGGGGCCGATCCAGGAGAACGTGCACCCCAACCACTACGGCCAGTTGGCGCTCGGCCGCTGTCTCGCGCTGATCCACGCACAGCCGAGCGGGAACTTCTCCTGCCGCAACACGGCTGGCGCCGGAGCCTCCGGGATGTACCTGGCGGCCCTCTCCTGACGACCGTCACCCGAGAGCCCTGAGGGCCCTCTCCCGACGGCCCTCCTCCGACCCCCCACGGGGTTGCTCAGCGGGTGCGGCGCCTCCCCCGGCTCCTGCGCCGCGCCCGCGGCTTCCCCGTCCCCGGCTCGGGAACACTGATGCCCAGCCTCCCGAGCGTCCGTTCGGCCCGGTACGGGTCGGCCGCCGCCATCTCCTTGACCAGGGCGTCCACGCCGCCCGGCCAGCCCTCGGCGGCGGAGTCGAGGACCGCCCGCCCGGCCGTGCGGCGGGAGAGCCGGTCCAGGATCAACACGGCGCGGGCGGACAGCGGCACCCGGGTCTCGTCTGCCGGCTCGCCCCTGGCCCGCAGGACCCCGTACGCGTACGCACCCATCACCGGGTCGTCGAGGGCTCCCTGCAGGGCCTCGGCGGGAGCGGCCTCCGGGTCGAGGAAGCCGAAGACGGCGCGGGTGTCGGCGGCCTCGAACGTCCCGGCGTTGACGGTGCCGAGGGCGGCAAGCAGCTGGGACCAGGCGTCGACGGTGTCTCCGCGCGCGCGGAGCCAGTCGGCGAGGACGCGGGTGGCGGCGGAGGCGGACCAGCCCTCGGCGGCGGCGATCACGGTCGGGGCGTCCCAGGCCGCGGCCTCCGCGGCGTCGGGCGCCGCGACCCAGCGGACCCGCAGCAGGTAGTGCAGGACCTCGACGCCCCACGGGGTGAGGCCGAAGGCGTCGCCGGTACGGAAGACCATGCCGGTCCCTGCCAGCCGGTCGACCGTGTCGGCCATGGCCCGGGCGGCCGGTTCGAGGCGGGTCCGGTCCTCGTCCGTGACGGGCGACCCCACGAGCCGGGCCAGCTCGTCGGCGGGCGGGACCACATAGGCGTCGTGGGCCTTCGCCGGTACCAGTACGGGCGCGTCCTCCAGGCGGGGGTCGACCGGCCAGTCCTCGAACTCGGCGGCCCGGCGGGCGACGGATTCGGCGCTGGAGCCGCGCTGGAAGAGGGCGTACAGCAGATGCGCGGCCTCGCCGTCGTACAGGCCGCCCGACTCGCTCTTCATCTCCTCGACGGCCGCGGCGAGCAGGTCGGCGCCGGCCTCGACGGACCGCTGGGGATCGTGGGCCTCGACGGGCGGCGGCGGGAGCGGGACGGCGGAGTCCTCGTAGTAGTTCAGGTGCTCGTCGAGGAGGGTGTCGGCGAGGACGAGATGCGGGAAGGCGTCGGGGCCGGGCGCGAGATGGGCGTACGGCCCCGCGAGCGCCCCGGCGAGCCCCTCGGCGGTCCAGCGGTCGACCAGGCGGCCCGCGACCTGCGCCACCCCGTGCGAGACGTCCCCGTCGGACAGCAGCGGCCCGGCGGACGAGGGCGCTTCCGCCTCCCGTACGTACGCACCGGTGAGGGCCTCGGCGAGCACCATGTCGGCGAGCTCGCTGCGGTTCATCAGGTCGGCCCTGCGCAGCCCGTCCGGCGGGGTCACCCCGTCGTGGGCGGCGAGCCAGGCCCGGACGGCGGCGGGGTCGCCGGGGTCGGCGCCGTCGGCGCGCAGCAGCGAGGCGTACCAGCGCTGCCAGGTGAAGTTGGCGGGATCGTTCATCGCCCGCTCGAAGTCGGGCACGGTCTCCTCGATCGCGGCCACGATCCGCGCCTGCCGCTTCCCGTTGAGCCGCCCGGCCTCCCGGACGCGCTCGGTGAGCGCCACGAGCACGGCGGGATAGAACGGCAGCTCGTCGGGTGTCGCGTACACGAAGGCCGGCACGTCCTCGACCAGCAGGTGCCGCACGAGATCCACGGTCGGCTCGGGCAGCCCGGTCCGCCGATCGGCCCCGCGCAGCGACAGCAACCCGAGCACGGCGTCGGCGGCGCGGGCGGACGAAGGGTCGCGGAGCTCCGGGGTTCCGTCGAGGAACGCGTCGAGCCCGGTGTTGGTGAGCACGGTCCCTGCCACCTTTCCCAGGGTAGTTCCGGCACGCGCCGGACGACGACGCCCGTGGCGGCGCCGTCATGGGACGACAACGGTCCGCTGGGCGGAGAAGTCACCCCAGGTGCCGTCGGGGAGGCGGGCGCGGAGTTTGATGCTGTAGCGGGTGCCGGGGGTGGTGGGGACCGTGAAGGTGTAGGTGGCCTCGCCGGGTGGGGGGTCGGTGCCCCAGATGATGGTCGTGGCGAAGGCTTCGTTCAGGTAGAGCTGGTGTTCCTTGACCGGGGCTGCGGTGCGGGGTGGGGTCCAGGTGACGGTGATGTCGCCCTTCGCGGCCTTGGCCTTCAGGTTCGTGGGGGCCGTGTTGGGGGGTGCGCCGGGGGCCGGGGTGGTGGTGAGGTCGGCGGGGGTGCTGTCCGGGGAGGAGTTCTCGGCGGCGTCGCGGGCGCGGACGGTGAAGGAGTAGACGGTGCCGGGGCGCAGGCCGGTGATCCGGGTGGTGGTCGCCGTGCCGGGGACGGTGTGGATGCGGACGTCCGACTGGTAGACGTCGTACGCGGTGATCCTGGTGTCGTCGCGGGCCGGCGTCCAGGTCAGGGCGGCCGCGTGGCTCCCTTCGGGGGTGGCGCGCAGGGCTCGTGGGGGCGTCGGGGGTGTGCGGTCCCGGGTGGTCGCTGCGAGGGTGGTGGCGGGGACGGGGGCGCTGGGCGCGGAGAGGTTTCCGGCGGCGTCGCGGGCGCGGACGGTGAACGTGTACGGCGTGGCGGGCGCGAGGTTCACGATGTCGGTCATGAGCGTCGTGGCGGGGAGGTCCTTGACCTTGCGGCCCTGCTGGTGGACCTCGTAGCCGGTGACGGCGCGGTCGTCGGTGGCCGCGCTCCACATGACGTGGACGGTGCTCGCGCTGCCGGAGGCGGCGGTGACGCCCGTGGGGGTGGTGGGGCTCCGGGTGTCCTTGTCGGGGCCCGTGGAGCAGGCCGTGAGGGCGAGCGCGACGGCGGTCAACACGCTTGCGGCGAGCGGGCGTTGCACAGGAATGCCTCCGTCCGTCGACTTGGTCCAGACCTGTATGGCACGGGTGCGGCGACCCCGGCAAGGGGGCGGCTGTCGGCGCGACTGTCAGTGGCGTGCGCTTCACTGGATCCGTCACTCTCCGTGACCGATTTTGGGGGAAGCATGACGGACCGTATGACGTATGTGACGCTCGCCGGACTGCGAGCGCGCGGCTGGACCGACGCGATGGTGCGCGACCTGCTGGGTGCGCCCGACGTACAAGGGCGGGATCCCCGGCGGTGGTCGATCGCGCCGGTCCGGCTCTACCGCGTGGCGCGGGTGGAAGCGGTGGAGCGGACGCCGGAGTTCACGCGGTGCGCGGCCGACTCGGGCCGGCGCTCCTCGGCCGCGGAAGCGGGGGCCGAGGCCCGGCGACAGGCGGTACTCGCCGCGATCCGGGCGGAGCCGATCGAGGTGCCCCGCCTCCCCGCGGCCGAGTTGGAGCGCCGGGCGGTCCGCCACCGGCATCTGCTCGGGGCGCGCAGCCCCGGCGGGGTCGCGGCGGGGGCGCTGGTGCGGTGGCAGGTGAACTATCTGTGGCACGCGCTGTCGCGGTACGAGACGCTTCTCGACGGCCTGTACGGGGCGACGGGCCGGACCGAGGCCGAACGGCTGCTGCGCAGGCGGCTGTACGAGGCGATCGCCGCGGCCTACCCGCATCTGGCACAGGAGTGCCGGCGGCGCATGGGGGCCGATCGGTGACGGGTGAGACCTTGCATCAACTCCCTTGCGCGCCAGGGGTGTACGCCTGCCACTCCAGCTGATAGGAAAGCTTCCTAACAGATTGCCCCCTACTCCTGTCTGGAGGCCACGGTGCCCAACCCCCATAAGCGCACCGCGATCCGCGTCCTGCTCGGACTCGCTCTGCTCGCCGCTCCCACGACCGCCGTCGCTGCCACCGCCGACGGCGCCGCTCCCTCTCCCGCCCGGGCGAGTGCGGCCGCTCCCGCCGCCGTCGCGGCGGTCGGGCTCGACGACCCGGCGAAGAAGGAGATCGCCATGAAGCTGGTCTCCAGCGCGGAGAACTCCTCGCTGGACTGGAAGGCGCAGTACAAGTACATCGAGGACATCGGCGACGGGCGCGGCTACACGGCCGGCATCATCGGCTTCTGTTCCGGCACGGGCGACATGCTCGACCTCGTCGAGCTCTACACCGCACGCAAGCCCGGCAACGTCCTCGCCAAGTACCTGCCCGCCCTCCGCAAGGTCGACGGCACCGACTCGCACGAGGGCCTCGGCTCGGCCTTCGAGCGCGACTGGGCGAAGGCCGCTCAGGACGCCGCCTTCAAGAAGGCCCAGGACGATGAGCGCGACCGGGTGTACTTCAACCCGGCCGTGAAGCAGGCCAAGAGCGACGGGGTCGGCGTGCTCGGCCAGTTCATCTACTACGACGCCATCGTGATGCACGGCGACGGCACGGACTCGGCAAGCTTCCGCAACATCCGCAAGAAGGCCCTCGCGAAGGCGAAGCCGCCGGCCCAGGGCGGGGACGAGATCACGTACCTCAACGCCTTCCTCGACGCCCGCGTCTGGGCGATGAAGCAGGAGGAGGCGCACAGCGACACCAGCCGGGTCGACACGGCCCAGCGGGTGTTCGTGCGCAAGAAGAACCTGAACCTCGACCCGCCGCTCGACTGGAAGGTCTACGGCGACAGCTACCACATCGGCTGACCCTCACGCCCGGCACTCACGCCCGGCACTCACAGCCGGCCTCGCGGGCGGCCCGCACCGCCCGCACTCAGGGCCGACGCCATGACACCGCCGGATCGCGCCGCGCCAGTTCGCGTGCGATCCGGCGGCACGCGGCCGGGACCGGCGCGACGACCGGGATGTCGAAGCGCTCCCGCAGCGCGTCCGCAGCCTCGGCCAGCGGGCCGCCGCCGATCACGACCGCCCGCGCCCCGTCCCGTACGACACACGCGTGCACCGCCTCGGCCAGCTGCTCCCGCATCGACTCAGGTTCGAGGGCCAGGAGTCGGGGGTCGCCCCGCGTCAGACGGATCCCGGTGTACCGGTCCGCGAGCCCGAGCTCGCCGATCCGCCGGCCGATCGCGTCCGCCAGGTCCGGCGTCGTCGTCGCGACCCCGAACCGGACACCCCCGGCCGCCGCCTCCCTGCAGGCCGCCTCGGCAAGGCCCACGACCGGGACCCCCGCCAAGGCCCGCAGCTCCGCCACGCCCGGGTCTCCGAAGGCCCCCACCAGCAGCCCCGCACAGTCGCCTGCCCTCAGGGCCCGGCGCGCCGCGGCGACCACCTCGGGGACGGCCGCCCGCAGTGCCTCCTCGTCGAGCAGCATCGGCGGCCCCTGACGTACCGTCACGCCCCGTACGGAGTGGAGCGTCCGGGCCGCGATCGCCGTCATCATCGCCGTCGTACCGGCGGAGGTGTTCGGGTTGATCAGCACCACCGAAGGCACCACCGAAGGCGCCACCGAACACGCGCGGCCGGCCCCCGCGTCGTACGCGGGAGCCGGCTCGGCGGACGGAAGGGGCGCGTTCAGTGGACGTGCGCCGCCTTGGCCGTGCGGGCCTCGGAGATCTCCTCGCCCGGTTCCATGGGCGCGGTGACCGTGTCCTCGTCGCTGCCCTTGCCCAGGTGGTTGAAGACCAGGTTGAGCAGGACCGCCGCGACACAGCCGGTCGAGATGCCCGAGTCCAGGATGATCTTCGCCGTCTCCGGGAAGGCGTGGTAGAACTCCGGCGCCGTGATCGGGATGATGCCGACGGCCAGCGAGACCGCCACGATCAGCACGTTGTTGTCCTTCTCCAGACCGGCCTTGACGAGGGTCTGGATGCCGCTCGCGGCGACCGAGCCGAAGAGGACCACACCCGCGCCGCCGAGCACCGGCCGCGGCACGACCGAGATCAGCGAGGCGGCGACGGGCGACAGGCCCATCAGGACGAGGAAGCCGCCACCGCAGGCGACCACGAACCGGCTGCGGATCTTCGTCATGGCGACGAGCCCGATGTTCTGGGCGAAGGCGCTGCACATGAAGCCGTTGAAGAGCGGGCTGATCGCCGAGCCGAGCGTGTCGGCGCGCAGTCCGGCCGCGATGGTCTTCTCGTCGGCCGGCCGCTCGACGATCTCGCCGAGCGCCAGCATGTCGGCGGTCGACTCGGTCATCGAGACGAGCATGACCACGATCATGGAGACGATCGCGGCGAGCGCGAACTGCGGGGCGCCGAAGTGGAACGGCGTCGGGAAGCCGATCACGGACGCCTCGGCCACCGGGCTGAAGTCCGTGACGCCGAACGGGATCGCGATCAGGGTGCCGATGACGAGACCGACCAGGACGGCGATCTGCTTCAGGAAGCCCTTGGTGAAGCGCCGCAGGACGAGCACCACCACGAGGGTGATGGCCGCGAGGGTGAGGTAGGTCGTCGAACCGTAGTCCTTCGCCGTCGGATTGGGGCCTTGGGCCCAGCCGAAGGCGACCGGAAGGAGCGAGACACCGATGAGGGTGATCACGGTGCCGGTGACGACCGGCGGGAAGAAGCGGACGAGTTTGGAGAAGTACGGGGCGGCTATGAAGCCCAGTACGCCCGCGACGATGATCGCGCCGAAGATGATCGGCAGCGCGTCGGCCTTGTCGTCGGTGGTGTCGACGATCGCGAGCATGGGCGCGACGCCGGCGAAGGTGACGCCGTTGACGAACGGCAGCCGGGCGCCGATCTTCCAGATGCCGAGCGTCTGGAGGAAGGTGGCGAGTCCGGCGGTGAAGAGGCTGGCTCCGGTGAGGAAGGTCAGTTCGGTGCCGGAGAGTCCGACAGCCGCGCCGACGATCAGGGGCGGGGCCACAACCCCCGCGTACATGGCGGCCACATGCTGGAGACCGCTGGTGAACATCTTCAGGGGCGGCAGAGTCTCGTCGACCGGATGCTTCTGGTCTTCGGTGTCGGCGCCTGCGTCTTGCGCATCATTGCGAAACCTGGGCTTGGTGGCCACGGCGGTTCCTCCGGTCGGGTAACACGTCGGCGGAGACGTGGGTGTCATGGAGGTGGTGCAAAGCGGTGCAGGTCGTGCGCCTCACGGGTGCGGCTCATGAGGAAAAGCGGTAACTACAGGGGGGACATGCGGTCGCGCGGGCGTGGGGGTACCGCGCTCGGAGTGCCGAGGGAGGCCGGTCACATGTCGACCGTCCGGGGGGTGCCGCACCTCTTTTCGTACGGGCACCCCCCGTCCGGCCGGCCACGGGCCCCGCTCGGGTCCGTGGCTTCCGACCGAGGGCCGTCCCCCTCGGTCGGACTCTTGGGGGAGGTCAGGCCTGGGCCGTGATCCGGGCCAGGCGCTGAGCCTCCGCGCGCGCGTCGCGGGCGATCGCCTCTTCGTCCGCGAACAGCAGGCGGTTGTTCTCGACGATCTGCTTGCCGTTGACGAACGAGGCCGTCACCGGGGCAGCGGCGCCGAACACGATCGCGGTGACCGGGTCGGCGATCGAGGAGTGGCCGATGCCGTCGATCTTCCAGAGCACGAAGTCGGCGAGCTTGCCGGCCTCCAGGGAACCGATGTTGTCGGCGCGGCCGAGGACCTGCGCGCCACCGTACGTACCGAGGCGCAGGGCCTGGCGGGCGTTGAGCGCAGCCTCGCGGTGGACGCCGAGGCGGTTGATGAGGAGCGCGTTGCGCAGCTCGGTGTGGAGCTCGCCCGACTCGTTGGAGGCGGTGCCGTCGACACCGAGGCCGACCGGGACGCCGGCGCGCAGCATGTCCGGGACGCGGGCGATGCCGGCGGCCAGCCGCGCGTTGGAGGACGGGCAGTGGGCGACACCGGTCTTCGTACGGGCGAAGGCCTCGATGTCGGAGTCGTTCATGTGGACGCAGTGCGCCATCCACACGTCCTCGCCGAGGAAGCCGGTGGACTCGAAGTAGTCCGTCGGGCCCATGCCGAAGAGCTCGTGGCAGAACTTCTCCTCCTCCACGGTCTCCGAGCCGTGGGTGTGCATGCGCACGCCGAGACGGCGGCCGAGCGCGGCGCCCTCCCGCAGCAGCTCGGTGGAGATGGAGAAGGGGGAGCAGGGGGCGACGGCGACCTGGGTCATCGCGTCGAAGGAGGCGTCGTGGTGCTTCTTGACGGTCTCCTCGGTGGCGATGAGCGCACCCTCGGTCGTCTCGACGGCGAAGTCCGGCGGCAGGCCGCCGTCCTTCTCGCTGCGGTCCATGGAACCGCGGGCGAGGGTGAAGCGGACACCCATGTCCTTGGCGGCGCCGATGATGGCGCCGGACAGGTCGCCGGAGCCCTGCGGGTAGACGTAGTGGTGGTCCATCGCGGTGGTGACACCACCGCGGGCCATCATCGCGAGCGAGCCCTGCGCGGCGACGCGGGCCATCGACTCGTCGATGCGCGACCAGGTCGGGTAGAGCGCGACCAGCCAGTTGAAGAGGTTGTGGTCGGTGGCCAGACCCCGGGTGATCCACTGGTAGAAGTGGTGGTGGGTGTTGACCAGGCCGGGCGTCACCAGATGACCGGTGGCGTCGATCCGGCGGACCACGTTCTCCAGGCCCTCGGGGGCCTTGCCGGCGCCGATGGACTCGATCTTGTTGCCGGCGACGACGAGGTACCCGGAGGCGTACTCGGTGTCGTTGGCGTCTACGGTCGCGATCGCACAGTTCTCGATGACGATGCGCTCGACAGTCGAAGGTGCTGCCATGGCGGTGCTTCCTTCATTCCTCGGGGGTTGTGTGGGCACGGCAGGACCCTAGGAGGATTTGAGTGCCGGAGCCGCGTGACGGCTCCGGGTGCCGAGATGGTGGAAGAACAGGTGGAGCGTGACCGCGACGAGCGCTCCGGCGCTGATGCCGGAGCCGAGCACGGTCTGTGCCCAGGCCGGGAAGTCGGCGTAGAAGGTGGGCGCGGCGAGCGGGATGATGCCCGCTCCGAGCGCGACGGCCACCGGGATGATGTGGGAGCTGTCGTCGAGTCCGGCTTCCGAAAGGGTACGGATTCCGGAGACGACGATCGAGCCGAGGAGGACGACACCGGCACCCCCGAGGACCGGCATCGGGACCATCGGCACGACCGCTCCGAGGACCGGGAACGCGCCGAGGACGAGCAGGGCGCCACCAGCGACGGCGGGCTTTCTGCGGGTGCCGGCCCCAGTGCGGGCTGTGCCATTGGTAGGTCCCTCCGGTGGTGACTGCCCCCGCCCGACTGCGGGCGGGCGGGGGCGGCCACGAGGTGCGCTTAGAGGTTGGTCATGTCGACCGGGATCTGCGCCGTGGCTCCGTCGCGCAGCACCGTGGCCTCGATGAGGCCGTACGGGCGGTCGGCGGCGTAGTAGACCTCGTTGTCGTTCTTGAGCCCGAAGGGCTCCAGGTCCACGAGGAAGTGGTGCTTGTTCGGGAGCGAGAAGCGGACCTCGTCGATCTCCGAACGGTGGCTGATGATCCGGGTGGCCATCTGGTACAGCGTCTGCTGCAGCGAGTACGAGTACGTCTCGGCGAAGGCCTGGAGCATGTGCTTGCGCGTCTGCTCGTAGGACTTCTCCCAGTTGGGCATCCGCTGCTCGTCGTCGGTCCAGTTGAACCGCCAGCGACCGGAGACCTGCGTGGCCAGGATGCGGTCGTACGCCTCCTGGAGCGTCGTGTACTTGTCCTTGATGTAGCCCCAGAACTCCGAGTTGGTGGAGTTCATGACGATGAGGTCCTTGAGGCCGGAGATGACCTCCCACTTCTCACCGTCGTAGGTGATCTGGGTGACGCGGGTCTCCTGGCCCTTGCGGGCGAAGGAGTGGTTGACCTCTTCGGCGCCGATGAACTTGGAGTTGGCGTCCGAGGTCGCGATGCGCTCCCAGGAGTACTCCTCGATCCGGATCCGGGCCCGGTGGATCGGCTCCTGACTGGTCACGAAGTGACGCGCCAGGTGGATGCCGAACTGCTCCGCCGACTCGATCCCGTACTCCTTGGCGAAGGCGTACACGGTGTTCTTGGTCGTGTCGGTGGGCAGGCAGTGGGCGTTGGAGCCGGTGAGGTGGACGTCGTCGAGGTCGCCGGAGAGGGCGACGGAGACGTTCAGGTCCTTGATGTGGTGGGTGTCGCCGTCCCGCGTGATCTTGACGACGCGGTTCTCTGCTTTGCCGTACTGGTTCTGGCCGAGAATCGTGGGCATGTCTGCTAGCTCCCTCGGTAAACGGAGTAGCCGAACGGGTTGAGCAGCAGCGGTACGTGGTAGTGCTCGCCCGGAGTCACCGCGAAGGTGATGGTCACTTCCGGGAAGAACGCGCCGCTGTCCCTTACGCGGGGGGCGTCCTGCTGCGCCTCGGCTTGCTTCTTGAAACTGTGCTTATTGGAGAAATACGCCTCGGTCTCGAAGTCGAGACGTACGTGGGTGGTGCCCTCCGGCAGCGCCGGCAGGTCCTTGCAGCGCCCGTCCGCGTCGGTGGCGGAGCCACCGAGCGTGACCCACTGCGCGTCGAAGCCGCTGCGGGCCGCGAGCGTGATGGCCACGCCCTCGGCGGGGCGGCCGATGCTGGTGTCCAGGATGTGGGTGGACACCGAAGCGGTGGTGTCGGTGCTCATGCGCTCTCTTCCTCGACGGTCTCTACGAGACGGGTCAGCCGGATGCGGTTGATCTTGCCCAGTTCGGCGCGGACGATCTCCCGCTCCTGCTCGGGCGTGTGCTCGATCCGCTCGCGGACCGCGTCGCGCATCTGCTCGCCGGTCTTGCCGGTGGCGCAGATCAGGAAGACATGACCGAACTTGTCCTGGTAGGCCAGGTTGAGCTCGAGCATCTCGGCCTTGAGCTCCTCGGAGGCGCCGGCCATCCCGCTCTGCTCGCGGGACGAGGTCGGGTCCCCTGCCTTCGGACGACCGATCGGCGGGTGGCCCGCCATCGCCTCGGCCAGATCCTCGGCGGTCAGTTCGGCCATGGCGGCGTCGCTGGCGAGGAAGAGGGCTTCGGCGGTGGCGTACGGGCGCTGGGCGAGAATCCTGCTCCCCCACGCCGAGCTGGAACACACCTCATGGAGTGCGGCGACAGCGTCGCTGTCCGCCGAGGTGTTGAACCGGGCGAGGCCCGGAGTCGTACCTGAAGTCACGGGAAGCCTCCGTGGCTGTTTTTCGCTGTGCATCGGACGGGCTGCGGATAGCTAACGCCCTCCGCAACACCACGTCAACACTTTGTTGAAAAGTCGGCCACACAAAAGCCGTCGTCCCGACATCCGGACGACGGCTTGTGGCCACACATGATCAACTAGCCGTTCTTGGCGGCATTTTCCCTGTTCAAGTAGTTGTACACGGTGAAGCGGCTGACGCCCAGCGCCCCCGCCACCGTCTCCACTCCATGGCGTACGGAGAAGGCACCGCGTGCCTCGAGCATCCGGACGGCCTCCTGCTTCGCCTTGCGGTCCAGCTCGGCCAGCGGCATCCCGTGCCGGCGCTCCATGGCGGCCAGAATGTGATCCAGCGAGTCCGAGAGCTGCGGCAGCCGTACGGCGAGGACGTCCTCTCCCTCCCAGGCGAGCACCACGTCATCGGGCTGCGCCTGCTCGGGGACGAGCATCTCCGCGCCCATCGCGTCGACCAGCGGCTTCACGGCCGCGACCAGGGGGTGCTCGGTCACGACTCCTCCCCGATCACATTGACCTGCAGGGAGACGCGCGTCGCGCCCGCCGCCAGGGACTTGCGCAGGAGCGCGTCCACGGCCGTCAGCACGGCGTCGGCGCCCCCCTCAGCCGTGTTTCCGAACGGACCGACATCCACCGCGTCCAGCTCGGCCGCCTGGATGACCTCACGAGCCACGACCGCATGCGCCGGCGCCTCGTCCAGGTCGAACGGCTCGGTCGTGAACTCCACTTTCAAACGCACCATGCCCCCACGCTACTGGCCGGGAGTCGGCCGACGGCAGCCCTGAGCTGCCGGACCCTCTTGACAAGGCAGCCGCTCCCCTTGCAACATTCCGTCAGACAGAAAGTTACTTCCGCAATACGGAAGGAGCGCCGCCCCTCATGGGATACACGGACCAGCGCTTCGATGTGAACCTGTCGATCCTCTTCACGGAACTCCCGCTTCTGGAGCGCCCCGCGGCTGCCGCCGCGGCGGGCTTCACCGCGGTCGAGCTGTGGTGGCCCTGGATCGACACCGCCACCCCCGACCAGAGCGAGCTCGACGCGCTCAAGAAGGCTCTGGACGACGCCGGCACCCAGCTGGTGGGCCTGAACTTCTACGCCGGTCAGCTGCCCGGCCCCGACCGCGGCGCCCTCTCCGTGCCCGGTGAGGAGTCGGACCGCTTCCGCGCCAACATCGACGTGGCGGCGGACTTCGCCGCCTCGGTCGGCTGCAAGGCGCTCAACGCGCTCTACGGCAACCGCGTGGAGGGCGTCGACCCGCAGATCCAGGACGCCCTCGCCCTGGAGAACCTGGTCCTGGCGGCCCGCGCGGCCGACCGGATCGGCGCGATCCTGCTGATCGAGACCCTGAACAAGCCGGAGTCGCCGCTCTACCCGCTGGTGAGCGCCCCCTCCGCGATCGAGGTCGTCGACAAGGTCAACGCGGCCACCGGGCTCGGCAACGCCAAGTTCCTCCTCGACATCTACCACCTGTCGATGAACGGCGAGGACGTCAGCCAGGTCATCGCGCAGTACGCCGACAAGACCGGTCACGTCCAGATCGCCGACAACCCGGGCCGTGGCGCGCCGGGCACCGGCGAGCTCCCGCTGGAGCAGCTCCTGGACGAGCTCAAGAAGGCCGGTTACGACGGCTGGGTCGGCCTGGAGTACAAGGCCGCCGACGCCGCCGCGTCCTTCGAGTGGCTCCCGGCCGAGGCCCGCGCGGCCCGCTGACTTCCTCCCCGTACCACCTGTTTTCGAGAGGCACCCTCACCATGAGCGCACTTCCCAAGATCGCATGGATCGGCCTCGGCATCATGGGCTCCCCCATGTCCGAGAACCTGATCAAGGCGGGCTACTCCGTCACCGGCTTCACCCTGGAGCAGGACAAGCTGGACCGCCTGGCCGCCGCCGGTGGCACCGTCGCCGGCTCGATCGCCGAGGCCGTCAAGGACGCCGACGTGGTCATCACGATGGTGCCCGCGTCCCCGCAGGTCGAGGCCATCTCCTACGGCCCCGAGGGCATCCTGGAGAACGCGAAGCAGGGCGCGCTGATCGTCGACATGTCGTCGATCACCCCGCAGACCTCGGTCGACCTCGCCAAGAACGCCGCCGAGAAGGGCATCCGCGTCCTGGACGCCCCGGTGTCCGGCGGCGAGGCCGGCGCCATCGAGGCCGTCCTGTCGATCATGGTGGGTGGCGAGCAGGCCGACTTCGACGAGGCCCTGCCGATCCTCGAGGCCCTCGGCAAGACCATCGTCCTGTGCGGTCCGCACGGCTCCGGCCAGACGGTGAAGGCCGCCAACCAGCTCATCGTCGCCGTCAACATCCAGGCGTGCGCCGAGGCCGTGGTCTTCCTCGAGAAGTCCGGCGTGAACCTCCAGGCCGCCCTGGACGTCCTCAACGGCGGTCTGGCCGGCTCCACGGTCCTGACCCGCAAGAAGGACAACTTCCTGAACCGGGACTTCAAGCCCGGCTTCCGGATCGACCTGCACCACAAGGACATGGGCATCGTCACCGACGCCGCCCGCAACGTCGGCGCGGCCCTCCCGGTCGGTGCCGTCGTCGCCCAGCTCGTCGCCTCCCTGCGTGCGCAGGGCGACGGCGGCCTGGACCACTCGGCCCTGCTGCGCGCCGTCGAGCGCCTCTCCGGCCAGCAGGTCTGATCCACCGCCCGCATCGCGCGGGCCCCAGATTTCCGGATGGCGGCGGCGCTGACAACTGTCCTGTCGCGCCCAGGCGTCGCCGCCGTCCGGAACACCACACTTCATTTTCAACAAACTGTTGACGTCGCATTCGGAGCGAATTTACGCTCCAGAGCACCCCAGCAGTGCAGCTCCCGTACGGAAGGTCACGATGTCGAAGCGCGTGCTTACGACCGAGTCCGGCGCCCCCGTCGCCGACAACCAGAACTCCGCCACCGCCGGCGTCGGTGGCCCCATCCTCCTGCAGGACCAGCACCTGCTCGAGAAGCTGGCGCGCTTCAACCGTGAGCGGATCCCGGAGCGTGTGGTGCACGCCCGCGGCTCCGGCGCGTACGGCTACTTCGAGGTGACCGACGACGTCACCGGCTTCACCAAGGCTTCCTTCCTCTCCGAGGTCGGCAAGCGGACCGAGACGTTCATCCGCTTCTCCACCGTGGCCGACTCGCTCGGTGGCGCGGACGCCGTCCGTGACCCGCGCGGCTTCGCGCTGAAGTTCTACACCGAAGAGGGCAACTACGACCTCGTCGGCAACAACACCCCGGTGTTCTTCATCAAGGACCCGATCAAGTTCCCCGACTTCATCCACTCCCAGAAGCGCGACCCCTTCACGGGCAAGCAGGAGCCGGACAACGTCTGGGACTTCTGGGCGCACGCCCCCGAGGCGACGCACCAGATCACCTGGCTCATGGGCGATCGCGGCATCCCGGCCTCGTACCGTCACATGAACGGCTACGGCTCGCACACCTACCAGTGGACCAACGAGGCGGGCGAGGCCTTCTTCGTCAAGTACCACTTCAAGACGAACCAGGGCATCCGCTCCCTCTCCGCCGAGCAGGCCGCCGAGCTCGTCGGCCAGGACGCGAACTCGCACCAGACCGACCTGCTGCAGGCCATCGAGCGCGGTGTTAACCCCTCGTGGACCCTGTACGTCCAGGTCATGCCGGCCGCCGAGGCCGCGGACTACCGCTTCAACCCGTTCGACCTCACCAAGGTGTGGCCGCACAGCGACTACCCGCTGCAGCGCGTGGGCCGTCTGGTCCTCGACCGCAACCCGGACAACGTCTTCGCCGAGGTCGAGCAGGCCGCGTTCTCCCCGAACAACTTCGTCCCGGGCATCGGCCCGTCGCCGGACAAGATGCTCCAGGGCCGCCTCTTCGCCTACGCGGACGCCCACCGCTACCGCCTCGGTGTCAACCACACCCAGCTGCCGGTGAACGCCCCGAAGGCGACCGTGGCCGAGAACTACGGCCGCGACGGCTTCATGGCCACCCGCCAGGGCTCGCGCCACGACAAGAACTACGAGCCCAACTCGTACTCCGGTCCCTCGCAGACCGACGAGGCGCTCTCCGCCCCGCTGGCGATCCACGGCTGGACCGGCACCCACGCGGCCCCCGAGCACGCCAAGGACGACCACTTCTTCCAGGCCGGTGAGCTCTACCGCCTGATGTCCGAGGACGAGAAGAAGCGTCTGATCGCCAACATCGCCGGTGGCCTCTCCCAGGTCTCCCGCGAGGACGTGATCGAGAAGAACATCGCGCACTTCGCCGCCGCCGACGCGGACTACGGCAAGCGCGTGGAGGAGGCGGTCCGCGCGCTGCGCGAGGACTGATCTCGTCAGTTTCCAGACCGCGTACGGCAGGTGACGGGAGGTCAGCTGTCGTACGCCGTCCGGACCGACGGCCCGGATGAGGGGTGGCCGGCGGAACGGACAGCGTGAGGACCGCGGCGGCGCACGAGCCAGTGCGGTGGTAAGGGCGAACCGGGCCCCTTCTTGACCTGAAGGAAGGGATCCCCGGGCAGCCCGTCGTCGCCGCCGCGGTCCCAACGCCCCACACCTCCCCCAAGACTCCGCCCGGCGGCGCGAACGTCCTGTCGCGCCAGCCTCGCACCGTCGGGCGGGCACAACGAGAGCGCGGAACCAGGTTTACGGTCCTTGGTTCCGCGCTCTTGCGCGTTCCCTCTGTACGAGGACGCACGGCCCCCGTGCGGGGTCGTACGGGCCCCAGCGCATCGTTTCTGCGGTGAAGATCCACACCCGCACGGGCGAGCGCACCGCGGTTCTCCCCCTCTGCGCCCCTCCCCCGCCGCTATCCACTCGTACATGATCAAGAACCTGGTGCGGGGCCTGACCCCGCTCGCGCTGATCCTGTCCCCGCTCGCCGTGCCCTCCCCGGCCCTGTCGGCAGGCGTCGTCCTCTTCCCCGACGCCCTCGCCGACCTCACCGAGGCTTCCGAGGACCCCGACGGCTACAAGGTCTCCGCCTTCCGCCACTGGAACGCCGGGCTCGACCCCGCGGACGGCTGCGACACCCGCGCCGAGGTCCTCCTGGAGGAGGCCGTCGACGCCCCGAGGACCGGCAAGGGGTGCGTGCTCACGGGCGGGAAGTGGACCTCGTACTACGACGGCCAGACCGTCACCGACCCCGCCGCCCTCCGCGTCGACCACGTCGTCTCCCTCAACGAGGCCTGGGAGTCGGGCGCCTCCGGCTGGACGGCGGCCCGGCGCGAGAAGTACGCCAACGACCAGGGATCGCCCGGCACGCTCGTCGCCGTCACGGCCCGCAGCCGGAAGGACAAGGCCGGCCGCGACCCCGCCGACTGGGTGCCGTCCGCCTCCACCCAGTACTGCCGCTACGTCGCCGAGTGGGTGGGCACCAAGCTGCGCTGGGGCCTGAGCGCCGACAAGGACGAGGTGGAGGCGCTCAAGCTGTTCGCTGACGGGCCTTGCGAGGAGACGGTCGTGGTCCGCTCGAAGGCCCCTGAGTAAGGGCGAGTGTCACCGTCACGGCGAGTGAGGCGAGGGCGAGCACGACGATCGCCGTACGCGGCGAGGTGTACTGGGCGACGGCGCCGGCCAGCGCCGCGCTCAGTCCCTGGAGGGCGAGCATGCCCGAGGTGTGCAGCCCGAGGGCGTGACCGCTCAGCTCGTTCGGTACGAGGGCCATGAGCCGCTCCTGGTACAGCAGGCTCGCGCCGTAGCCGACGGCGGAGACGGTCACGGCCGCGAGCGCCCAGGGCAGCCCCGGATCCAGCGCGAACAGCAGGAACGGGGCTGCGAGCAGGGCCTGCAGCGGGGCGGCGAGGCGGCGGCGGAGCCCGCTCGGCACGAACCGGCCCACGAGCGTGTCCCCCGCCAGCATCCCGAGCGCGCCGCAGGCGAAGAGCAGCCCGGCGCGCTCGGGGTCGTACGGCACAAACAGCGACTCGCAGCCCACGATCAGCCCGTTGGGCACCCACAGCGCGACGTACACCCGGCGGCGGGCCCGGGAGGACCACAGCCGTCCGTTCGTCCGCCAGGTCTCGGCGGCCGAGGCCCGGCCGGTGGCGCGCGGGGCGCGTCGGGAGAGGCCGGAGCGGGCCAGGAGGGCCGCGGCGAGGTAGAGGGCGGCGCCGGTCAGGACGGTGCCGCGCGGGGAGAGCAGGGCGACCAGCAGGCCGCCGGCCGCGAACCCGGCGATCTGGCAGGCGCCGACCGCCATGTTCATCACCGAGCGGCCCAGCAGATAGCCGTCGCGGGGCAGGATCTCCCCGAGGAGTCCGTAGCGCACCCCGCCGCCCACGGATCCGACGAGCCCGTGCGCGAGCAGGATCGCGAAGACCACCCCGATCGGCAGGCCCGGGACGGCCGTCGTGGCGGTGCCCACGGCGAAGAACAGGGCCATGCCGGCAAGCGCGGCGCGCGGAGGGAGCCGGTCGGCGGCCGAGAGGAGCGTGGCGGCGCCGAGCAGCTGGGCGAGCGAGGGGCCGAAGAGAGCGAGGGAGGAGAGGAGGGGGGATCCGGTCTGCCGGAAGACGAGCGTGGCGAGGCCGAGGCCGGCCACCGTCTGGGCGGCGACCTGGACGGAGCAGGTGAGGAAGAGTGGGGTGAACTCGGGCGTACGGAAGAGCTCGCGGTAGCTGCGCATGCGGCGGAGTCTCCGGCCGCCGGTGGGACGGGCGTTATTGTTTCGCGGGGTGGCGAAACAAGGGGAGTTGGCGCGCATGGGCTGGTGGCAGATCGACGCGGACGCGCTCGCGGGCAGCCGGTTTCTGCTCTCCCCGCTGGCCGAGGCGGCGGCCGCGCTGCAGACCCTGGACCTGAGGAAGACCGCTCACCCGGGAGAGCGGAAGTGGCTGGAGACCCATCTGCCCGCCTACCGGGCCCGACTTGCGGGCGAACCGATCGACGCGCTGCTGGTGCCGGCCGCGCTCGGGACCTCGTGGAACGCCGACTTCGTGACGCCGACCCCGGTGGGCGACGGTGAGCGGAGCTTCGAAGAGGAGTTGACGCGGATCCGCGAGACCCCACCCGCGGCGGCGGTGGCGGATCTGGCGGTGTCGCTGGGCGGGCCGGTCCCCGAGCCGCTGGCGTCGGCGACCGATCTGCCGTACCGGATGGCCGAGTTGCTCACCTGGGTGTGGCGGGAGACGGTCCTGCCGACCTGGCCTCGGCGCCGGCGGATCCTGGAGGCCGATGTGCTGGCGCGCACGGCACGGCTGACCCAGGGAGGGTGGGCGGCGGCCCTGGACGAGCTGTGCCCGGGGAAGATGCGCTGGCTGGGCGAGGGCCGCCTCCAGATCAACACCCGGGACCATCCGCCGCGTTCGGTCGCCGGAGCGCGGCTGCTCTTCGTGCCGGTGACGCCGAGCAGGGGTTGGGTGTCCTGGGAGGGGACGGAGCGGTACGCGATCGTCTACCCGTGTGCGGGAGCCCTGGCCGACACGGAGGGCCCGGCCGTCCCTTCGGCCCTTGCCGCGCTGCTCGGGAGTGCGCGGGCCAATGTGCTCGTACGGCTGGAATCCCCCACGTCCACCAGCCAGTTGGTGGCGCTGACGGGGCAGGGGCTCGGCTCGGTGGGGCGGCATCTGAAGGTGCTGCTCGACGCCCGGCTCGTACGGCGGAGAAGGGCGGGGCGGTCCGTCCTCTACGACTGGACGGAGGCCGGGGCGGCGCTGGTACGGGCGCAGAGGGGGCGGGCGTAGAGCGCACGGGCTCGGAGCGACCGGGCACGGATCGGCCCCCGCTCCGGTGCTCTCGGAGCGGGGGCCGATCGGTGATCCGCGAGATCAGACCTTCAGGGCCTTGATCGCGGTCGGCGCGTGGCCGGGCTCGGTGGCGATCTCCTCGAACTCGGTGACGTCGCTCATGTCGACCGTCTTGCTCATCGCGATGTTGGTGATGCGCTCCAGGATCGCCTCGACGACGACCGGGACCTGGTGCTCGACGGCCAGCTTCTTGGCCTCCTCGAAGGCCTCGCCCAGCTTGTCCGGGTCGGTGACGCGGATGGCCTTGACGCCCAGACCCTCGGCGACCTTGACGTGGTCGACGCCGTAGACGCCGATCTCCGGAGTGTTGATGTTCTCGAACTCGAGGTTGACCTCGAAGTTGATGCCCAGGTTGCCCTGCGCCTGACGGATCAGGCCCAGGTAGGCGTTGTTCACGAGAACGTGGACGTAGGGGACCTTGTGCTGGGCGGCGACCGCCAGCTCCTCGATCATGAACTGGAAGTCGTAGTCGCCGGAGAGGGCGACGATCGGGGTCTCCCGGTCCGCGGTGGCGGCACCGATGGCGGCCGGGATCGTCCAGCCGAGCGGGCCCGCCTGGCCGCAGTTGATCCAGTGGCGCGGCTTGTAGACGTGCAGGAACTGCGCGGCGGCGATCTGCGAGAGGCCGATGGTGGTGACGTAGCGCGTCTCCGGGCCGAAGGCCTTGTTCATCTCCTCGTACACGCGCTGCGGCTTGATCGGGATGTTGTCGAAGTTGGTACGGCGCAACAGGGTGGCCTTGCGCTCCTGCGCGGACTCGGCCCAGGCGGTGAAGTCCGGGAGCTTGCCCGCGGCCTTGAGCTCCTTGGCGATCTCGATGAAGAGCTCGAGGGCGACCTTGGCGTCGGAGGCGATGCCGTAGTCCGGGGCGAAGATCTTGCCGATCTGGGTCGGCTCGATGTCGACGTGGACGAACTTCCGGCCCTTGGTGTAGGCGTCCATGTTGTAACCGGTGTGGCGGTTGGCCCAGCGGTTGCCGATGCCGAGGACGAAGTCCGACTCCAGGAAGGTCGCGTTGCCGTAGCGGTGCGCGGTCTGGACACCGACCATGCCGGCGGCCAGCTCGTGGTCGTCCGGGATGGTGCCCCAGCCCATGAGGGTGGAGATGACCGGGATGTTGGTGAGCTCGGCGAACTCGACCAGCAGGTCGGAGGCGTCGGCGTTGATGATGCCGCCACCGGCGACGATCAGCGGGCGCTCGGACTCCAGGAGGAAGTTCAGCGCCTTCTCGGCCTGCGCGCGGGTGGCGGACGGCTTGTAGACCGGCAGCGGCTCGTAGGTCTCCGGGTCGAACTCGATCTCGGTCAGCTGGACGTCGATCGGCAGGTCGATGAGGACCGGGCCGGGACGGCCGGAGCGCATCAGGTGGAAGGCCTGCTGGAAGACGCCCGGGACCTGCGCGGCCTCGAGGACGGTCGTCGCGGCCTTGGTGACCGGCTTGGCGATCGAGGCGATGTCGACGGCCTGGAAGTCCTCCTTGTGGAGCTTCGAGACCGGGGCCTGGCCGGTGATGCACAGGATCGGGATCGAGTCCGCGATGGCCGAGTACAGGCCAGTGATCATGTCGGTTCCGGCGGGGCCGGAGGTACCGATGCAGACACCGATGTTGCCGGCCTTGGCACGGGTGTAGCCCTCGGCCATGTGGGACGCGCCCTCGACGTGGCGGGCGAGGGTGTGGGCGATGCCGCCCACGTTCTTGAGCTCGCGGTAGAAGGGGTTGATCGCCGCGCCGGGCACGCCGAACGCGTTGGTGACGCCTTCGCGCTTGAGGATCTCAACGGCCGCTGCGGCGGCGGTCATACGAGGCATGGAGGGCTCCTGCTTCGGCCAGGCGGAAACGGATGCGCCACCGTCACGTGGGCTCGTTTCCGTATTGCGGAAGTATTGTTCTACTATGTGGAAGCAATGTAGGTCGGGGGGCCGAGAGCCGTCAAGAGAGGGGGCTCGGACGTTGGCCGAACTCCCTCCCCTCCCGTGGCGGATTGGTGGACGATGGGGGCGGGAAGACAGGGGGTCCGGCGTGGGGTTCGGTGTGGGTGAGTCGGTACCGGTGCGCTGCCCGGAATGCCTCCGTACGCAGCCGTACGCCGCACCGGTCTTCCCGTGCGCCTGCGGCACCCCGGTCGTGCCGCCGGTGATACCCGGGGCGACGGGAGAGCCGGTCACGCACCGTAACTGGACGGACGAGTGGGTCGCGGTCCGCTGCGTCGCCTGCGGCCGCCAGGACGAATGGCCCCACCCGGAGCTGGGCTGCGTCTGCGGCACGGTCCTCCGCGTCCCGGTCCACGAGGCGGGTCCGGCCGACGGCGGTACGTCACCGGGTCGAGCGGGCGACCTGGGTCCGGGCACGGCCGTCGCGCCGGGCGCCCCCACGGGCGGGGTCCACGGCGTGCGGGACCCCATGGACCACCTCGGAACGCCTGGAACGCCTGGCGGGCCCGGCGCGGGCCAGGACACGGCGTCCGGCGGCCCGGACGGGCGCGCCGGACGCGCCCACGGCGGCGGTACGGGCGCCGACCATGACGCCACCGGGCGCGGCGCTGGTCTCCTCGGCCCCGACGGGCACGGCCAGACAGGCGCGACCGGCGCGGCCAGGCCCGGCGCCGGAGCCGGCCCGGACGCCGGGGGTACCGGCCAGGCGGCGGAAGCCCGGGACGGCGGGTGCCAGGACAGCGGGTCCCCGGCCACCGGCGCCGACGCGCAGGGCGGCGGCCACCCGGCCACCGGCCCCGAGGCGACGCGGAGCGCCGACGGAGGGCACCCGGCCTCCGCCGCGGGGCACGGAAGCGGGCACCCGTCCGTGGGCCTCGGCGGCGAGGCCGGCCACGGGGTGGACGAGCACCCGGCCGCCGCCGGGTCCGGAGCCGGACGGCGTCGGGCCTTCGCCGAGCGTTACCCCGCGCACATTCCGCTGCCGCCCACCGCCTCGCACCCCGCGCCCCCGAGGCCCTCGTTCCGGCCCGTGACCATCCGTACCGCCCGGGACGCGGTCGCCGCGTCCGCCGGGTACCTGCGCTGGCTCGGGTTCCGGAACGTCGTCCAGCCCGAGGAGCGGACCGCGTCCGGGGTCGACCTGCGGGCGCCCGGGCTCGTCGCCCAGGTCGACCCGAGCACGCGCCCCGCCGCACTGCGGGCCGTCGAGTGCCTCTGGCTCAACGGACTCAGCAGCTCGGCCGTGAGCGTCTTCTTCTCACTCGCCGGCTACACCCCCGAAGCCCGCTCCCGCGCGGACGAGCTCGGCATCCCTCTCTTCGTCCTCGACCTCACCGGCACGCCCCAGCCGGTCAACACCCCGGCGGACGAGCTGATCACGACCGGCGCCTAGAAGCCCCTCTGTCGGTGGCACCCTCTACGGTCACGGACATGGGCAGCCACTTCCAGACCGTCGTCGACCTCGACGCCACCCCCACGGAGGCGCCCGCGCTCGCCGCGCGCGCCGTCGACTGGCTCGTCGCGCAGGGCATCGTGCGCGCCGAGCGCACCGACTGCGTCCTCGGCGCGCCGCTCGGTCATCCGCCCGGCCCTCGGTGGGCGTCGGCCGTCGCGTACGAGGACGGGGAGCCGAGCGAGGGACTGAGGATCGAGGTCGGGCGCACGGTGTTCCACTCGGGCCAGGACGACGCTCAGCACGCCACCTGCCCGCACTGTGCCTCGCGCACCGCGTTCTACACAGACGACTGGGAGCCGGTCGAAGGCGCCTGGGAGCCCTTCGGCGAGGCCGTCTCCACCTGGTACGACACCGGCGCGGCCGCCGTCGTCTGCGCCGTGTGCGGCCGGACCGGCGACCTGACCGCCTGGAGCTGGGCCGACGACGCCTACGCCTTCGCGTACCTCGGTTTCGAGTTCTGGGACTGGCCCGAGTTCGCTCCCCGCTTCCTCGACGCCTTTGCCGTGGCGCTCGGCGGTCACCGCGTCGTCCGCGTGTGGGGAAAGCTCTAGCGCGGGCCCCGAATCTCAAAAGAACCTCAGATTTCGGCCATTCACGCGTGACGATCACACTCCCCCGGGCACAACACCCTCGGGGGTGGGGCGTCATGCCGTGGGAGATGTGGTGGTTCATCGGTGCGTCCTGCGCGCAACTGCTCCTGGCACTGGCCCTGTTGCGAACCCGCAGCCCCGGACGGGCCGAACTCGCCCCACAGGCCCTGGCGTTGCTCCGGGGCGGGCGGCGGGCCGTCGTCGTCGTGGCGCTGGTCGCACTGCACCAGCGCGGTGCGGTGGCCGCCGGCCGGAAGGGCACGATTCGGGCCAACGGCGGACCCGGACGGACCCGTGACCCCGTCCAGCTGGGGGTGCACAGCTCGCTCCGCCGCGCCCTGGGCCTCCGGGTGCTGGCCTCCCAGCCCCGGGCGCGACGGGCCGTCGACGCCCTGCGCGCCGAGCTCGGCCGGTCGGGGCTGCTGCGCCCGCGCGGACGCCTGCTGACGGCACGGGCCCTGCTCGTCGGCGCGGCGGCGACGATCCCGGCCGGCCTGCTGATCACCGGCCCCGCCGGCGGGGCCCTCGCGCTGGCGCTCGGCCTCGGCGCCCTGCCGGCCGGCGCCGCGCTGGCCTGCCTGTTCCTGCCGCCGACGACCCGCGCCGCCCGCCGCCTCCTCGCGGGGCTGCGCGAACGGCATCCGCTGCCCGCCCATCGCCGGGAGGTCACGGACGGCAATCTGGTCCTGCTGTACGTGGCTCTCTACGGTGATCCCGCGCTCGCCCTCTTCCTCCCCCGCTTCTCGCGCGACGGCGGGCTGCTCGGCCGGGGCGGCGGTACGGACGGCTACGCCACCGGCCGCGGCTGGTTCGGCGGCGGAGGCGACGGTGGCTGGAGCGGAGGGGGCGGCGGCTCCGACTGACGGCGCGCCATACTGTCCTATGCGCATCCGAGCGGCCGCACCGGCCGAACTCCCGCTGCTCCAGGACATCGAGCGGGCCGCGGGCGAACCCTTCCGTTCCCTCGGCATGGCGGTCATCGCCGACGACGAACCCCTGCCGCTTGACGTCCTGGACTCCTACCGGCGGGCCGGCCGTGCCTGGGTGGCCGTCGACGCGACCGACCGCCCGGTGGCGTACCTGCTGGCGGACCCGGTCGACGGGGCCGCCCACATCGAGCAGGTGTCGGTGCACCCGGCCGTCGCCCGCCGCGGGATCGGCCGCTCGCTCATCGACCATCTGGCGGCGGACGCGGCCGGGCGGGGGCTGAGCGCGCTGACCCTGACGACCTTCACCGAGGTCCCCTGGAACGCCCCGTACTACACGCGCCTCGGCTTCCGTCCCCTCGCCGAGTCCGACCCGGACCTCACCGCCGGCCTGCGCGCCATCCAGCGGGCCGAGGCCGCCCACGGTCTGGCGACCTGGCCCCGGGTCTGCATGCGGCGCGAACTGGCCGGGGCCGGGCTCCGACCGGTCTACCCCGCTCCGTAGCGCTGCCTCAGCTCCACCTTCCGCACCTTCCCGCTCACCGTCATCGGGAACTCCGCAAGGATCTCCACCCGGCGCGGGATCTTGTAGTGCGCCAGCCGGTCGCGGCAGTACGCCGTGATGTCGTCCAGGCTCGGCGGGTCCGCGAGGTCGCGCGGGATCACGCAGGCGAGGATCTCCTCGCCGTAGCGATCGTCGGGGACACCGACGACCTGGACGTCGGCGATCTTCTCGTAGCCGTAGAGGAACTCCTCGATCTCGCGCGGGTACACGTTCTCCCCGCCGCGGATGATCATGTCCTTGATGCGGCCGACGATCTGGACGTAGCCGTCCTCGCGCATCACCGCCAGGTCGCCGGTGTGCATCCAGCGGCCGGCGTCCACGGCCTCGGCGGTCTTGTCGGGCTCGCTCCAGTAGCCGAGCATCACGCTGTAGCCGCGGGTGCAGAGCTCGCCGGCGGTCCCGCGCTCCACCGTGTGCCCGTCGGCCGGGTCGACGATCTTCACCTCGACGTGTGGCATGACCCGGCCGACTGTGCCGGTACGGCGCTCCAGGTCGTCGTCGCGCCGGGTCTGGGTGGAGACGGGCGAGGTCTCCGTCATGCCGTAACAGATCGACACCTCGGCCATGTTCATCTCGGCGACGACCCGCTTCATCACCTCCACCGGGCACGGCGAGCCCGCCATGATCCCGGTGCGGAGGGTGGAGAGGTCGTACGAGGCGAAGTCGGGGAGGTTCAGCTCCGCGATGAACATCGTGGGCACGCCGTAGAGCGAGGTGCACCGCTCCTGCTCGACCGCGCGGAGGGTGGCGGCGGGGTCGAAGGACGGCGCGGGGATCACCATGCAGGCGCCGTGCGAGGTGGCCGCGAGGTTCCCCATGACCATGCCGAAGCAGTGGTAGAAGGGGACGGGGATGCAGATCCGGTCCTGCTCGGTGTAGGCGATCATCTCGCCCACGAAGTACCCGTTGTTGAGGATGTTGTGGTGGGAGAGGGTCGCGCCCTTGGGGAAGCCCGTGGTGCCCGAGGTGTACTGGATGTTGACCGGCTCGTCGCAGGACAGCGTGGCGGGGCGCAGTTCCCCCGCCGTACGGGAGAGCAGGTCGTCCCAGCTCGCGTCACCGAAGTAGACGGTTTCCCGCAACTCGGGGCAGTTGCCGTCGACTTGCCCCACCATCGCCCGGTAGTCGCTCGTCTTGTGCGCGAGGGAGGCGAAGAGGAGGGAGATGCCCGCCTGCTTGAGTACGTACTCCAACTCGTGGGCGCGGTAGGCCGGGTTGATGTTCACCATGATGGCGCCGATGCGGGCGGTGGCGTACTGGACGAGCACCCACTCGGCACAGTTCACCGCCCAGATGCCGACCCGGTCGCCCTTGGCGACCCCGCTGCCGAGCAGTGCGTCCGCCAACTTCTCGACGTCCGCGCCGAATTCGGCGTACGTCCAGCGGCGCCCGGTCGGCACGTCGACGAGCGCCTCGCGCTCGGGCCAGGTCGCGACCGCCCGGTCGAGGTTGGCGCCGATGGTGTCGCCGAGGAGGTGGGTGGAGCTCGCCCCGTGTGCGTAGGAGAGCGTCATGCGAGGTCCCCCTCCGCGTACTCCGTGCCCTGGCCCTTCGCCGTGCGCTCGCGCAGCTCGATCCGACGGATCTTGCCCGAGACCGTCTTCGGCAGCTCGGCGAACTCGATGCGCCGTACCCGCTTGTACGGGGCGAGCACCGCGCGCGAGTGGGCGAAGAGCGCCTTCGCCGTCTCCTCTCCCGGCTCCCAGCCGTCCGCGAGGACGACGTACGCCTTCGGGACGGCGAGCCGCAGCGGGTCCGGGGCCGGGACGACGGCCGCCTCGGCCACCGCCTCGTGCTCAAGCAGCGCGCTCTCCAGCTCGAACGGCGAGATCTTGTAGTCGGAGGCCTTGAAGACGTCGTCGGCCCGCCCGATGTAGGTGATGTACCCCTCTTCGTCCCGCGAGCCGATGTCGCCCGTGCGGTAGTAGCCGCCGGCCATCGCCTCGGCCGTGCGCTCCGGGTCGCCGTGGTAGCCGGTCATCAGGCCGACCGGGTCGGTGGACAGATCGAGGCAGATCTCGCCCTCCTCGACGTCCGCCTTGCCGCTCACCGGGTCGACGAGAGTGACCCGGAAGCCGGGGCTCGGACGGCCCATCGAGCCTTCCTTGAGGCGCTGGCCGGGGCTGTTGGAGACCTGGACGGCGGTCTCGGTCTGACCGAAGCCGTCCCGGATGGTGACGCCCCAGGCCCGTCGCACGGACTCGATGACCTCGGGGTTGAGCGGCTCGCCTGCCGCGACGACCTCGCGCGGCGGGTTCGTGAGCTGCGTCAGGTCGGCCTGGATCAGCATGCGCCAGACGGTGGGCGGCGCGCAGAAGCTGGTGACGCCGTTGCGCTCCATCTCGGCCATCAGCCGGGCCGGGTCGAAGCGGGTGTAGTTGTGGATGAAGACGGTCGCCTCGGCGTTCCACGGGGCGAACAGGTTGGACCAGGCGTGCTTGGCCCAGCCCGGCGAGGAGATGTTCAGATGCACGTCGCCGGGCTTGAGACCGATCCAGTACATGGTGGCGAGATGGCCGACCGGGTACGAGGTGTGGGTGTGCTCGACCAGCTTGGGCCGGGCGGTCGTGCCGGAGGTGAAGTACAGCATCAGCGGGTCGTCGGCGTGCGTGAAGCCGTCCGGCTCGAATCGGACGGAGGCGTCCGACGCCTCCTCGTACGAGAGCCAGCCGCTCCGCTCTCCTCCCACCACGATCCGGGTGTACTCCCCCGGCACGTCGTCGAACTTGGCGGCGTCCTCGGCGCGCACGATCACGTGCCGCACCCGGCCCCGCTCGACGCGGTCGCGCAGGTCGACGGGGCCGAGGAGCGGGGTGGCGGGGATGACGACGGCGCGCAGCTTCATCGCGGCGAGCGCGGTCTCCCACAACTCCGCCTGGTTGCCGAGCATGACGATGATCCGGTCGCCCGCCCGTACGCCCCAGGAGAGGAGCCAGTTGGCCACCCGGTCGGAGCGGGCGGCCATCTCGGCGAACGTCACCTTCGTCTCGGTGCCGTCCTCCTCGACGATGTGCAGCGCGGTCCTGTCGTTGCCGGCCGCGATGACGTCGAACCACTCCAGGGCCCAGTTGAACCGGTCCGGGCGGGGCCAGGCGAAGCCCTCGCAGGCCGTCTCGTAGTCCTCGCGGTGCTGGAGCAGGAAGTCGCGGGCGGCCCGGAACCTCTCCGTCGCGGTGGTAGCCGTCATGTGTCCTCCTCGTTGCGGGACCGGTCACCGACATCGTGTAATCAGTGACCCAGGTCTCACTACCCCCGTTCGGGGGTGAAGGAGTGTCGCGTGCCGGAGCAGATGGAAGCGGTGGAGATGCGCGGGGCTCTCCTGCGGCTGCGCCGCGCCACCGGGCTGCAGGTGGTCTTCGGCGGACTGCTGCACGAGGGCAGGCCGCTGCGGATCGCGGAACTGAACGGGGCCGTCACCCCGGCCCTGTACGGACTCGCGATCTCCGCGGGCAGCGGCCTGGGCGGGAAGTGCCTGGCCTTGGCGCGGCCGTGCGCCGTCGTGGACTATCCGTCGGCGCGGCACATCACGCACGAGTACGACGGCCCCGTCTCGGCGGAGGGTCTGCGTTCGGTGATCGCGGTCCCCGTCGTCGTGCGCAGGAAGGTGCGCGGCGTGCTGTACGGGGCGCTGCGGGACGCCCTGCCGCTGGGCGAGCGCATCGCCGACGCGGCGGTGGCGGCGGCGCGGGACGTGGAGCAGGCGCTGGCGGTACGGGACGAGGTGCGGCAGCTGTTGGCGGGAGCGGACGCGAGGCCGACCACGGGGCCCTCGTGGGAGGAGGTCCGCCAGGCGCACGGCGAGCTGCGCGAACTGGCCCCGCAGGTCGCGGACCCGCGACTGCGGGCCCGGCTCCTGGCGGTGTGCGGCCGTCTGGAGTCGGCCTCGGCGGGACCGGAACGCCCACCGGGGGTGGCGCTGACCCCGCGCGAGCTGGACGTACTGGCGGCGGTGGCGTCGGGAGCGACGAACGCGACGGCGGCGGACCGCCTCGGACTGCGCCCGGAAACGGTGAAGGGCTACCTCCGCTCCACGATGCGGAAGCTGGGCGCGCACACACGCTGGGAGGCGGTGGTGGCGGCACGGAGGGCGGGGTTGCTGCCGTAACGGGGGCGGCGCCGCGCCACAGGGCCGGCGTTGGATGCCATGCTCGGCACGCTACGTCCGGGATTGCGGACAGATACCGTCCGCAATCCCGCCCGGCACCGGGCCGGGGGCCCCCTTGCGCGGGCCTCCCCGCTCCGTCGCGCTGCGGGGATTCACCCCGTATATCCTGCCCGGAGACCTTGGCCCGATCATGCACACGGAGATGGACCCCACGATGTCGGAGCGCCGCCCCCGCGCAGCCTGGCGCCGCCAGCCGGAACCGCCGGCCGCGCCGCAGCAGCCGGAGCCGCAGCAGTCCGCACCCGGGGCCGACCCGACCGACCGGCCGAGCGTGGTGCAGGCCACCCTCTACCGGGAAGGCCGCAGAGTCTCCTCCCCCGCGACACTGGCCGAGACGTTCCGCCAGCTGCGCGAGCACCCGGACGGCATGGCCTGGATCGGCCTGCACCGCCCGACGGAGTCAGAACTCCACTCCCTGGCAGGCGAGTTCGACCTCCACGAGCTGGCCGTCGAGGACGCCCTGGAGGCGCATCAGCGCCCGAAGCTGGAACGGTACGGCGACACCCTCTTCGTGGTCCTGCGCGCGGCCCGCTACCTGGACGCCCAGGAGGAGGTGGACTTCGGCGAGCTCCACATCTTCGTGGGCCAGGACTTCGTGATCACGGTCCGCCACGGAGCGGCCCCGGACCTGTCGGCGGTCCGCCACCGCATGGAGGAGAACCCGGACCTGCTGGCCCTCGGCCCGGAGGCGGTCCTGTACGCGATCCTGGACGCGGTGGTCGACGGCTACGCCCCGGTGGTCGCGGGCGTCCAGAACGACATCGACGAGATCGAGACCGAGGTCTTCGGCGGCGACCCCGCGGTGTCCCGTCGCATCTACGAACTCTCCCGCGAAATGGTCGAGTTCCAACGCGCCACCCGCCCCTTGGTGGGCATGCTCCACGGCCTGATGGCAGGCTTCGCCAAATACGGCACGGACGAGGAACTCCAGCGCTACCTCCGCGACGTGGCCGACCACGTCACCCACACCAGCGAACGCGTGGACGGCTTCCGCCAGGCCCTGACGGAGATCCTGACGGTGAACGCGACCCTGGTGACCCAGCAGCAGAACGCGGAGATGCGGGCACTGGCGGAGGCGGGCTTCGAGCAGAACGAGGAGATCAAGAAGATCTCCTCGTGGGCCGCCATCCTCTTTGCACCCACACTCGTGGGAACGATCTACGGCATGAACTTCGACGCGATGCCGGAGCTGAACTGGACGTTCGGCTACCCGTTCGCGATCGGCCTGATGGCGCTGGTGTGCACGAGCCTGTACTTCATCTTCAAGCGGCGGGACTGGCTGTAGGAGTCGGCGCTACGCGGCGGGCTGCTGCTGGGTCACGCAGTGGATGCCACCGCCGCCCGTGCCGAGGCGGTCGATGTTCAGCTGCTCGATGACGCGGTCCGGGTAGAGCCGGGCCAGCGTCGCCCTCGCCGCCTCGTCCGCCCTCGTGTCGCCGAAGTGGGCGCTGATGACGGCGCCGTTGCAGAGGTAGAAGTTGGCGTAGGAGGCGAGGAAGTTCCGGTTGGTGGAGCGGATCTTGTCGTAGTCCGGGCCCTGGAGGCGCATCACGTCCATGGCGCGGCCGGTCGCGGTCGTCGAGGCGGACAGGACGCTGTACTGCCGGCGCGCGTCGCGGGCGTAGGCGTCGGTGTCGCTGGAGAGGGGCATCTGGACGAGGGCCTCGCCGGGGGCCAGGAAGCGGGACGTGGCGTCGACGTGGTCGTCGGTGATGTCCTGGCCGTAGACGCCGTCGAACCAGATGACCTTGGAGGCGCCGTACGCCTCGCACATGGCCGCGGCCAGTCGGCTCTCCGACATCCCGGGATTGCGGTTGCCGTTCACGAGGCTGCTGCGGGTGGCCATCAGGGTGCCGGCACCGTCCTGCTCGATGGCGCCGCCCTCGCCCACCAGGTCGGCGGACGTGAACGGGACGCCGACCCAGGCGGCGATCCGCTCGGCGACGAGGGCGTCCTTGGCGTGGGTCTGCTTGTTGCCCCAGCCGTTGAAGTTGAGGCCCACGGCGTCGAGACCGCCGGCCCCGTCGGTGCGGAAGACGGGCCCGGTGTCGCGCATCCAGCAGTCGTCGACGGGGATGGAGCTGATGACGGTGACCGAGGACCCGCACATCGAGCGGGCCTTGGCGGCGCTCCCGGGGTTCGCGCACATGACGACGGGTTCGTACGTCGCGATGGTACGGGCGATCAGGGAGATGTCCGCCTGAACGCCGCTCAGTTTGCCGGGCCATATCGCGGTGCTGTCCGGCCAGGCCATCCACGTACGGGTGTGGCGGGTGTCCTCGACCGGGACGCGGAAGGCGCCCGCGGCGGCGCGCGCCTTTCCGGTGGTGGTCGTTGCGAGGGCGGCACCTGCGGCGGTCAGTCCGGCCGCCGCGAGGAAGCCGCGCCGGTTCATGCCTCGGTTCATTCATGCCTCCTGTGTGAGGGTTGCCTGCGGGGTCGACAGCTCCTGGCGGGCGGCCGCGATCCGGTCCGGGTTCCAGCCGGGGCGCGGTACGGAGTCCAGGAGCAGCCGGGTGTACGGGTGCCCAGGCGCGGCGAGCACCTCGGCGGTGGCACCGGCCTCGACGACGCGGCCGTGGCGCATGACGAGGACCTCGTCGGTGACGCACCGGACCACGCCGAGGTCGTGGGTGATGAAGAGGTAGGCGATCGTGGTCTGTGCGCGGATGTCGGCGAGCAGGTTGAGGATCTGGGCCTGCACGGAGACGTCGAGGGCGGCGACCGCCTCGTCCAGGACGAGGACGGCCGGCTCGACGGCGAGGGCGCGGGCGATGGCGACGCGCTGACGCTGGCCGCCGGAGAGGTGCCGGGGCAGGGCGTCAGCGGCGCGCGTGCCGAGGCCGACCTGGTCGAGCAGCTCGCGGACACGGGGATCGGGGTCGCGTTCCGGGAAGTGCAGGCGCAGCGTCTCGCGCAGGACCCGCTCGACGCTCGTTCGGGGGTCGAGGGAGAGGTAGGGGTCCTGGAAGACCATCTGCACCTCACGGGCCCGGGCCAGGCGCTGCTCCCGTCCGCGTACCCGGGCCGGCCGGGCTCGGCCCCGTACCCGCACCTCCCCTCCGTCGGCCCGCTCCAGGCCGACGATGATGCGCGCGGTGGTGGTCTTGCCGGAGCCCGAGCCGCCGACGATGCCGAGCGAGCCGCCCTCGGGCAGGGTGAAGGACACCCCGTCCACAGCCCGTACGGTGCCGAAGGCGCGGCTCAGGTCGATGGCGCGCAGCAGGGGTTCAGGCATCGAGGACCGCTCCTTCTCGCGCGAGCCGGTCACTGTGGTGGCAGGCCGTGAGGTGTTCGGGCCGGCCGGGGGCCGGCGCCGCTTCCGGAGCCGCTTCCCGGCAGGTCCGGGTCGCGAGCGGACAGCGGGCGGCGAAGCCGCAGCCGGTCAGCGGGGTGTACGGGTCGGGCGGCTGTCCCGGGATGGCGGCGAGCCGGCCGCCGGGGGTGGTGAGGCGCGGCGCGGAGGCGAGCAGGGCCGCGGTGTACGGATGCCGGGGGCGCTCGAAGAGGACGTCGGCGGGGCCGGACTCGGCGATCCTCCCGGCGTACATCACGTACACGCGGTCGCTGATCGCCGCCGCCAGGTCGAGGTCGTGGGTGACGAACAGCAGGCCGGTGCGGAAGCGCGCGCGGAGGCGGGCGAGGAGGGCGATCACCTCGGCCTGGGTGGTGACGTCGAGGGCGGTGGTCGGTTCGTCGGCGAGCAGGAGGGCGGGGTCGCCCATGAGCGCGGCCGCGATCACCACCCTTTGGAGCATGCCTCCGGACACCTGGCTCGGGTACTTCCGCAGGACGGTGTCGTCCAGGCCCACCGCCGTGAGGAGTTCGGCGGCGCGGGCGGCAGCGGCCTTCTCGTCCATGACTCCGGCCGAGCGGGCTCCCTCGGTGAGGAAGTCGCCGATGCGGCGCAGTGGATTGAGGGCGGCCCGCGGGTCCTGGAAGATCATGGCGGCGGTGCCCGCGCGTACGCCGCGCAGCCGGTCGGCGGCCATGGTGAGGACGTCGTGGCCCTCGACCAGGACGGTGCCCTCGGTGGCGGCTCCGGTGGGCAGCAGTCCGAGGGCGCTGCGCGAGGTGAGGGACTTCCCGGAGCCTGACTCGCCGACGAGGGCGACGGTCTCGCCCGGACCGACGGTGAGGTCCACGCCGTCGAGGACGGGGCGGGCCAGACCGGGGAGGGTGAGGCGCAGTCCCCGGATGTCGAGCGTGGGGGGCGACGAAGCGGAAGGGGTCATCGGTCTCTCCTTGCGACGCGGTCGGCCCAGTGCTCCCCGACCACGTTGAACGCGACGACGGTCAGCACGACGAGGACGCACGGCAGGATCGCGGAGAGCGGGTAGCCGTGCTGGACGGCGGTCTGGCCGTCGAAGACCATGCGACCCCAGTCGGGGGTGAGCGGAGGCACGCCGAGGCCGAGGAAGGACAGGCCGGCCAGGTCCATGAGGGCGTAGCCGAAGTTGATGGTGGACTGGGCGAGGACCACGGGGGCGATGTTGGGCACGACATGACGCAGACAGATCTGGAGCGCCGAGTGCCCCTGGACGAGGTAGGCGCTGACGTACGGGCGGGCGCGTTCGGCCAGGACGAGGGAGCGCGTGAGCCGGCTGACGTACGGGAGGTATGCGAGGCCCAGAGCCACGACGGGGGCGAGCAGGCCCTCCCCGTACACGGAGACGACCAGGATCGCGAGCAGCATGCCGGGGAAGGCGAAGACGAGTTCGGTCGAGCGGGACAGGACGGAGTCCAGCCAGCCGCCGCGCCATGCCGCGGCGGTGCCGACGGCCACCCCGGCGAGGGTGGAGAAGACGACCACGCCGAGCGGACCGAGCAGGGAGGTCCGGGCGCCGAGGAGCAGCCGGGAGAGGGTGTCACGGCCCGCGGCGTCGACGCCGAGCGGGTGGTCGGCGGAGGGTCCGGCGAGCGCGGCGCCGAGGTCGACCGCGTTGGGGTCGTGCGGCACGAGCCACGGCGCGGACAGCGCCGCGAGGACGACCAGGCCCACGAAGCCGAGGCCGGCGAGGTGGAGGGGCGAACGGCCGGAGCCGGCACGGACCTTGGCGAGGCCGGGGCGCCGGGTGAGGACGGCGGTCATGCGGCGGCCCCTCTCGTACCGAGGGTGATCCGCGGGTCGACAAGCGGCAGTACGAGGTCGACGACCAGGTTCACGGCCATGAACAGCGCCACGATGACGAGGGAGATGGCCTGCACGGTCGGGAAGTCCTTGGTCGTGGTGGCCAGTTCGAGGAGCTGGCCGATGCCGCCGATGCTGAAGGCCGTCTCCACGAGGATCGTGCAGACGAGCAGCGTGGAGACGATCAGGCCGCCGGTGGTGAGCACGGTTCCGAGCGAGTTGCGCAGCACATGGCGGCGGATGACCAGGCGTTCGGGCACGCCCCGGCTGCGCGCCACGGTCACGTGCTCGCTGTCGAGGGCTTCGAGCATGGCGGTGCGGGTGACGCGGGCGAGCATGCCGATCAGGTACAGAGCGAGGGCGAGGGCGGGCAGGGTCAGATGCCACACCATGTCGAGGAATCCGTCGCCGGCGCCGCTGCTCGGGAACCAGCCGAGCTTGACGGCGAGGAGCCCCTGGAGCAGGACGGCGGCGACGAAGGACGGGGTGCCGACGGCGAAGGTGGTGGCGACGAGGACGGTGGCGTCGGTGGTGCCGCCGCGTACGGCGGCGATCCGGCCGAGGAGGAGTCCGGCGGTGACGACCACGACCAGCGCCATGGTGATCAGGAGCAGAGTGGTGGGCAAGCGGTCGGCGAGGAGCCGGGAGACCTCGGTGCGGTAGGTGAGGGACCGGCCGAAGTCGCCCTGGACCACGTCACCGAGCCAGTGCAGATAGCGCAGCGCGAACGGGTCGTCGAGGTGGTAGCGGGCATTGACGGCGGCGAGCGCCTCGGGCGAGGCCGAACGGCCGGAGAGCAGGAAGCTCGCGGGGCTGCCGGGCGCCAGGTACATGGCTCCGAAGACGACGAACGAGGCGACGAGGAGGGTGACCGCCATTTCGGCGGCCCTGCGTGCGGCGAATCTGGCGAAGCTCATCGTGCGGCCCCCACGCCCGCGGCCCACGGGTAGTACATGTACGCGATGGTGGTGGGGGCGCCGGTGATCCGCTTGTTGAGGAAGACGGCGGTGGGCCACTCCGCGACGGGGATCCAGGGCAGCCGTTCGGCGGCGTGCTTCTGGAGCTCGCTCTCGATGCGCAGGCGGCGGTCCTTGTCGTAGGTGGCGGTGGCCTGCGCGACGAGTTCGTCGTACCGCTTGTCGCTGTATCCGGCGAAGTTGAGGTACGCGCCGGTCCTGAAGTTCGTCAGGAGGTCGAGCGGGTCGGTGATCGAGTCGTAGTAGGTGAGCGGGAACGCGTCGATGCCCTCGCGCGCCTCCGGGTCGGTGAAGAGAGCCGTGAACGCGTTGGGGGCGACGGACTTCAGGTCGATCCTCAGCCCGATCTCGGTGCCCGCGGCCTGGACGGCGGTGGCGAGGAGGGAGACGTCCTGGCCGATGGAGCTGGTGGCGACGGTCAGGGTCGTGCCGGTGGCGCCGGCCTCCTTGACCAGGGCTCGCGCCTTCTCGACGTCCCGGGTGGTCGGCGGCAGCCCGTCGAAGGCCGCCTTGCGCACCTCGGGCGAGGCACCCGCCCAGGCGGCGCGGGTGGTGAGGGAGCTGGTGACGGTGCCCGCGCCGCCGAGGCCGGCCTGCACGAACCCGGTGCGGTCCAGGGCGAGGGAGAGCGCCCGGCGCACGCGGACGTCGCCGAGCGGGCCCTTCATGTTCGTGATGCCGAGGTTGACGGTGCTGAGGCCCTCGCCGAAGTAGAGGGTGCCGACGCCGCTGTCCCTGAGGCGTCCGTAGCTCTCGGTCGGGATGAGGTAGCCGCCGTCGACCTCGCCGCTGAGCAGGGCGTTCGTCCGGGCGGACGGGTCGGTGAGGAAGCGGAAGACGACCTTTCCGGCCTTGGCCCGGATGCCCCAGTAGCCGTCGAAGCGCCTCAGTTCGAGTGACTGCCCCTTCTGCCAGTCGCCGAGGGTGAACGGGCCGGTGCAGGCGAGGCCACCGGAGGCGCCGTAGTCGGCGCCCGCCGCCGTGACCCCGGCCTTGGAGGCGACGACGCCGGCGGCGGTCGCCATGTACTGGGGGAACTGCGAGTCGGGCTTCTTCAACCGGACGGTCACCTGGAGGGGGCCGGTCTTGCGTATGGAGGCGACGTTCTGGAAGTTCTGCGCCCAGGCGGCGGCGTTCTTCGGGTCGGTCTGGCGGCCGAGGCTGAAGACGACGTCGTCCGCCGTCATGGTCCGGCCGTCGTGGAACCGCACATCGCGCCGCAGGTCGTACACCCACGTCGTCGGCTCGGGGTTGGTCGCCTTCTCCGCGAGTCCGGGTTCGAGGGTGAGCCCGGGCGTCCAGCGCATCAGGCTCTCGCAGACGTTGGAGAGGATGGTGTTCTGCGGGTAGTCGAACGCCATCGTGTGGTCGAGCGTGGGCGGTTCCGCGTAGAGCGCCCATGTGAAGGAGTCGATGTCCCCTTGGGGCTCGGGGGTGCCGACCGAGAGAGCGAACGAGGCACCGGTTCCGTCGGCCCCGCCACGGGGCGGGCCGGCGCAGGCCGCGAGCGCGGTGACGGCGGCGAGGGCGGCAGCCGAGGCGAGGGCCGCGAGCGCGGTCCTGGCGAGGCGGCGTCTCGAGACGCGGGGCGGGGGCGGTGCGGTGCTGCTCATCGTCGCGCTCACTTTCGGTACGGCAGGAGGAGGGTGAGGGGTTTCCTGCGGGGTTACGCCGTGGGGCGGACCACCGGGATCTGCTGGGTGATGCAGTGGACTCCGCCGCCGCCGTACGCGATCACCGGAGCCGGCACGCCGACGACCTTCCGATCCGGATACGCGGCGGCGATCACCTCCATGGCGGCCAGGTCCTGGGACACCCCGGCGACCGGGACGACGACACCGCCGTTGGCGACGTAGTAGTTCAGGTACGAGACCTCGACGCGGGCGCCGGCGACCTCGGCGAACGCGGTCTGGGGGACGTCGACGATCTCCAGGGCGCGGCCGCGGGCGTCGGTCGAGACCTCCAGGACGGCACGATTCGCACGCATCCGGGCGTAGTCGGGGTGCTGGGGGTCGTCGGGCAGCGAGACGACGACCCTGCCGGGGGCGGCGAAAGCGCAGACTCCGTCGACATGGCCGTCGGTCTCGGTGTCGAGCAGTCCGCCGTACGGCAGCCAGATGACCTTCTCGACGCCGAGCCGTGCCTTCAACTCGGCCTCGATCTGCTCCCGGGTCATGTCCGGGTTGCGGTTGGGGTGAAGGAGACACTGCTCGGTGGTGATGAGGGTGCCCTCGCCGTCGACGGTGATCGCCCCGCCCTCCAGGATCATGTCCGAGGCGACGCGCTCGACGCCGAGGTGCTCCAGGAGCAGGGCGCTGATCCGGTCGTCGGAGTCGTACGGGTGGTGCTTGCGGCCCCAGGCGTTGAAGCGGAAGTCGACGCCGGCCCGGCGTCCGTCGCCGTCCAGGACGAACAGCGGCGCGGAGTCGCGGAACCAGGAGTCGTCGAGGGGCAGTTCCACGACGGTGACGTCGCCGCCGCAGTGGGCGCGGACGTCGTCGCCGAATCCCGGCGGGGCGACCATCGTGACGGGTTCGAAGCGGGCGATGGCGCGGGCGACGTCGGAGTACTCCCACTTCACGGCGTCGAGCACGCCGTCCCACAGGTCCACACGGCTGGGCCAGGCCATCAGGCAGCCCTCGTGCTCGGACCACTCGGCGGGCATACGGAAACCGGTCATCAGAGGTCTCTCTCTTCGAGCGTTGGGTGGGATCGTGGGCCCTAACTGAATTTTCAGTCAAGACACTGGGTGTGAGAAGGCCCGGGAATCAGCCCAGGAATCACCTGAGTGTCAGAGGAAGTAGAGGCGGCTGAGTGAGACCTCGTGCGCCGGCTCGGAGCGGATCGGCGCCCCGTCGAGGGTCACCAGGCCGGTGCGGCCGTCGACCTGGACGTCGCCGGTCCGGGAGTTGAGCAGCAGGTCGCCGGGGCCGATGCCGCGGGTGCCGCGCACGGCGACCCGGCGACGGCGGGTGGCGAGGGCGTCGTACGGACGGCCCGAGGAGCCGGATTCGGCCGCGGCGCGGCTGACGAAGGCCACGGAGAGGTCCGCGGGGGCGGCACCGTGGGCGCCGAACAGCGGGCCGAGGACGAGGGGTTCGCAGGTGCCGGTGGCGGCGTTGGGGTCACCGGTCACGCCATAGGCGGGAAAGCCGTTCTTGATGACCATCTGGGGCTTGGCGCCGAAGAACTCCGGCCGCCACAGCACGATGTCAGCCATCTTGCCGACCTCGATCGAACCGATCTCGTGCGCGAGGCCGTGGGCGATCGCCGGGTTGATGGTGAGCTTGGCCATGTAGCGGAGCACGCGCGCGTTGTCGTCGTGCGCGCCGTCGCCGTTCTCCCCGTTATAGGGAAGAAGGGGCCCCAGCTCGGCCTTCATCTTCCCGGCCATGGCGAAGGTCCGGCGTACGGTCTCGCCGGCCCTTCCCATCCCCTGCGCGTCGGAGGAGGTGATCCCGATCGCGCCGAGGTCGTGCAGGACGTCCTCCGCCCCCATCGTCCCGGCCCGGATCCGGTCGCGCGCCATCGCGGCGTCGCCGGGCAGGTCGGTCTTCAGGTCGTGGACGGAGACGATCATCCCGTAGTGCTCGGCGACCGCGTCGCGGCCGAACGGCAGCGTGGGATTGGTGGAGGAGCCGATGACGTTCGGCACGCCCGCCATCTTCAGGACGTTCGGTACGTGCCCACCGCCGCAGCCCTCGATATGGAAGGCATGGATCGTCCGGCCATCGAGGACCTTGAGCGTGTCCTCGACGGAGAGGCATTCGTTCAGGCCGTCGCTGTGCAGCGCCACTTGGACGTCGTGCTCCTCCGCCACCCGCAGCGCCGTGTCCAGCGCCCGCGTATGGGCACCCATGTCCTCGTGCACCTTGAAACCGGACGCCCCACCCTCCGCCAGCGCCTCCACCAGCGGCGCCGGATCCGAGGACGAACCTCGGGCGAGGAAACCGATGTTGACCGGCCAGGCGTCGAAGGCGTTGAAGGCGTGCCTGAGGGCCCACGGTGAGTTGACGCCGACGCCCCAGCTCGGGCCGATCTCCTGTCCGATGATCGTGGTGACGCCACTCGCCAGGGATGCCTCCATGATGCGGGGCGAGAGCAGGTGGACGTGGGTGTCGACGGCACCGGCGGTGGCGATCAGCCCTTCCCCCGGGATCATGGTCGTCCCGGTCCCGACGACCACGTCGACACCGTCGAGGGTGTCGGGGTTCCCGGCGCACCCGATGGCATGGATCCGGCCCTCACGAATACCGATAGACACCTTGCGGATGCCCTGAACGGCGTCGATCACGAGCACGTTGCTGATCACGACGTCACAGGTCTCCCGGACCGCGGCGGCCTTCAGGTGCATGCCGTCACGGGCGGTCTTCCCGAAACCGGCCAGGAACTCGTCCCCCGGCTTCTGGGAGTCGGACTCGACGCGCACGACGAGACCGGAGTCACCGAGGCGGACACGGTCGCCGGCCCGCGGGCCGTGCACGGAGGCGTACTCGTACGGATCGAGGTGCCGGCTGCGCCCGGGGGCGCAGTGGTCGCCGTGCCGCGTCGGTCTGCTCATGCCCGTATCCCTTCCGAGGCGTCGTGCTGGGGCTCCGCGCCCAGGTATCCGCAGGCGGCGGCCCGCGCCAGGGCCAGCGCGCGGGCGCCGGGAGCGTCGAGGGGGCCGTCGACCAGGCCGGCGAAGCCGGTGACGACGCGCGCTCCGCCGATCGGGACCAGCCCCACATCGACTGCCTGCCCGGGGTCGAACCGGGTCGACGAGCCGGCGGAGGCGGTCAGGCGCATGCCGTACGCGGCGGCCCGGTCGAAGTCGAGACGCGGGTTGGCCTCGAAGAAGTGGAAGTGCGAGGTCACACTGACCGGCACCGTGGCCGTGTTGCGGACGGTCATGGTGACCACCGGCTCGGGGGCGACCAGGGCGACGGGGCCGGGCAGCACGGCGCCGGGGGCGCCGTCGTTCCGCTCCCGCGCCCCGAACGGCTCGGCGACGGCGGCGAGCCGCGTGCCGTCGTCGAAGACGGCCTCGATCTGGATCTCGGTGACCACGTCGACGACACCGGGCAGCACGTCGTCCGCGCCCAGGACCGAACGGCCCGCCTCGATCGCCTCGGCCAGGCGCAGTCCGTCGCGGGCGGCCTCGCAGACGGTGTCCGCGATGAGCGCGGTCGCCTCGGGGACGTTGAGCCGCAGACCGCGCGCGTGGCGGGCCCGGGCGAGTTCGGCGGCGGTGAACAGCAGCAGGCGGTCCCGCTCCGTGGGTGTCAGCGGCATGTCGACCTCGCGTACGTGGCGTACATGGTTGCTTCCTTTCTCCCCTGCGAAGGCGGGGAGAGAGCGAGGGAGCCGGGGCTTCTCATGGCGTTCGACCGCATCGAGGAGGAGCGGCCGGCGGAGCCCGGCGATGCCTCACTGTGGCACTGACTGAAAATTCAGTCAAGAGCCCGCGCATGCCCGAACCGACCTCCGTACAAGGAGGGGTGCCGGGCCCGGTCGCACCGGCGAGGCCGGCGCCGCACCGCGGCGGACCGCGGCCCTCTACGCCTGCCGCAGTCGAGCCAGCTCCACCTCGATGGCCTCCGCCATGAGGCCGCGTGCGTGGTCGATCGCGATGCCGCCGCTGAGCCAGCGCATGCTCAGCCCCTCGAGCAGGGCGGTGAGCCGTTCCGCGGCGGAGGCGAGCCGTGCGGCCGGCGCCAGCGGCTGCACCTGTCCCAGGAGCGCGGCCACCTCCTGCACCCACACCAAGGTCGCCCGGGCGAGGTCCTCGCGCAGGACGGGGTCGAAGACGGCGCTCGCCCGCAACTCGCCCCAGGCGGTGCTGTTCTCCCGCACCTCCGGGGTGTCCTGGAGCTCCAGGAGCAGGATCTGGTCGAGCTCCTCGCGGGGGCTCAGCGGTTCCGCTTCCAGGTCCTGGGCCGTGGTGTACCGCTCGGCGCGGTCGTTGATGAACTCCAGCGTGTGGCGCAGGATTCCCGTGCGGTCCTTGAAGTGGTAGTAGATCAGGCCGGTGGAGACCCCGGCCTCCTCGGCCAGCTCCTCCACGCGGAGCCCGCGGACCCCGCGCCGGGCGATCACCCGGGCGGCCGCTTCCAGGATCTGAGTACTGCGAGACGCCATGTCACGAACCCTATCCGGACCGCAGGGCACGGCGTTCGCCGCAGCCGCCCCGGTCGCAGCCTCCCGCCGCCCCTGCTCCGCTCATCGGTTCTTCCGGTACTGGCTCAGCACGACCGTGATCGGACCGCCACTGGGGGCCGTCTCGACCAGCCGCGCCACGACGAGCCGCTCGCCGTCGGAACTGCGCACGCAGAACGGCCGCTCGTCGGCGAGCTCGTCGAACGGCAGACTCGTCACCGGTTCCGTGTCGACCCCCCGCTCGCAGTCGGCCGGGCCGAGCGCGTATCCGGAGGCGACGAAGGCGTCGACGTCCTCGGGCAGCACGAATCCGTCCTTGTCACGGGCCAGGTACCACGTGGCGGTCTCGGCGGGCGTCACCTTCCCGGCGCCCAGGTCGAACTCGTAGCCGTCGTCGGGGGCGGTCAGTTCGACGTCCGCGTAGCCCTGCTTGTACGTGACGCCCGGCTCGGCGCCGCCCTGTCCGGGCTCGTCCAGCCAGTGGACCGCCCCGGCCGCCGCCAGGAGCGCGGCGAGGACGGCGGCGGCCCCCGCGGTCAGAGCCGTACGACCGCGTCGGGACCCGCGGCGGTCCGGGCGTGCGGACGGCCGGCCGCCGGTCGGCGCTCGGCGCGGCCTGTCGTCGTCCGTGGCGATCCGCTCCGTGGGCACCGGGGCCGCGGGGGTGGATGCCTGTGTGGGCCGGTCGTGCGGGGAGAGACCGTCGCGGAGCGTGGGCTCGGGGGCGGCCGGGCCCACCGCTCGACGCGCGACCTCTCGTCCGACCGCCCCGGGCAGCCAGCCCTCCCCGAACTCCGGCGAGGGACCCACGGCCGGGTGCGCGCGCACGGCCGTGATCACCTCGGCCGGGGTGGGCCGCTGCCGGGGATCCTTGGCCAGGCAACGCCCGAGGAGTGCGCGCAGGTCCTCCGGTACGCGGGAGAGGTCGGCCGGCTCGTGGACCACGCGGTACAGGGCGGCCGACTCGGGTCCCGTCCCGAAGGGCAGGGCGCCGCCGGCCACATAGGCGGCGAGCACGCCGAGCGCGAAGACGTCGGTGGCGGGGGTGACGGCGTGCCCGAGCGCCTGCTCGGGGGCCATGTACGCGGCGGTGCCGATCCGTAGTCCGGTGCCGGTGAGTCCGGTGGCGTCGGCCGCCCGCGCGATGCCGAAGTCGATGACGCGCGGGCCGTCCTCGGCCACGAGGACGTTGGCGGGCTTGAGGTCGCGGTGGACCACGCCGGCCCCGTGGATGGCCTGGAGGGCCTCCGCGATTCCGGCGAGGAGGAGCAGCACGGTGCGCGTGGGGAGCGGGCCGTGGCGCTCGACCACCTGCTGGAGCGAAGGACCCGGCACGTAGGCGGTGGCGAGCCAGGGGACGGCGTCGTCGACGCCGGCGTCCACCACCTGCGCGGTGAACAGGCCGTGGATGCGGCGCGCGCTCGCGACCTCCTGGGCGAACCGTCGCCGGAACTCCGGGGCGGCGGCGAAGTCCTCGCGGACCACCTTCAGGGCGATGGGCCGGCCGCCCGGAGTGTGGGCGAGGTAGACGACCCCCATACCGCCGGAGCCGAGCCGGGCGTGGACGCGGTAACCGCCGATCTCGCGGGGGTCGTGGGGTGACAGCGGCGAGTGGACCGGCTGAACCCCGGTCGGCTGGGCGGAGGGCATGGGCGGCTCTTTCGGCGGTACGGAAACGGCGGATCGATCGGGTCGGGCTGGTCGGAGGGATCCGGGCGACCGCGCCGGAGGGGCGCACGCCGCGCCCCGCGCCCGATCGTGCCTGTTGACTAAAGTTTCAGTCAATAACGGACGGACGGACTCGGATGAGATCCGCGCGAAGGAGCACAGGGTGAAGGACCGGAAGACGGCGATCCTCGAGGCCGCCGCCCAGGTGATCGCGCGCCGCGGGGTGCGCGGACTGCGGGTGGAGGAGTTGGCCGCCGAGGCGCGGGTCGCCAAGTCGCTCGTCTACTACCACTTCGGCGACCGCGCCGGCCTGCTGCGCCACACGCTGCGCTTCATCGGCGACCGGGCGGAGCGGTACACCCGCGGTCGGCCACCCGGGCCGCGGGGACCGGAGGACGGGCGGCGGGAGCTGGAGCGCCGGCTGCTGCTGGAGCTCCAGGAGACCCCCGAGGTGCGCGAGAACAGCACGGCCTGGGGCGAACTGCGGGCCAGCGCGATCTTCGAACCGGAGCTGCGGGAGGAGCTCGCGCGGGCGGGCCTGGAATGGGTCCGGGAGATCGCGGACCTCCTGGGCCAGGTCGACCCGACGGCCGCCGGCACGGCCCGCGCCGCGGCGGCCGAACGACTCACGGTGCTCCTGGAGGGCCTGAGTACCCGGTGGCTGATCGGAGTGCTCCCGGTCGACCACGCCTCCGAGCTGATGCGGGCCGCGATCGCGGCGGAGGTCGCAGGGCTGCGACCGCGAGAGCCGTGGGCCGTGTGCTCCGTCGGCTGAGGCCGGGCAACGCTCGATCACGTGAAGTCTCCAAGAATTTGACTGAAAATTCAGTCAGTGCCAGAGTGAGGCCCACGGCCATCCCCCTCACGCCTCCGCTCAGCCGTCTCCACGGCCGCCGGCGCGTGAAGCCAAGGCCCGCGACAGCCACCGCCGCGCGCGTCACCGCGATCCGCCCGCCGCCGCTGGATAGTCTCGCCAGCCCACGATCGGAGCACACCGTGTCCCACTTTCCCCCCTCTCGCCGGACGGCCCTGCTTGCCTTTGCCGGCATCGGCGGCGCCCTCGCCGTCGGCGCCACCGCCTGTGGGCCCGAGGAGTCCGTCCGCGGGGGTACGACCACCGCCCCCGCCCGCACCCGGGCCGCCGGAGGCGAGCGCCGCTTCGGCGCCGAGTGGGAGAGCCACACCCGTACGTTCATGTCCTGGCCCGCCCTCGCCTCCGTCTGGGAGGACGATCTGCCCTACGTACGGGAGGACATCGCCCGCATCGCGCGGGCCATCGGGGAGTACGAGGCGGTCGTGATGATGGCCCGCCCGGAACAGGTGGCCGCGGCCCAGCGGGCCTGCGGCAAGCAGGTCGAGGTCGTCCCGCTCGCCGTCGACGACCTGTGGGCCCGCGACACCGTCCCTGTCTTCGTCGAGGACGGCGGCGAGGTCGTCGGAGTCGACTTCAACTTCAACGGCTGGGGCAACAAGCAGGAGCACACCAACGACGCCCAGGTGGGCCGCAAGCTGCTCGGAAAGTACGGCATCCCCCGCGAGCAGGCGCCGCTCGTCGCCGAGGGCGGCTCGTTCGAGACCGACGGGGAGGGCACCCTGCTCCTCACCGAGAGCTCGATCGTCAACGACAACCGCAACCGCGGGAAGAGCCGGGACCAGATCGAGGACGAGCTCGTCGAGACCCTCGGTGTGGAGAAGGTGGTCTGGCTGGCGGGCGTCCGCGGTGAGGACATCACCGACGCGCACGTGGACAGCCTCGTACGCTTCACCGCGCCCGGCGTCGTCCTGCTGGACCAGGCGTTCCCCGGTACGCCCCCGGACTCCTGGTCCCGCTCGGCCGACCAGGCCCGATCGGTGCTCAGCAAGGCGACCGACGCGCGGGGCCGGCGCTTCGAGATCATCGACCTGCCGCAGCCCGACCTCGACAGGATCACCGGCGAGGGCGACGACTTCGTGTCCACCTACGCCAACTTCTACATCGCCAACGACGCCGTCTTCCTGCCCAAGTTCGGCGACCGGAAGGCCGACGCGCGGGCGAAGGCCATCCTTCAGGAGCACTTCCCCGAGCGGGACATCATCCAGCTGCAGATCGACACCATCGCCTCGGGCGGTGGTGGCATCCACTGCTCCACCCACGACCAGCCCGGCAAGCCCGCCGCCTGACCGCGTCCCGAGAAGGACGCGAACTCCGGCCCCGTGGCGGGCTCGTCGACCCCGCGGGATTCAGGGAAGCGCTTCACCGGCCGTCCTCGGCTCCTCCATGAGGATCCCACTCGGCGCGGATAGGATCATCTGTCCCTGCCGCCGACTCATGCCTCTGGAGTCCCACCTTGAACCGCACCCCGGGTTCCCCCCTCTCCCGCCGCAGCCTCATACGCACCGGTGCCGGCGCCTCGCTCGCCGCGCTCGGGCTCGGTGTCGGCGCGCAGACCGCCGCGGCCGACGTGGCCGCGACCAAGCGGTTCGATCTCACGCAGCCTTCGTACGACCTGTTCCGGTCCGCGAACACGCACGGTCCTCGGGTCCAGCAGAGCTTCGCCTTCGACTGGGTGAACAAGTACCTCTTCATCGCGACCAAGCGGGACGGTAGCCCCGAGTCCGCGGGCGACCTGTGCATCAACAAGATGGACTTCCAGGGGAACTACCTCTCGTACATGCACCTCGACGGGTTCGGGCACGGCGTCGCGTTCGGCGCGGTGCCCAGCGGCACCGGCACCAACCTGTGGATCGAGTGCGACGCCCGGACCAACGGGTACGGCAGCAAGCTGGCCACCCTCGCCTTCACCCCCGGCACCACCGTGGCCTCCGCCGACCTCAGCAGCGCGCGCAAGTACGCGCCGATCTCCGGGGGCATCGAGTACACCTGCTCCATCGACCCGGTCTACCAGCGCATGATCGTGCGCTACCACACCTCTGCCGGCAAGCGCATCGCCGTCTACGACCTGCAAAGTGTCGAGAACGGCGACTTCAGCGCGCCCCTGGTCGACTTCCAGCAGCCGACGATCTCCGGCACGCCGCAGGGCTACACGCTCTACGGCTCGTACATGTACTACCTGACGGGCGATGCCTACCCCGTGCCCGGCACTCCCGTGGGCGACGGCAACACCTACGTCACCAGCATCGACATCAACACGGGAACCGTGAAGCAGGGTCCCGTCCTCACCAAGGCCGGCTCCACCCTCCACCACCGCGAGCCCGAGGGCCTGGCCATCTACCGCACGGACGCGGGCGAGGCCCGACTCTTCATCGGCTTCGCCACGGGCGTGGAAGGCGACCGGCGTTCCAGCATCTTCTACAAGAACGCGCTGATCTGAGCCCAGCCACGGCCGACCGCCCTGCCGGCCGCGCCCGGGCGGCGTGCTCATCCGGCGGCCGCCACCAGGGCCCTGCGGCTTCCGAGGGCTTCGGAGAACTGGTCGACGACCTGTGTGAGCGCCTCGGCCGGGCCCGGCGCGACGGTCAGGGTGCCGTCGTCGCCCACCGCGATGTCCTTGTCGAGCGTGAACCAGCCCTGCACGATGTGCGCGGCGCCCATGGAGCTGAGCACCGGACGCAGGGCGTAGTCGATCGCCAGGACGTGCGCCGTCGTCCCGCCGGTCGCCAGCGGAAGGACCGTCTTGCCGACCAGACCGTACTGCGGCAGCAGGTCGAGCAGGGACTTCAGCAGCCCGGAGTAGGCGGCCTTGTAGACGGGTGTGCCGATCACGACCCCGTCGGCGCGGGCGAACAGCTCGGTCGCCTCGACGATCGCCGGGTGCCGGAAGTCGGCGCCGAGCAGGGCCTCGGCGGGGATGGTACGGACGTCCAGCGGGATCACCTCGTGCCCCTGGGCGGTCAGCCGCCTGTCCAGGTGGCGCAGCAGGCGGGCGGTGCGAGACGTGGCGGAGGGGCTTCCGGAGACGGACAGGACGGTGGCCATGGCGGACCCTTCGGGCGCGTGAGGTTTCCTGGGACTGAGCGGGGCCGCGTACGGCGGCCCCGCTTCCTGCGACGGCTACTTGTTGGTCTTGGGCAGGCCGGGCGGGTTGATCTCGGACTTGGTCACGGCCTCGTCGGACAGGCCCCAGCGCTCCAGGACCTTGGCGTAGGTGCCGTTGTCGACGATCTCGTTGAGCGCGTCGGCGAGCGGCTCGGCCAGGCCGCTGTCCTTCTTGGTGGTTGCCGCGATGAGGCCCTGGAGGCTGGCGCCGGCACCGGAGTACGTGCCGACGACCTCCGTCTTCCCGGTGGTGGCCGCGTGGTAGGCGGCGGTCGGGTTGGGGCCGAGGTAGAGGTCGATGCGGCCGGACTGGAGAGCGAGGTAGGTGTCGCTGTCGTTCTGGTAGTACTTGATGTTCACCGGCTTCCGGCCGGCCTTCTCGTTCTCCTTGCTCCACTCGACGAGCAGCTTCTCCTGGTTGGTGCCGCTGCTCACGGCGACGGTCCTGCCCGCGACGTCCTGCGGCCCGGTGATCTTCAGGCCGCTGCCCTTCTTCGCTTCGAAGCCCAGGTTGTCCTCGCGGTAGGTGGCGAAGTCGTACTTCTCCTTGCGCTCCTCGGTGACGGTGATGTTGCTGAAGCCGACGTCGTACTTGGCGCTGTCGAGGCCGACGAAGATGTTCTCCCAGGAGACGGTGTTGATGTGCAGCTTGAGGCCGAGCACGTCGGCGACCAGGGAGGCGATGTCGGGCTCGACGCCGATGACGGTCTTGTTGTCGGTGGCGTGGAAGGTCAGGGGCGCCGCCGAGCCGGACGAGTCGACGATCTCCAGGGTGCCTCTCTTGCGGATCTCCTCCGGGACCTGGGCGGCTATGGAGTCGACCTTGTCGGTGGTGATGCGGTTCTGGTCCGGGCTCAGGTTGATCGTGGTCTTGTTGCCCGACGTGTCCGCGACCTCGGTCGTGCCGCCGTCGGAGGGGTTGCCGCACGCGGCGAGGACGAGAGCGGCGGTGAGTCCCAGCGCGGCGGCGGTGGTGCGGCGGGTGAGCGAGGTGATGGACATGGTCGTGCTCCTTGATGGGGAAACGGGGGTGAGGGGTGGTCAGAGGACCTTGGAGAGGAAGGCGCGAGTGCGCTCGTGCTGCGGGTCGTCGAGTACGGCCGCGGGCGGGCCCTGCTCCACGACGACACCGCCGTCCATGAACACCACGGTGTCGGCGACCTCGCGGGCGAAGCCGATCTCGTGGGTCACGACGATCATGGTGGTTCCGGAGCGGGCCAAGTCCTTGATGACATCGAGGACTTCGCCGACCAGTTCCGGATCGAGCGCCGAGGTGGGCTCGTCGAAGAGCAGCACCTTCGGTTCGAGGGCGAGAGCGCGTGCGATCGCCACGCGCTGCTGCTGACCGCCGGACAACTGACGCGGGTAGGCGTCGGTCTTGTCGGCCAGCCCGACCCGCTCAAGGAGACGACGGGCGTTCTGCTCCGCCTCCTTGCGCGGGCGGCGCAGCGCGGAGACCGGCGCCTCGACGAGGTTCTCCAGCACGGTCAGGTGCGGAAAGAGGTTGAAGTTCTGGAAGACGAACCCGATGCGGGTTCGCTGCTTCAGAACGTCCTTCTCCTTCAGCTCGTGCAGCTTTCCGCGCGAGCGGCGGTAGCCGATGAGCTCGCCCGCGATGCTGATCCAGCCGCGGTTGACCTTCTCCAGATGGTTGATCGTGCGCAGCAGCGTGGACTTGCCGGAGCCGGACGGGCCGAGGATCACGGTGACCTCGCCGGCCCGGACCTGGAGGTCGACGCCACGCAGCACCTCCAGAGGGCCGAAGCTCTTGTGCACGGCGTGGACGTCCACCATCACGTCGCTCATCGGCTGTCTCCCAGGGGCTTCAGGGGTATGACGGGCTGGTTGCGCCTCGCCGCCGCCGCGCGCAGGTCGCGTACGAACCGCCGGACGCGCTGGAGCGGGGTGGGCGGCGGGGTACGGTCGGCGCCTCGGGCGAACCGCCGCTCGACGTAGTACTGCGCGACCGACAGCAGGGAGGTGAGGACCACGTACCAGGCCGTGGCGACCAGCAGCAGCGGGATCACCCGTCCGTTGCGGCCGTAGATCACCTGCACCTGGTAGAACAGCTCGCCGATCGCCATCACATAGACCACTGAGGTGCCCTTGAGCAGGCCGATGATCTCGTTGCCGGCGGTGGGCAGGATGGCGCGCATGGCCTGCGGCAGCACGATCCGGCGGATCTGCCGCAACCGGGGGATGCCCAGCGCGGCGGCGGCCTCCAGCTGTCCGTGGTCGACCGAGATGACGCCACCCCGGACGATCTCGGCGGCGTACGCGGCCTGATGCAGCGTCAGTCCGATGATCGCGGCGCCGATGGTGCCGATCAGGCTGTTGCTGTCGACGGACCAGAACACCGGGCCGAAGGGAATGCCGACGCCCAACTCCTCGTACAGGGCGCTCAGGTTGAACCAGAACACCAGCTGGACGATCATCGGGATGGACCGGAAGATCCAGATGTAGGTCCAGGCGACGGTCTGCAGCACCGGGCTGCGCGACAGCCGCATGAAGGCCAGGACGGTGCCCAGGAGGAAGCCCAGCACCGTCGCGTAGGCGGTGAGCTGGAGCGTCACCCACACCGCCTGGACGATCGTCTCGGACAGGACGTAGTCGCGGAAGACGCCCCATTCCCAGACCGGGTTGGTGGCCAGACCGTGCACGAACTGGGCGACCAGCACGGTCACAGCGGCGGCTGCCACCCAGCGGAGGTGGTGGCGGGCGGGGACGACCTTGAGCGCGGCCGGGTCGTCCGGGGCGGGCGGGGCTTCGGGGCGAGCGCCCGGGGAGGCCGCGCCGGGTGGCGCGGATGCGGAATCGGTGGTGAGTGCCATCGTGGTCGTTCTTCCTGCCTGCTCGTCACGTGTGCTCGGGCGGGTTGATCCGCGAGGTGTCGATCGCGGAGTCGGCTGTGCCCCACTTCTCGAGGATCCGGGCGTACGTGCCGTCCTCGATCAGCTCGTTGACGGCGGCCTGGAACGCGTTGGTGAGCGGGGAGCCCTTCTTGAAGGCGAAGCCGACGTCGAGGCGGTGGTACTCACCGAGGAACGTGGTCCCCGCCGCCGGCTGCGCCGCCTGGTAGCGCAGGCCGTTGATGGTCGACATGACGACGTCGATCCGGCCCTGCTGCAGGGCCGTGAGCGTCGCCCCGTTCTCCGAGTAGACCTTCACGTCGTACGGCTTCTTGCCCGCCTTGGCGCACCCCCCCTTCTGTGCGGCGAGGGTCGCCTCGAACGTCGTCCCGGCCCCGGTGCCGATCGTCAGCCCGCACAACTGGGTCAGGTCGGTGACCTTCGCCTTGAGTACGGTGCTGCCCTTCTTCACCGCGAAGCCCTGGCCGTCGTTGATGTAGGTGACGAAGTCGACGGCCTTCAGGCGTTCGGTGGTGACGCCGAAGTTGCCCGTGCCCACGTCGTACTTGCCGCTGCCGAGGGCGGGCAGGATCGTCTCGAAGGACGCGTCCTGTCGCTCCAGCTTCACGCCGAGGACCTTGGCCACCGCATCGGCGATGTCGATGTCCTGGCCGGCGGGTGCCTTGTCGGCACCGTTCGGGTAGTACGCCCCGGGCGGGAAGCCGACCGAGGTGCCGACCCGCAGCGTGCCCGACTCGCGTACGTCGGCGGGGAGCAGGGCGGCGGCGGAGTCCACCTTGCGCACGGCGGCGACCGGGTCGTCGGCCGGCGCGGAGGCTGCCTGGGCGCCCGGCGGTGCGGTGCCTGGGGTGCCACCGGAGCCGCAGGCGGTCAGCGCGCCGAGGGACAACAGGGCGATCGCGGCGACGCGCAGACGGGTGCTGTTCCCCTGGAGACTCACTGGTCCACTGCCTTTCCTGTACGTGCTCCGTCAGGCTGCTTCTCGAAAGGCGGGTGCTTCTCGAAGGGCGGGGGCTTCTCGAAGGGCAGGTGCTTCTCGAAGGGCAGCGGACCGATGGCTTCCGGGTCGGCCTCCGTGTCGAACAGCGGTGTGTAGCCGGTGGCCAGGTACAGGCCGCGGGCCTCGGGCTGGCGCGGCCCGGTGGTCAGATGGATCCGCCGGTAGCCGCGGGTGCCCGCCTCGCGCTCCAGCTCGACGACGACACGTCGGGCCAGACCGCGACGACGGTGGGCGGAGTGGGTCCAGATCCGCTTCAGCTCCGCCGTGGTCGAGTCGTACCGACGGAAGGCGCCGCCCGCGACGGGCGCGCCGTCTTCGAGGAGCAGGAGCAGGACGCCGCCGTACGGAGCGGTGAACTCCTCGTCGGGGTAGCGGGCGAGTTCGGCGTGGGCGTCCTTGCCGTAGCGCTGGGAGTACTCGTCGCCGAGTTCGCGCAGCAGCGGTTCCACCCGTGAGTCGGACACGGGAACGTGAACCACCGTCAGCTCGGCCTGCGACGGGGGCGCTTGTGCGACGGAAGTCATCCGCGTACCGCCGCGAGGGTCTGCGTGCCGCGGGCCGCCCGCTCGGCGTCGCGCTTGGCGACCTCCTCGCGGACGATCGGGATCACGTACCGGCCGAAGTCGATGGCGTCGTCCCACAGGTCGTAGCCGCGGGCGGAGAGAATGTCCACGCCGAGGTCGTAGTAGTCGAGCAGCGCCTGCGCGACCGTCTCCGGCGTGCCGACCAGGGCGTTGGAGTTGCCCGCGCCACCGGTGGCGGCGGCGGTGGGGGTCCACAGGGCCCGGTCGTACCGCTCCCCCGCCTCGGCGATGGCGACGAGCCGCTGTGAGCCGGTGTTCTGTGGCTGTGTCAGCCCGTTGTGCCGCTTGGTGATCGGCTCGCCGTTGGCCCTGCGGGACTTGATGGCCCCTACGGTGCGATGCGCCTTCTCCCAGGCCAGTTCCTCGGTCGGTGCGATGATCGGCCGGAAGGCCACCTGGATGCGTGGCACGTCGGTGCGTCCCGCGGCCGCCGCCGCGGCCTTCACCGCCTCGATCTGCTCGGCGGTCCTCGCGAGGGGCTCGCCCCAGAGGCAGTAGATGTCGGCCTCTGCTCCCCCGGCCTCGTACGCGGCAGGCGACGAGCCGCCGAAGGAGACGTTCGGGCGCGGCTGCTGGACGGGGAAGACGTCGCTGACGAAGTCGTGGAAGCGGTAGTGCTCGCCCTCGTGGTCGAAGGGCTCGTGGGTGGTCCAGATCTTCTTGACGATGCCGATGTATTCGCGGGTGCGGGCGTAGCGCTCGTCCTTGGTGAGGGTGTCGCCTTCGCGGCCCTGCTCCTGGTCGTTGCCGCCGGTGATGAAGTGCACGGTGAGCCTGCCCTCGCTGATCTGGTCGAGGGTGGCGAAGGTCTTGGCGGCGAAGGTGGGGTACGAGACGTTGGGCCGGTGGGCGAGCAGGATCTGGAGGTGGTCCAGCTTGGATGCGATGTACGCGGCGGCCGGCGCGGGGTCCGGCGATCCGGAGCCGTAGGCGAACAGCACACGGTCCCAGCCGTGTTCCTCATGCGCCCGGGCCAGCCGGAGCGTGTACTCCTTGTCGAAGGCGGCGCCGGAGCGCGGGGTCGTCTCGGAACCGTCGTTGGTGGCGGCGATGCCAAGGAATTCCACAGGCATGGGTGAGGGCCTTTCCTCAGGTCTGATGGGGCTGTCGGCAGCACGCGGCCAGGGCGGAGTGGCCCTTGCCGCGGCCGGAGTTGACGGCACGTCAGGGAGTGCGGAGCGGGGTCGAAGCAGGTGTGATGACGCCGGGTGTTCGGGGCCTCGGGCGAGGTGGGGCGGCGGCAGCGGGTGTCCGCGCTCGTAGGCCCGTCCGTACGTCACGGAGTCAGCAAAGCGATGGATGCAGCGCAGCCGTGGATCAGGGCGGCGGCGGATTCAGCGCATGCTCAGCGCGTGGGCACGACGGTGCTACGAAGAGAGATCTCGGCCCACGACGGGGTTACCGAGGGAGGGAAGGGCCGGTCGGACGGCCCGCTGCCGAGTCAGGCGCAACACGCCGCGGACCACACCCGACCGAAGTCGATGTGGTCACGGGTGACCAGGCGCTGCTCGGCATTCATGCGACCAATTGAGCAGTACATCAGCGCTTTCGTCAACCACGGCCCGGATTCCGGACCGGCGTTGAGCGCTTCCCGTGCCTGGTTGACACCTGCGTGCATGCGGCACATACGATCGAGGCGGACCGGCTCCGCCCCCGCGCGGCAGCTGCTCCGGCCGCGTTGAGGGACGCGGCGCATGTGATGACGCCGAGACCCGGCCGCCGCACCGTACCCGCGCTGTGTTCGCGCGGAATCCGTGTACGTGTGCCGCCGGGTGATCACCGACGTCCGCGACTCCCTCCCTGGAGAGCCCCGATGGTCTCGCCTTCCGGCACCACCGCTTCGTCCGGCATCACCACACCGTCCGGCACCACCGCTTCGTCCACGGCCTCCGTGCCCGTCCCGCTGCCAGGACGTCCGACCGCCTCCGGCCAAGGCCCCCGCCACGACCCCGAAGACGATCTGCCGCGGATCGTGCCGCGTCGGCACGTGGCCCGCTGGTTGACTGCTGCCGCCGCGCTGCTCCTCTTCGCGATGGTGGTCAACTCCGTCGTACGCAACCGCGCCTTCCAGTGGGAGGTGGTCGGGCGGTACTTCACCACCGCCGCCGTGCTCGACGGGCTGCTGCTCACGCTGTGGCTGACGGGCGTGGTGATGGTGCTGGGCTTTCTGCTCGGCATCCCGCTGGCCGTGATGCGCCTGTCCGGCAATCCGGTGCTGCAGACCTTGAGCTGGGGCTATGTGTGGATCTTCCGCTCCACCCCGCTGCTCGTGCAGCTGCTGTTCTGGTTCAACATCGGTGCCCTCTACCCGACTCTCAGCCTGGGCATCCCCTTCGGCCCGCGGTTCGTCTCGATATCGACGGTGAACCTGCTCGGTCCCACCCTCACCGCCGTCATCGGTCTGACCCTGCACGAAGCCGCGTACGCCGCCGAGGTGGTGCGCGGCGGGATCCTCTCGGTGGACGCCGGCCAGACGGAGGCCGCGCAGGCTCTCGGCATCGGCAGACGGCGCACTCTGCGCCGGATCGTCGTTCCGCAGGCGATGCGGTCCATCGTGCCGACGGCGGGCAACATGCTGATCGGCACGCTGAAAGGCACCAGCATCGTCAGCGTGCTGGCCGTGCACGACCTGCTGTACTCCGTGCAACTGGTGTACAACCAGACATATCAGGTCATCCCGCTGCTGATGGTCGCCACCATCTGGTACATCGTGGTCACCACCGTGCTCAGCGCGGGACAGTTCTACGTCGAGCGGCACTACGCGCGTGGCTCGGCCCGCGCCCTGCCGCCCACCCCTCTTCAGATGGCGAGGGTCCGTCTGGCCGCCCTGCGTGCCCGACTGCATGCGGCAACGGCGGCGGACGCCCGCCCGGCGGTCGGCGGTGAGCGGTGAGTACGTCCCCGTCCGTCCTCGTCGTCGTCGGTGCGGGTCCGCGCGCCACCGGCCTGCTGGAGCGGATCGCCGCCAACGCGCCCGAACTGTGGGACACAGAACGGAAGTTGCATATCCACCTGGTGGACCCGCATCCCCCGGGCCCGGGAAGGATCTGGCGGCACGAGCAGTCGCCGCTGCTGCGGATGAACTCCATGGCCGAGGACGTCACCATGTTCACGGACGATTCGTCCACCATCGACGGCCCGGTACGGCCCGGTCCTTCCCTGGCCGAGTGGGCCGCCCAGTTCTCCGGCCGCGGCCCGCGCTTCGCCCCGTACGTCGCGCCCGCGGACCCTGACGTCCTCGCCGAGCTGCGCTCTCTCAACGCGGCCGACTTCCCGACGCGCCGGGCCCAGAGCGCCTACCTGGACTGGGTGTTCCGACGAGTGCTCGCCGAACTGCCGCCCTCCGTCACCGTCGTGTGGCATCCGACCACGGCGACGGCCGTCACCGGAGACCCGGACGGGCCCCAGCATGTGCGGCTGGTCGGCCGCAGCGCCCCGCTCACCGCCGACGCGGTCGTCCTCGCCCAGGGGCACCTCGGCTCCGAACCCGTCTCCGAGCACCGCGACCTCGCCGCGTTCGCCCGCCGCCACGGGCTCTTCCACCTCCCGCCGGCCTTCTCCTCCGACACCGATCTGTCGGAAATACGGCCTGGGGAGCACGTCATCCTGCGTGGCTTCGGACTCGCCTTCATCGATCTGATGGTGCTGCTCACCGAAGGACGGGGCGGCACCTATCGCACCGAGGCCGACGGCGCCCTGACCTATCACCCCTCGGGCCGTGAGCCCGTCATCCACGTCGGATCGCGACGCGGCGTGCCGTACCACTCCAAGACCCGCTACCGGCTCCAGGGCCCCCCGCCACCGCTGCCCCGTCACTTCGGCCCCGAGGCGATCGACTCCTTGCTCGCCGACGACCGGCCCCTCGACCTGCGCCGCGACATATGGCCGCTGATGGCCAAGGAGATCGGCTTCGGGCACTACCACGAACTGTTCCATGCCCACCCCGAACGTACCGCGCTGTCCTGGACGGACTTCCTCACCGCCTACGACCGCCTCGACTGGTACTCCGATGACATGGCCGCCCTCGTTGCCACGGCCGTGCCCGACCCGACGGACCGGCTGGACTTCGAAGCCCTCGACCACCCTCTCGCCGGCCTGGCCTTCCCCTCTGCCGAGTCCCTCCAGGAGCATCTGCGCGACCACATCGTCCGGGACGTGGCACGCCGCGAAGACCCCGCCCACAGCGCCGACCTCGGCGCCTTCCTCGCCCTGCTGTCCGTCTACGGGCAACTGCCCCGCCTCGTCGCCTCGGACCGGCTCACCGCCCGCTCGGTCGCCGGCGACCTCGACGGCTGGTGGCACGGGTTCTTCAGCTTCCTGGCCTCCGGCCCGCCGGGCTTCCGTCTGCGCCAACTGCTCGCCCTGTCCCGGGCGGGCGTCGTCCGCTTCCTCGGCGCGGACCTCCGCGTGAACGCGGACGAGACCACCGGCACCTTCACCGCGACCAGCCCCGCCGTCCCCGGCCACACCGTCCACGCCACCGCACTGATCGAGGCGTATCTGCCCCGGCCCTCGCTCGACCGCACCGCGGACCCGCTGCTGCGCGCTCTGCACCGCGCGGGCTCGCTCACCGAGGAGGTCATCACCGATCCCACCCGTACCCACCGCTCCGGGCTGCTCGCCGTCGCCCCCGCGGACGGACGCCTCCTCGACCCCTCCCTCGGCGGTCCCCATCCCCGCCGCATCGCTCTCGGCGCTCCCACCAACGCCCGTGCCGTCGCCGCCTTCGCCCGTCCCCGCACCAACGCGCCCGCGTTCCGTCAGAACGACGCCGTGGCTCGCTCACTGCTGCTGACCCTGGCCGAGAGGGGGAAGCCGGCCGAGCCCGTTCCCCCGGCGGCGGTCGCCGCCGACCAGCGGTGACGTGCCGGTGCCGGCGGCCGGCAGATCAGCCGTGCCTCGCTGCCGCCCGCCCGCGTAACGGCGGGCCGCATCGTGGGCACCCGACGTCCACGTTGTGGGCGGCAGAGTGGCGGATCTGGCCACCATGCCGATGAAACCGCAGGTCAGATGGGTGCGCACGGGGCGTCAGGTGGCGCAATACGGCGGCAACACCATCGGAGCGGTTCTCCTTGTACGTTCCCTGCCATGCCAGCCGAACCCGCCCCCGCAGCCCGCCCCGTCGCCGCCGCGCGCCGTCGGCGACTGCGTGCGGACCGAGCCCGGCAGCTCGCCGACCTGCTGCGCCACCAGATCCTGGCGGGCGGCTTCCCCGGCGGGGTCCTGCCCCTGGAGGACGCCATCGCCGCCGACTACCGGGCCAGCCGCAACACCGTCCGGCAGGCCCTGGACCTGCTGCGCGGCGAGCAGCTCATCAACCGGCAGCCCGGCGTCGGCACCGTGGTGGTCTGCGAGAAGTACCCACACGGCCTTGACCGCCTCCAGGGCCTGGCCGAGACCCTCCACGAGCACGGCCGGGTCACCAACGAGGTCCGCACTGTCGGGCCGGTCACCGCCCCCGGCCCGGTGGCCCACCGGCTGGGCCTGCCCGAGCACACCGACGTGCTGTGTATCGAGCGGCTGCGCCGCCTGAACGGACTACCACTCTCTCTGGACCTGTCCTACCTGCCCATGGACGTGGGCGGTGAACTGCTCGGCTGCGACCTGGAGAACACGGACGTCTTCCGGCTACTGGAGTCGCTGACCGGCGGCCCGCTGGGTCATGCCGAGATCACCCTGGAGGCCGTCAACGCCGACGCGCACTCCGCCGCTGTGCTCCAGGCCCCGCGCGGGGCGGCCGTACTGATGCTGGAACGACTGACCTGTCTGCCCGACGGGCGGCCGGTGGACCTGGAGTTCATCCGCTTCCGCGGCGACCGCATCACCATGAGCGGCGTGCTGCACCGCTCCCTCTGATCCCCGAGATCCCCCTCCCTTCCTTTCCCCGCTGTTCCCGGCCCTGCCGGGCCCCTTGGAGACCACCATGCCTCTCGTTCCGCAGCGCGCCGACGTGCCCGTGACCATCGACGAGTCCAAGTGCATCGACGGCTGCACGCTCTGCGTCGACATGTGTCCGCTCGATTCGCTCGCGATCCGCGAGGACGACGGCAAGGCGTACATGCACGTGGACGAGTGCTGGTACTGCGGCCCGTGCGCGGCCCGGTGTCCCACCGGCGCGGTCACCGTCAACATGCCCTACCTGCTCCGGTGAAAGGCCGAACTCCCATGACCAGCAAGAGAATCCCACTCTCTCCCATCCTCTCGGTCGCCCTGCTCCTCCCCCTGGCCACGGCCTGCGGCGGCGCGGCCGGCGCCGACGGCAACGCCGACGCGAAGACGGTCACCGTGACCGTCGGCTACCAGTCCAAGACCATCAACACCGTCACCGCCGGCACCCTGTTGCGCTCCCTCGGCTACTTCGAGGAGGAGCTCGCGGCCCGCGGGAAGAAGGACGGCATCACCTACGAGGTCGAATGGCAGGACTACGCGACCGGCGCCCCGATCACCGCCCAGATGACCGCCGGGAAGATCGACATCGGGTCGATGGGCGACTTCCCGCTGCTGATCAACGCGGCCCGCGGCAAGCAGCTCAAGCAGCCGACCCGGCTGGTGGCGGTCACCGGCTACAACCTGCGCGGCGGCCTGAACACGGTGGTCACCGCGCCCGGTTCGCCTCTGCGGTCACTGGCCGACCTGCGCGGCAAGAAGGTGTCCACCAGCGTCGGTTCAGCCGCCGACGGCACCCTGGTCCGGGCCCTCCAGCGGGCCGGCGTCAACCCGGAGAAGGACATCCGGAAGCTCAACCAGCAGCCCAGCGTGGGTGCTTCGGCCTTGGCCGGGGGCAGCGTCGACGCGCTCTCCCAGTTCGTCGCCTGGCCCGGCAAGCTGGCCTTCGAGGGCCGGGTCACCGCTCTGTACGACGGGGCGGAACTGAACCTGCCGACCTTCCACGGGGTCACGGTCCGGGAGAAGTTCGCCAAGGAGCGGGCCGGGGTCCTCGACGACTTCCTCAGGGCGCAGCGGCGGGCCACCGACCACCTGCGCGCCCAGCCGGTCGCCGCCGCCGAGTCCGTGGCCGAGAAGACCGGTCTGCCGGCGGAGGTGGTCTACCTCTACAACGGCGCCAACGGCATCGCCACCTTCGACCCGGAGCTCCGCCCCGAGCTGATCGCCGCTCTGAAGGAGGACGTGCCGGTGCTGAAGGCGGCCGGGCTGGTGGGCGATGTCGACGTGGACGACTTCGTCGACCCGGCGCCGCTGAAGCGCGCCGTTCAGGCCGCCGCCTACCCGAAGGCGGGCACCGCCAAGCCCGAACTGTGGCTGAAGGGCCAGACCACCACCCGCACCTTCAGCAGCCCCAAGGAGCTGCTGAAGGCCGCCAAGGGCGCGGACGTGCGGGCCGCGTACGTGCCGGACGCGCTGACTGGCACCCTGTGGTTCGCCGACAAGGCGGTGTGGGTCGCGGACGGCGCCGAGCTGCGCGCCTTCGTCACCCCGGCCAGTGCGCAGAGGTACGTAGACGGTCACACCGGGGCCCGGATCATCCGCTACGCGGACGCCGTGGGTCTGGCGTCATGAGTGCGGGCCGCTGGCTGCTGCGCGTCGCCTCGCCGGCCGCGGCCCTCGGGCTGTGGCAGCTGCTGACCTCCCTGGACGTCAACCTGTGGCTGCGGTTCGAGCAGTTCCCCACGGTCGGAGAGGTGGCGTCCGCCTTCTCCGACCGGGTCGCCACTGCTCCGTACTGGCAGGACCTGGGCCACAGCCTGCGCCGGATCGTGGTGGGCTTTCTGCTGGCCGCGGTGGCGGGGGTGGCGGTCGGAACGGCCATCGCCCGCTCCCGGTGGGCCGCCGACCTGCTGGCCCCGCTGGTGGAGGTGGTGCGGCCGGTGCCGGCCATCGCACTGGTTCCGGTCGCCATCCTGCTGCTGCCCACCAACGAGCAGGGCATCGTGTTCATCACCTTCACCGCCGCCTTCTTCCCGGTGGTGGTGTCGACCCGGCACGCGGTCCGGGCGCTCACCCCGGTCTGGGAAGAGGCCGTGCTCACCATGGGCGGCGGCCGGCTGCGGGTGCTGTTCTCGGTGGTGCTGCCGGGAGCCCTGCCGGGCATCTTCGGCGGCCTGTCGGTAGGCATCGGCGTCTCGTGGATCTGCGTGATCTCCGCGGAGATGATCTCCGGCGAGTACGGAGTGGGCTACCGCACCTGGCAGGACTACACGATCGTCGACTACCCCGGAGTGTTCGTCGGCATGGCCACCATCGGCGCCCTCGGGTGGCTCACCTCCACCGCGGTGGAACTGCTGGGCCGTCGCGCCACCTCCTGGCTTCCCCGCACGGCCTCGCGGGGAGCCGCCGTCGCACCGCGTCCGGCGTCCCGCAGGACCGGCCGCACCCGTGCGGACGCCGCCGCCGAACCCGCCGCCCAGGCGCCTCCCGCCTCCGCCGTGCGTCCCGCCGTTCCCCGGAAGGAGCCGGTCCGATGAGCACCGCCACCCCGCCCGCCGCACCCGCCCCGCCCGCGCCGGCCGGCGCCGAACTCGCCCTGGACGACGTACGGCTCGGCCACCCGGACGGCACGGCCGTGCCCGGCACCGTCACGCTGCGCGTCGCGCCGGGCGAACTGCTGGCCGTGGTCGGCCCTTCCGGCTGCGGCAAGTCCACCCTGCTGCGCACCCTCGCCGGGCTCCTGCCCCCACTGGCCGGGCGGGTCACCCAGGACGGTGAGCCGATCGGACGGCCCGCCGCCGACCGGGCGCTGGTCTTCCAGCACGACGCCCTGCTGCCCTGGCGGACCGTCCGCGCCAACGTGGAACTGCCGCTGGCGATCCGCCGGGTCCCCCGAGCCGAGCGGCGCCGCTCCGCGGTCGACTGGCTGGAGCAGGTCGGTCTGGCCGGGCACGCCCACAAACTGCCGCACCAACTGTCCGGCGGGCAGCGGCAGCGTGTCCAGCTGGCCCGCGCCCTGGCCGGTCGGCCCCGCGCGGTCCTGATGGACGAGCCCTTCGGCGCGCTCGACGCCCACACCCGCGCTGAAATGCAGAACCTGCTGGTGGACATCCTGCAGGGCACCGGCGCCACCGTCGTCTTCGTCACCCATGACGTGGACGAGGCCCTGCACCTCGGTGACCGGGTCCTGCTGCTCGGCTCCGGGCAGGTGATGGACGTACCGCACCCGCGTGAGCGCGACGCGCAGCACGCGCCCGGCACCGCCGAACTGCGCCGCCGCATCCTCGAATCCCTCTGAAAGGCACTTTCCCGTGGACACCCTGGTGGACAGCCCGCTGACCGTCCCGGCCCTCGCCGACGCGACCGAACTGTCCTGTGACGTCCTCGTCATCGGCGGCGGGACCGCCGGCACCATGGCCGCACTGACCGCCGCCGGACGCGGCGCGCAGGTACTGCTGTTGGAGAAGGCGCACGTGAGGCACTCCGGCGCCCTCGCCATGGGCATGGACGGGGTCAACAACGCGATCATCCCGGGGCGGGCCGAACCCGACGACTACGTCGCCGAGATCACCCGCGCCAACGACGGCATCGTCGACCAGTCCACCGTCCGGCAGACCGCGACCCGCGGCTTCGACATGGTCAAGCGCCTGGAGTCGTACGGGGTGAAGTTCGAGAAGGACGAGCACGGCGAGTACGCGGTCCGCCAAGTGCACCGGTCCGGCTCGTACGTGCTGCCGATGCCGGAGGGCAAGGACGTCAAGAAGGTCCTCTACCGGCAGCTTCGACGGCGCGAGATGCGGGAGCGGATCCGGATCGAGAACCGGGTCATGCCGGTCCGGGTGCTCACCCACCCGGAAGACGGCCGGGCCATCGGCGCGGCGGGGTTCCACACCCGCACGGGCGCGTTCGTCGTCGTCCGGGCGGGCGCGGTGATCCTGGCGACGGGGGCCTGCGGCCGGCTCGGCCTGCCCGCGTCGGGCTATCTGTACGGAACGTACGAGAACCCGACGAACGCGGGCGACGGCTACGCCATGGCCTACCACGCGGGGGCCGCGCTCACCGGGATCGAGTGCTTCCAGATCAATCCGCTGATCAAGGACTACAACGGGCCGGCGTGCGCGTACGTCGCGAACCCGTTCGGCGGGTACCAGGTGAACCGGCACGGCGAGCGGTTCGTGGAGTCGGACTACTGGTCGGGGCAGATGATGGCCGAGTTCGCGGCCGAACTCGCCTCCGACCGGGGGCCGGTGTACCTCAAGCTCAGTCACCTGCCGGAGGAGACCATCGCCTCGGTCGAATCGATCCTGCACACGACGGAGCGGCCCACCCGCGGCACGTTCCACGAGGGCCGCGGCCACGACTACCGCACCCACGACATCGAGATGCACATCTCGGAGATCGGGCTGTGCGGCGGGCACTCCGCCTCCGGGGTACGGGTGGACGCGCACGCCCGCACCACCGTGCCCCGGCTGTACGCGGCCGGCGACCTGGCCTGCGTACCGCACAACTACATGATCGGCGCGTTCGTCTTCGGCGACCTGGCAGGCGAGGACGCCGCTCGATTCCGCGCGTACGAAGGCGAGTTCCCGCAGGAGCAGCTGGCCGCCGCCCACGACCTCGTCTACCGGCCGCTGCGCAACCCGGACGGGCCGCCGCAGCCGCAGGTGGAGTACAAGCTGCGGCGGTTCGTGAACGACTACATGGCGCCGCCCAAGACCGGGGCGAAGCTGTCCCTGGCGGTGGAGGCGTTCACCCGGATGTCGGAGGAGATCGCCGGAATGGGCGCGCGCACGCCGCACGAACTGATGCGGTGCGCGGAGGTGACCTTCATCCGGGACTGCGCGGAGATGGCCGCCCGGGCCTCGCTGGCCCGCACCGAGTCCCGGTGGGGCCTGTACCACGAGCGGCTGGACCACCCGGGGCGGGACGACGCGGGCTGGCTGCACCACCTCGACCTGCGCAAGTCCGCGTCGGGGACGATGGAGTTCACGGCGCGGCCGGTCGAGCCGTACGTGGTCCCCGTGCCGGAGTTCGCGCCGGCGCCGGGGCCGGAGCGGCGGCTCGGCGAGGTCACGCTTGTGCCGGTGGCGACGGCCGGCCCCCGGAACGCCGCCCCGGCCGCCCACCCTGCCCCACCCGCGACGACGCGGGACGCGGCGGTACCGATCGCGGCGACTCCGGACGCGACGGCATCGGACACGACGGCGCCGGACGCGGCCGAGGCCCTGGGAGTCGCCACAACCCTGGGGGTCCCCACAACCAGCCCCGCACTCGTCCGCCTGCTCTCCCTCGCCGAGGAGTCCCCCGACCTGGACGCGCTGCGCCCCTACCTGGGCGACGCCGACCCGGCGGTGCGGGCGGCCGCCGTCGCCGCCCTCGGCGAGACGGTCCCGGCCGGAGCCGGGCCCGCGCTCGCCGAACGCCTCAAGGACACCGCGCCTCAGGTCCGGGCCGCCGCCGCGGTCGCGCTCCGCGAGCTGGTCGAAGTGCTGCCCGCCGACGCCGAGTTGAGCACCGGGCTACGTGAGGCGCTGGGCGTCGACGACCCGGCCGTCCGGGCCGCCGCGCTCGACGTGCTGCGCGCCCTGCGGCTGGGCGACGCCGGGACGTACGCCGCGGCGCTCGCCGACACCGGCATCGAGGTCCGCATCAGCGCCGTCCGGGCCCTGGTCTCGGTGGACGCCGTGGCGGAACTGACGGTCGCCGCCGCCGACCCGGCCCGCGAGGTCCGGGTCGCGGTGGCCCGCGGCCTCGCGGCCGTCCACGCCCCGGCCCCGGCCCCGCTCGACCCCCTGCTGGACGACGCGGACCCGCTCGTCCGCGCCGCCGCGCTCGCCGCCCTGGCCGCCACCGGCTGCCCACCGGGCTACGCCACGCAGGCCACGGCAGCGCTCGAGGACCCGGCCTGGCAGGTACGGGCGGGCGCCGCGACCGCCCTCCGGGCGGCCCCTCCCGCCGAGGCCGTCCCGGCCCTCGCCGGGGCCCTGGCCGACCCCAACGCGGACGTCCGCAAGGCCGCCGTCCTCGCGCTCCTCCCCCACGGCGCCGAGCCCGAGGCCCGCACGGCCCTCGCCGCGGCCGCCTCCGACCCGGACGCCGACGTCCGCGCCTACGCGTCCCGCGTGGCCTCGTGAAGGCACCCAACCAGCCTTCTATGAAGCGGAGTTGACACTTCACATGCCGTACATGGACCCGCCCGCGCCGCGCCCCTAGGCTCGTCGTCATGGCAGCAGGAAGCCTTCTCACTGCTCGCCGCCACCTCGATCTGGGCCGGCTGGCGAGCGCGCTGTGTCCGGCCGCCTGGGCGCGACCGTAACCACGCCTCTTCGCACGGGATCCCCACCTGGCAACGCACGCCGGCCCGCCCCGCTCGGGCCGGCCGGCCGCCGCTGCCCGACTCTCGTTCCTCTCCCTTCTCTCCCTCCCCTTTCACGGCAGTCGTGCTGCCGTACCCGTACGAGAACCTGGAGAAGACATCCCATGAGCGACACCCGCAGACCGCGCGTGAGCCGCCGCGGATTCCTCGCCGGCACGGCGGCCGCCGCGGCCGCCGCGGCGGTTCCCGCGATCTCCCAGCTCGCGGCGGGCAGCCCCGCCGCTGCCGCGACCCGCCCCAACATCCTGCTCATCGTCACCGACGACCAGCCCAAGCACACCGAATGGGCCCTCCCGAAGACCACGGCCTGGCTGGCCGGCCAAGGCGTGAAGTTCACCAACGGGCACGTCACCACCCCGCTCTGCTCGCCCTCCCGGTCGTCGGTCCTCACCGGCCGCTACGCCCACAACCACGGCGTCCGCAACAACAAGGCCTCGTACCGGCTCGACCAGAGCACCACGCTCCCCCGGTACCTGAAGCAGGCGGGCTACCGCACCGGCCTCTTCGGCAAGTGGCTCAACTCCTGGACGCTGTCCGACAACCCGCCGCACTTCGAGGACTTCGCCCTGCTCCAGCCGGGCTACGTCGACGCGCAGTGGAACGTCAACGGCAGCGTCCAGACCATCAACGGCTACACCACCAACATCGTCAAGAACCGCACCCTGAACTTCCTCGACAAGGCGGCGAGCGACTCCCGCCCGTGGTTCGCGTACGTCACCCCGTACGCCTCCCACGGCCCGCGTACGCCCGAGGCGAAGTACGCAGGAACGGCCGTCCCGGACTGGAACGGCAGGCCCTCCGTCCCAGAGAACGACCGCAGTGACAAGCCGGCTTACATCCGCAACGCGACTGGCACACTCGCCGAGGGCCGGCAGATCCGCGAGGAGCAGCTCCGCACCCTGCTCACCGTGGACGACGCGGTCCAGGCGTTCAAGGACAAGCTCCAGGCGCTCGGACAGCTCGACAACACCCTCGTCATCTACATCGCCGACAACGGCTTCGGCTGGGCCGACCACGGCTGGACCAAGAAGTCGGTGCCCTACCGCCCGGCGCACGAGGTGCCGTTCTACCTCTCCTGGCCGGCCGGCGGCCTGGGCGCGGGGACCACCGACAACCGCATCACCGCCAACATCGACATCGCCCCGACCGTCCTCGACGCGGCCGGGATCACGCCCGCCCACTCGGTGGACGGCAGGTCCCTGCTGTCCACGTACAGCCGCGACCACCTGCTCGTCGAGTGGTGGGAGCAGGGCACGAACGCGGGCGGCGCGCCCACCTGGGCGTCGTACGTCGCGAAGAACAAGCAGTACACGGAGTACTACGAGCTCACCACCGACGGCAACGGCACGGTGTCCGGCACGGGCCAGGTGAAGTTCCGCGAGTACTACGACCTGGCGGGCGACCCGTACCAGCTGACGAACAGGCTGTACCAGGCCACGCCGGAGGACGAGCAGAGCCTCGGCATCCCGGCCCTGAAGGCACAGCTCGCCGCGGACCGCGTCGCCTAGCGGCTCGCCGCAGGGTGCCCCGCGGCGAGCCACCGCGGGGCACCCGCCTCCTTCCCTCCTCTATCTCCTCGCCCGCCGCCTCGACCTCCTCGCCGACGGAGCCGTCATGCGTTCCTGCTGCACCCCCACTCACGGTGACGCCACCGCCGTCACGCTCTCTCCCGCGCTGCCGCCCCGCACGGGCCCCGCCCAGCGGGCCGCCCGACGGCTGGTCGACCTGCCGGGCGGGCGCTTCCTCATGGGCACCGACGACCCGGACGCCTTCCCGGCCGACGGTGAAGGGCCGGTACGCGAAGCTGAGGTCGGTCCGTTCCGTATCGCGCCCACGACGGTGACCAACGCCCAATTCGCCACGTTCGTGAAGGACACCGGCCACCTCACCGAGGCCGAGCACTTCGGATTCTCCTTCGTCTTCGGCGGCTTCCTGACCGACGACGTCGCCGCGATCTCCCGGCCCGTGGCGGCCGTGCCCTGGTGGCGGGCGGTCCCCGGCGCGAGCTGGCGTCGGCCCGAGGGGCCGGGCTCCTCGGTCACCACCCGCCAGAACCACCCCGTGGTCCACGTCTCGTGGAACGACGCCCAGGCGTACTGCGCCTGGGCGGGCACCCGCCTGCCCACCGAGGCCGAATGGGAGTACGCGGCCCGCGGCGGGCTCGAACAGCGCCGATACCCATGGGGCGACGAGCTCACCCCTGGCGGCCGGCACATGTGCAACATCTGGCAGGGCGACTTCCCCACCCTGAACACCGCGGAAGACGGCTGGGAGGGCACGGCGCCGGCGAACTCCTTCCGCCCCAACGGCTTCGGCCTCTACAACGTCGTCGGCAACGTATGGGAATGGTGCGCCGACTGGTTCACGCCCGGAACCAGCCGCGTGATGCGCGGCGGCTCGTATCTCTGCCACGACTCGTACTGCAACCGCTACCGCGTCGCCGCCCGCAGCTCCAACACGCCCGACAGCTCCACCGGCAACATCGGCTTCCGCGTGGCCGCGTGACGAGCCACTCCGGGCGGACAGCCGGGAGGGCAGATCGTGATTCTCTTGGCTCGCCTCAGCGCCGGGAACTACTGTCACGAGCATGGTCGACCACGATGCTCTCAGCGCCACCCGCGAGGCCTACGACGCTGCTGCCTCCACCTATGCGCAGCTGTTCCGCGACTCGCTGCGTGACAGTCCCCTGGATCGTGCGATCTTGGGTGTCTTCGCCGAGGTCGTACGTGCGGGTGGGGACGGTCAGGTCGCGGACCTGGGGTGCGGGCCCGGCCATGTCACCGCGTATCTGGACGAGCTGGGGCTGGCGGCGTTCGGTGTCGATGCCTCTCCTGCGATGATCACGCTGGCTCGACAGGCCTATCCGGGCCTGCGGTTCGACGTGGGCTCGATGGCGGCGCTGGACATCGCTGACGGCGTGCTGGGCGGCGTACTCTCACGTTGGTCCGTCATCCACACTCCGCCGCAGGAACTCCCCGCCATCTTGGCGGAGTTCCATCGAGTGCTGGCTCCTGGCGGCCACCTTCTGGTCGGGTTTTCGGCAAGCGAGGATTCGTCTCACCCGACGCAGGCCTTCGATCACACGGTCGCGCTCGCCTATCGGTGGTGGCCCGATCACCTCGCCGCGATGCTGCGCACGTCCGGGTTGGCCGAGGTGGCCCGGACGGTTCGCGAGCCTCAGCCCACAGACCGACGGCAGTTCAAGGAGATCCAACTGCTCGCCCGCAAGGCCTAGGCAGGGACCTGCCGCCTGCGCTCCAGCCAGGCGGTGACCTCGCGTCGGAAGTCCCGGTCCTTGTAGACGTCCTCCCTGGCGAGCCACTCCAACTCGCGCAGGACCCCTGGAGAAACGGCGGGATCGCGTACCGCGTACACGCCTACACCCGATTCGTACGTGTCGGTCAGGAGCCAGACGCTGTTGTCCAGGGCCAGCATGGCGAAGCCAGGGTGGCCGGCACGAATACCGAGGAACGTAGCCGCGCCGGCCCCCATGATGTCCCACCGGTCCAGCAGACGGACCCGGTGCCAGACATGCATCCTGTGCCGCAGCCGGCGGTCCACCGCGGCCGTCCAGGTGCCTCTGGGCAACATGAGAAGGAATTCGCGATTCTCATCGAGCAGGCCGGCGGACATGGCGAGGTCGTACCAGCCCTCGTTGAGCCGCTCCACGAGTCGCGGGTCCCCGTACTCGACGAGGAAGGAGCCGAAGACTCGCTCTCGTTCGTACCCGAGGACATGCGGTATCGCCGAGGCCGGCACCGCGTCGGGTATCACCTCGAGTCCGGCCCGTAGCAGCGGTCTGAGCACCTTGCGGTACCTCTCCTGCCGACCCAACCCGTTCTCCCCCCGTCACCCCAGGACCTGTTCGGCTTGATCGTCCCGCGCTCAGCGTAGTCGGCTTCGGGACAAGCCGGCGGCCATGGCTTCACCGGCGTACCCGCCATGCGGGCCGACGCTTCGACGTGCGCGTCACCACCCGTGGGTGAACCATGGAAAGAGGTCGTGCGTGCTGCAGCCGCATGCGGGGGAAGTCAGGGCTTGGGCTTCTACTGCCAGAGGTGGCGAGCGTGGACGTTTTCGATGCCGTCGTCGTCGGGTCGGGATTCGGCGGGTCCGTGACCGCGTTTCGACTGGCCGAGGCCGACCTGCGCGTCTGCCTTCTGGAAAGAGGAAAGCCATTCCCGCCCGGATCTTTTCCACGTAGTCCCCGTGACACGGCCAAGAACTTCTGGGATCCGGATTCACAGCTGTACGGGATGTACGACATGTGGAGCTTCTCGAAGCTCGACGCCCTCGTGTCGAGCGGGCTGGGCGGAGGCTCTTTGATCTATGCGAATGTGCTGATTCGCAAGCCGGAAAGCTGGTTCGTGCACGAGCCGTTCGACGGCGGATACGAGGACTGGCCCGTCACACGTGAGGACCTCGATCCTCACTACGGTCGCGTCGAGACCATGCTGGGTGCGCAGCGGTACCCCTTCGATGTGAAGCCGTACCAGGACACGCCCAAGACCATCGCCATGCAGCAGGCGGCCTCGCGGCTGGGTCTCCCGTGGGAGCTTCCCAAGCTGGCCGTCTCCTTTGGAGACCCCCCGGTGCCCGGCGTTCCCATCGAGGGCGGTGAGGACAATCTGCACCACAGCCCGCGCTATGCGTGCAGACTTGTCGGTGAATGCGACCTGGGCTGCAACTTCGGCAGCAAGAACAGTCTGGATTTCACCTACCTCAGCGCTGCGGACCGACTCGGGGTGGATATCCGGACCCTCTGCGAGGTGCGTTCGTTCGAACGGGTCCGGGAGGGGTTCCTGGTCTCCTACATCCAGCACAACGCCGCCGGGGGCGGAGATCCGCTTGCCCCTCCCGAGCGACGCACCGTCAAGACCAGACGGCTGATTCTCTCTGCCGGCACGCTCGGCACCACCTATCTGCTGATGAGAAATCGCAGCGCCTTTCCTGCACTCAGCCCGGCGCTGGGTACTCATTTCTCCGGAAACGGGGACTTTCTCGGACTGGTGTTCAAAGCCCGGGAGAGGCGTCAGGACCGGCCGGAGGAGACGGTGCCGCGCATGCTGGAACCGAGCTTCGGCCCGGTCATCACGAGTGCGATGCGCATGGACCGCAAGGCGAACGGCGAGACCGGCCGGGGTTTCTACATCGAGGATGCCGGTTACCCGGAATTCCTCAACTGGCTCGTCGAGCACAACGTCCTCACCATGTCCAACAGGGTGGCGAGGTTCCTGCTGCGGCGAGGGTGGTCGCAGCTGACCGGAACCGCCAGGAGCCGTGTGGGGCGACAGCTCGGTGACGCCATGGGCAAGGGGCTGTTCACCGCGACGTCCATACCGTTGCTCGGGATGGGAAGGGACGTCCCCAACGGCCGGCTGTTTCTCCGGGACGGACATCTGGACCTCGACTGGCGTCTGGCCGCCTCCGATCGGTACTTCGACGAGATGAACGAGACCATGGAGCGCGTGTCACACAGCATGGGCGGGCGCTACGCCTCGAATCCCCTGTGGTGGCTCAACCGCCTCATCACCGTGCATCCCGTGGGTGGCGCGCCGATGGGGCGCAATGAGCGGGAAGGCGTGGTGGACTCCTTCGGGCGCGTGTACGGATGTCCGGGGTTGTCGATCGCCGACGGCTCGGTGATGCCCGGTCCCGTAGGCCCGAATCCGTCGCTCACCATCGCGGCGCTGGCCGACCGGTCGGCCGACCGCATCATCGAGGATCACCGGCAGAACCCTACGAGGCCCTCATGACGACCGGACAGGGCAGCGAGCCCCGCAGCGGCTCCCCGCGCAGATCTCTCATCCTCGCCGGCGGCGGACTGAAGGTCGCTTTCCAGGCCGGGGTCCTCCAAGTGCTGCTCGACGAAGCCGAGTTGGAATTCGACCACGCCGATGGTGCCAGTGGAGGTGTGTTCAACCTCGCCATGTACTGCCAGGGGATGTCCGGGCGGGAGATCGCGGACAACTGGCGCAACCTCTCTCCGCTGAAGGGCGTTTCCCCGAACTGGCGTGAGCTGCCGAAGGGGCCGTACGCCCGTTCCCTCTTCACGCTGGACGGCTATCGGCGTCACGTCTTCCCGGGCTGGGGGCTGGACTGGGAGAGAATCCGGACCACCGATCGGGAAGCCACCTTCAACCTCTACAACTTCAGCGCCAATGAACTGGAGACAGTGACCGCCGACCAGATGGACGAGGAGCGCTTCTGCGCCGGGGTGTCCCTGCCCATGTGGTTCCCTCCGGTCGTCATCGACGGGCAGACCTACATCGACCCGGTCTATCTGACCGACGGAAACGTCGAGGAGGCGATCCGACGAGGCTGCGACGAACTGTGGATCATCTGGACGGTCAGCCGACGGCACCGCTGGCGGGACGGCTTCGTGGCCAACTATTTCCACATCATCGAGACGACGGCCAACGGTCAGCTTCAGCACTGGCTGCGTCGGATCGAGGCCAGCAACGCAGCCATCCGCGGAGGAGACAACGGAGAGTTCGGACGCCTCATCGATGTCAAACTGCTGAGCGCCGAGGTCCCACTGAACTACCTGATCAACTTCAGCAAGGACCGATTCGCTCAAGCCGTGGAACTCGGAGTGCACAGCGCTCGCCGCTGGTGCACGGCCCAGGGGATTCCCTGGCAGCCCGGCCCCCCTCCGGGCCGCCCCCACGGCCCCACTCGCATTCGATTCACCGAACGCATGGTCGGCCGCGTCGCCTTCGGCGAGAACGACGTCCGGGAGGTGGCCTCGCCGGAGGGTGCAGCAGCCGCTGACATCGCCTTGCACCTGACCGTCGACATCCGGGGAGTGGACCGCTTCATCGTCGGTCCGGAGCATGAAGCCTCACTGCGGGGAGAGATCGTCTGCCAGGAACTGGGCGGACGCCTTCCTGTCGAGCGAGGAACCTTCCAGCTGTTCGTGGAACAGGCCGACCCGGAACACCTGCGGATGCTCTACCGCTTGTTCTTCACCGACCGCGCCGGCCATCGGCTCACGCTCAGTGGATACAAGGACGTCAGTGAGGACTCCCGTCGGGGAGTCTGGAAGGACACGTCCGTCCTCTACACGCGCATTGTCCGTGGCCACGTCGACGCCGACGAAGAGTCCGAAGCCGAGTTGGTGGCCTCGGGATCCGTTCACATCCGCCCGACCGACTTCCTGAAGCAACTCACCACCTTCCGGGTCGAAGCGGCGACGCTACCCGGCAGGGTGACCACGCTGGGTCGCTTCGGACAGTTCTTCTTCGGCAAGCTGTGGGACGTGTACGCGCAGGGCGTCCTGCCCTGGTCACCACTGTGACCGATGGCCGTGAGAAATCCCGGGCCGACGGAGGAGCCATCGTGGATGTCCATGAGTTGCGCAAGCACGCGGCGGCTCTCCGGTTCACGCCGCAGGAACAGGTGCGCTGGCTGGCACCGAAGGAACTGGCTCGTACGGCGGTCAAGGTCGCGCTGGCCGCCGTTTTCGCCGACTACTCGGACAAGCGCGAGATCCAGGGCGCGCTCCAGGCCGGTCTCCTGCACGCCCCCTTGGCGAATCCCCGCGCCGAGGACATCTGGATCGACTTCGTCGCCGACCTCGGCGACGGCTTCGAGGCGACGTACTCGGTGGCATCCGCCCTGGCGGCGGCCCAGCTCGCCGTCGACGGGCCTGTCTCGCTCCCTCGTGGCTCGCTGCTCGTCCTCGGCGGGGACCAGGTGTACCCGGTGGCATCGACGACGGCGTACGAGGACCGGATGAAGGGGCCCTACCGCGCGGCGCTCCCGTCGGCACCGGACCAGCCGCTCATGGTTGTGCTGCCGGGCAACCACGACTGGTACGACGGACTCACCGCGTTCCTGCGGATGTTCGCCCAGGAAAGGCCCATCGGCGGCTGGCAGACCCGGCAGACCCGGAGCTACTTCGCCGTGCAGCTGCCGCAGCGCTGGTGGCTCGTCGGACTGGACAGCCAACTCGGCTCGTACTTCGACGATCCGCAGCGGCGCTACTTCGAGTCCTTCCTCTCGCCGCAACTGCTGCCGGGCGACAGCGTGATCGTCTGCTCCGCAGCGCCCACATGGGTGGAGAGCGACGAGGAGCCCAACGCCTTCAACTCCCTGCACTGGTTCGACCGCAACATCATACGAACCCGGTTCAACCGGGATTCCGGGAAACGCGAGGACACGGGCGCATCCATTCGACTGTGGCTGACCGGCGACAAGCACCACTACGCCCGCTACGCGGAACGGCTGCCCGATGACCCACCCGGATCCGACGACGCCCTGCCTCCGGACCCCCGGCGACGCCAGATGGTGACGTGCGGCCTGGGCGGTGCGTTCCTGGCATCCACGCACACGCTCCCGAAAGCTCTGCCGCTGCCGCCGGCCACCTCGCGGATGCGGGAGAAGGACGACCCGCCACCGGCATTCGCCCGCGCACAGCACACCTACCCCGACGAGAAGGGGTCCCGCTCGCTCGCTCGCGCGATCGCCAAGCCCTGGTCGCCGCGCTGGCTCCCGCGGCGCAACCCCGGGTTCGCGGTACTCGCCGGGGTGCTGCAGGTGGTGCTCGTCCTGATGGTGAGTGGCGTGTACGCGCTGGCCGAAGGCAGGCACAATCCCATCGACGCGATACGTAGAGCCGGCACCGACGACCTGCTCGGCCTGGTCTGCACGAGCGTCGCCCTCTTGGTTCTGCCCTTCCTGTTCGGCTGGGGGAGCGCGCTGCTGCGCGCGCGCCGGCCCGTGACGCCGTCCGGTCCGGTCGTAGCCGTGCTGTTCCAGTTGGCGGTCGCCGTCGCGGCACTGGCCGTCACTGTCGCCGTGTCCCGTTCGGTCCCCCATTCCTGGAGCAGGTTCTGGCTGCTGGCGATCCTGCTGGTCGTCGCCGCGGTGATGGGCGCACTCCTCGGCTCGCAGCTCTTCGCCCTGTGGATGCTGGGGACGGACCGGGGTCAGGTCGCCGAGTGGCAGATGTCCGGGCAGTCCATCGACGACCACACGGGATTCGTTCGGATGCACATCGCACGGGACGGCACGCTCACGCTCTACCCGCTGGCACTCGACGCCACCTGCCGAGACTGGCTCCTCGACGAGGTTGCGGACACCCCGGCCGCGTGGATGCGGCCGGTGCCCAAGACGCTGCCGACCGTGCGGCTCATCGAAGAGCCCGTAGTGATCGCGCGGAGGCGGATGCCCGGTACCTGGATCACGGACTCCGGCTCCGCCCATGATCCGCCGGCGATGCCCTAGGGCGCGTATCGGGTCGCGATCAATGAGCACCGCTGCTTCCGGGGCGGGTGCCCGTCCGGGGTATGGGGCCCGGCGATCTGCGGCTGCGACGTGTGGGCGCGAGTGACCGGAAGCGTTGCCGCAGGCAGGCAGCGGTGGGGCCCGAGGGCCCCGGCCGCGTGCCCGCCGGGACGGTGTGTCAGACCACG
>NZ_JBHWJZ010000012.1:0-207085 GCF_042731085.1 Streptomyces sp. NPDC059875
GAGACAGGGTCAGGACCGCCCCCGCGCCCGCTCACTGCCCGAACACCGGCATCGCCGCCACACGGCCTCCGCGTGCGATGAAGACGCGGTGGGCGGCGCTCGCCAGCTGGTAAGGGCCCTCGAGCTTCATCTTCGCCGTGAAGAGGACGTTGCGGGTCTTCTTGTGGACCACCCGGACGTCGGAGTCGTCGGGGGCCGGCAGCCAGACGGTCGCGCCCTCGACAGCCGGGGCGCTGGTGGCGCTGCCAAGGCCGTCCAGGACCTCGTACCAGTCGGATACGGGAAAGAGGACGCCCGGCATGGTGGTGTAGCGGTACGCGTGGATGCCGTCGGCGACGAAGACCAAGCCGTCCTTGGCGGTCGGAGTGCCCCAGCCGTCGCTGGTGGACGTGAGGCCGGTGCTCTTCGCGTCCTCGGTCCACTCGATTTCTCCGGTCCGCAGCTCGCGGGCGGTCAGTACGGGGCCCGGGAGGTACACGGTGCCGCCGTCGACGGCGGGGGCCGCCCCCGCCGTGCTGTAGCCACGGAACTTCCAGTCCGTCTCGCCCGTCTTGGTGTCGACAGAGATCGCCTGCCCGTCCCGGCCGAGTACGACAATCCGACCGACACCGACGGCAGCCGTAGCCGGGGCGCCGGAGGCGGGAGACTCCATCGGCCGGGACCAGGCGGTCTCGAGGGTCCAGGCGTTCAGGGCCCGGAGCTCGTTGTCCTTCGTCACCAGGTAGACATGGGTGGCGTCGGCGCACAGAAGGTAGTCGGCGGACGTGTCCGTCTGCCACACCGGCTTGCCCGTGGCCGCGACGAACGCATGGGCGACACCCTTGTCGTCGGCGCCGACCACGAGGCGGTCGGCGACGGAGACGAAGCCTGCATCGGCGCGTACCTCCGACGTACGCCACCGCTCGCGACCGTCCGTCACGGCGAGCGCGAGCAGTCCGCCCGCCTTCGCGTGGACGATCAGCACGTCACCCGCCGGCAGCGGCGGTCGCCCGTTCCGGGCGGCCACGTCGAGCGGTCCCCACAGCGGCTTCGGCGTCGTACCCGGCTTGGTGTCGATCACGGAGATGTACGGGGCCACCGGGGCCGTCGTCGCCGGCGGGACGTCGGCCGTGGGGTTCGTCTTCCCGTCCCGCGTCAGCAGCCAGACCCCGGCCCCGCCGCCCACCGCGAGGACGCCCGCCCCCGCTCCGGCGAGGGCGAGGAAGCGGCGGCGGGTCGGCGCGGCACCCTGCACCACGGTGTCGGGGGAGGGGCCGGCGGTCAGCTGCTTGACCCCCGTCTCGCGCCGGGCGATGTCCTCGGCGAGCGGGCCCTTGCGCCAGGCCCGGTCGGCCCCCTTCGGTGGTGCGAAGGCCGTGGTGATCTGCGTCGGTACGGGACGCAGAGCCGGGTCCTTCGCCAGGCAGGGGCCGATCAGTTGCTGGAGGGCGGGCGGGACCTGGCTCAGGTCCGGGGTGCCGTGGACGACCTCGTACTGCACCGCGGCCACATGCGTCGCGTCGAACGCGCGCCGGCCGCTCGCCGCGTAGGCGAGCAGGGCACCCAGTGAGAAGACGTCCGACGGCGGGCCGACGCGCTGACCGAGGACCTGCTCGGGTGCTCCGTACCCGGGGGTGACCGGGATCTGGCCCGTCGTCGTCAGGGTCAGGCCGTGCTCGGGGCGCGCGATGCCGAAGTCGATGACGCGCGGGCCCGAGGACGTCAGCACGATGTTCCCCGGCTTGAGGTCCCGGTGGACGAGACCCGCCGCGTGGATGTCATTGAGTGTGCGGGACAGGAAGTGGCCCAGGGCGCGGACGGTGGGTTCGTCCATCGGCCCGTACGTACGGACGGCCTCGTCCAGCGTCGGACCGGTGAGGAACTCGGCGGCGATCCACGGCCGGCCCCCCTCGGTCCGGGCGCCCAGGACCCGTGCCACACCCTTGCTCGTGACGGCCCGCGCCATCTCCGCCTCGCGGACGAAGCGTTGGGCGAGGTGCCGGTCATGGGCGAGTTCCGGGCGGAGCACCTTCACCGCGGCCGTACCGCCGCCGGAGTCCCGGCCGAGGTAGACCTTGCCCATACCGCCCTCACCCAGGACACCGAGGAGCCGGTACGGGCCGAGCCGGAGGGGGTCGCCGGTGCCGAGCGGGTTCACACTCACTTGTTCTGCTTCCTCACTGGTGCCTGATGCCGCGTCACTCGTACGGGAAGGCCACGGACGTGGCCTCTCCCGCGCCGACGATCCGGCTGAGCTTCCTGTCCACGACGTACCGGGTCGCGTCGGTGGGGAACACCCAGGCCGAGCGGCGGGTGGAGAGGTCGATGGCGTTCAGCCCGCCGACGACGGGAGCGTAGACGTATCGCTTCCCGACGAGGGGGACGGTGTCGAGCGTGGGCGTCAGGTCCCGGGCGGGCGGCTGCTCCTCCCACCGCACGGCACCCTTGTCGGCGCTCACGGCGACCAGACCGCGTTCGCCCTCGGTGGCGTAGACCACGCCTTCCGCCACGGCCGGCTTGCCGTAGGAATGCGTTCCCCTGCGGACCTCCCAGGCGATCTTCCCGTCGGTGACGCGCAGCGCCCGCAGCCGGTCACCGCCCAGGTAGATGTGCTGGGCGTCCAGCGCGAGTTCGCCGGGCCTGAGCCAGGCGTCGGTCTTGGACTGGGGGATGGAGCGCTGCCAGAGGGGGTTGCCCGTGCGGGCATCCCGGGCCTCCATGCGCAGGGACTCCATGTCGCCGCTGACCTTGCCGAGGATCAGTTTCCCGCCGACGACCTGCGTGACGTAGCGACGGTTGCCGTCCCAGGTGTACGGCCGTCGCCAGGCCTCCTTGCCCGTACGGAGGTTCACGGCGAGCAGGTGCCAGCCGGCCTCGTCGTCCTCCCCCCGCCGCGCCGAGGCGAAGAGCATTCCGCCGTCGGCGGTGAGCAGGTGGGTGCCCTGACCGTCGCCGACGAACCCCGGCACCTCGATGGGGGACCCGGACTCCGTCCCGGTGCGTGCGGAGATCCTGAGGATCTGCAGCCCCTTCCCCGTCGTGCTGTCACGCGACCGGAAGAAGTCCGTGCCGTCCGTGACGACCTGCTGGTAGTAGACCGACATCGATTTCCAGAGCTCGCTGCCCGTGGCGGGGCTCCGCGCGATGAACTGCCCGGACTCCGAGAAGCCGACCACGCCGTCGGCGAGGAGGGGAGTGACCTGCTCCTCGTGGTCGGTCGATTCGGCCTGCCAGAGGGACTTGGTGTCGCCGTTGGGGTCGTCGTCGTCGGTCGGGGCGGGGGAGGACGGCTCGGGACCGGCGCTCCCGCCGCCGGTCGAGGGCTCGTCCTCGGGGCCCAGCCAGGCCCACGCGCCCGCCCCCAGCCCGGCGAGCCCCAGCAGCGCACCGCCACCCGCCGCCAGCACACCGCGGCGGGAAGGGCGGCGGGGGCCGGACGCGGCGACCGTCTCCGCGTACGGGTCGTCCGCCGGGGGCGGGAGGCGGTGGGGGTGGTGGAGCCAGACCTGGGTGGCTCGGCGGGCGATGTCCGTGAGGAGGTGGGGTGGGAGGTGGTCCGCGAACTCACCCCGGCCGTCGTGGAGGTGGGCCGCCAGCGCGGTCGTCGTCGGGCGGGCCGCAGGGTCCTTGGCGAGGCAGGCCGTCAGGAGGGGGAGCAGGGGCTCCGGGACGCCCGTGAGGTCGGGGTCGGTGTAGCGGACGCGGTAGAGGAGGTCAGCGGGGGCGCCCGTGCCGAAGGGGCCGTGGCCCGTCGCCGCGAAGACCAGGACGCCCGCGAGGGCGAAGACGTCGCCGGCCGGGGTGTGTTCCTGGCCGCCCGCCTGTTCGGGGGACATGAACGCCGGGGTGCCCGCCGCCGCGCCCGTGCTCGTCAGGTGGTCGTCGCCGGCGGCGCGGGCAATGCCGAAGTCGATGATCTTCGGGCCGTAGGCGGTGACCAGGACGTTGGAGGGCTTGAGGTCGCGGTGGACGACGTCCGAGGAGTGCAGCTGCGCCAGGGCGCCGGCGAGGGCCGCGCCGAGCGCGCGGACGGAAGGTTCCGGGAGCGGGCCGCAGAGCGTCACCGCGTCGTCGAGCGGGGGGCCGAGGACGTACTCCGTTGCCAGCCATGGCGTTTCGGCCAGCGGGTCCGCGTCGACGACGGCGGCTCCGTGCCGGTCGCCGATGATCCGGGCCGCGTCCGTCTCCAGCCGGAAGCGGGTACGGAAGCCGGCCTCGGAGGCGAGCCGGGCGTGCATCGTCTTCAGGGCGACCGTACGGCCGCCGGGCGTACGGGCCAGATAGACCGTGCCCATGCCGCCTGAGCCCAGGCGGGCGAGCAGCCGGTACGTGGCGATGGCCGCCGGGTCGTCGTGGGTGAGCGGTGACAGCATCGTGTCAGCTCCAGGGCAGTTCGGCGGCGAGGATCTCGGACGACTGGCGGGCCAACGCCGCGACGACCCGGCCGGGCAGCCAGCCGGGGGTCAGCAGCGAACCCGCCGAGCTGAGGACGGTCTCGTGCGGGGTCGGCGGGGTGAGGGCGGTCAGGACCGCGGCCGCCGAGGGGCGGTGGGCGGGATCCCGGGTGAGACACGGGGAGATCGACGGGCACAGGGACGACGGGAGTTCGGAGCGTTCCGGGACGGTGTGGCCCGTCGCCGCGTACGCGAGGACCGACCCGAGCGCGTACACATCACCCGGTGGGCGGGGCAGCCCGCCCGACGCCTGCTCGGGCGCCAGCGCGCCCGGGTCCAGGTCCGAGAGCCGGCCCGCCGCCGCCCGTACCGCGCCGAAGCACGTCAGGCGCGGACCGTCGGCGGTGAGCAGGACCGCGGCGGGGGACACGCCCGCGTGCGTGACGCCCTGCGCGTGCGCGGCGGCCAGCGTCTCGGCGAGGGCGACGCCGATCACCCGTACCGTTTCCTCCGGCAACGGCCCGCCGTGCACGGCGAGGGCGACGGGGAGCGGGAGGGAGGGGACGTACGGCGTCGCGTGGAAGGGGGCGTCGGCGGCCGACACCTCCGTGATCGGGGCGATCCACGGGCCCAGGAGCCGCTGTCCCGCCTGTGCCTCCGTCAGGAAGCCCGCGGGGTCGGCGCCCCGCAGGGGCGCGGAGAGCAGCACCGTACGGTCGCCGTCCGCGCTGCGGGCGATGAAGCGACGGCAGGGCGCGAGATCGCGGGGCGGGTCCAGGCGGGCGATCAGCCGGTACGGGCCGATCCGGCGCGCGGACTCGTCGCTCGGGCGCGGCCGTTCCACGTGTGAACCCCCCTGTCGGACACCACCCCTGTTGCTCCAGCGGTTGCTGGAGCAACAGGAGCCTACTCAAGGGGGACGGAGCGAAGGGCGCGGGCCGTCGGTCCACCGCCGGACCACCGGCGGTCCACGGTCAGTCCGCGAGGGGATCCTCGGCCGGGCGCGACGCGCCGATCAGGGACAGCGCGAGGATCGAGGCGCGCGTGATGAGGCCGGCGAGCAGGATCGTGCCGAACCCCTCCACCCGCCACGGGCCGATCTCGCCGCCCAGCCAGGACAGCAGCCACCAGATCAGCGAGTCCTGGACGAACCCGGCGGCGGCGAAGGCCAGCAGGGGCAGGGGCGGGACCGGGGCGGAGGGTCCGATGTGGACGAGCTGCGTGAGGAGGGCGATCACGATGCCCGCGATCACGATGGAGAGGCCCACGTCCTCGGCTTCCGGGCCCAGCGTGACGCCCGGCAGCACGGCCCCGGAGATGCCGACTCCGACGAGGGCGCCCAACCTGCGTCTCGTGCCTGTATCAGTCATGGGCGGACTCTGACATGCACGGTGTGATCTTGTGAAGATCCCGTGGAGGCGGGATCCAGAGACCGTGATCGGAATCGAACCGACGTAACTCGCTTTGCAGGCGAGCCCCTCAACCACTCGGGCACACGGTCGTGTTGTGCACGAGTACGACCGTAGGCCCGGGTTCGGAGGGGGCTCAAGGGTTTCGGGCGCGGTGCAACACGACTGCCATGGTGCGTTCACGCAGGGGGCCTGCGGTCGTACGTCCAAGGGACCAGGCCGGACCCGACTCCGGACAGGGCCCATCTGGCCTTATGCCCCTTACGCTGGGGGTATGAGCGCCCTCGAACCCCGCGACGCCGTCGCGCCGCCCACCACCGCCGCCTCCCCGGGCGGCGGGTCCGTGCTCGACCGGGACCACCGGGCGCTCAGTATCGGCATCGTCTCCGTCGTCCTGCTCATCGCCTTCGAGGCGACCGCCGTCGGCACGGCCATGCCGGTCGCGGCGCGCGAGCTGGACGGGATCCCGCTGTACGCGTTCGCCTTCTCCGCGTACTTCACCACCAGCCTCTTCGCCATGGTCCTGTCCGGGCAGTGGTCCGACCGCAGCGGGCCCCTCGCCCCGCTCACCGTCGGCATCTCCTCCTTCGCCGCCGGCCTGCTGCTCTCCGGGACCGCCGGCACGATGTGGCTGTTCATCCTCGGCAGGGCCGTGCAGGGGCTGGGCGGCGGCTTGGTGATCGTGGCGCTGTACGTGGTGGTCAGCCGCGCGTACTCCGAGACGCTGCGGCCCGCGATCATGGCCGCCTTCGCGGCGAGTTGGGTCGTCCCGTCCGTCGTCGGGCCCCTCGCCTCCGGCACCGTCACCGAGCATCTGGGATGGCGTTGGGTCTTCGTGGGGATCCCTGTCCTCGTCGTTCTTCCGCTCGCCCTCGCCCTGCCGGCGATACGTCGTACGGCCTCCGGGCCCGCCGACCCGGCCGCGCCGCTCCCGCCGTACGACCGGCGGCGGATCCGGCTCGCGCTCGGCATCTCGGCCGGTGCGGGGCTGCTGCAGTTCGCCGGCCAGGAGCTGCGCTGGCTCTCGCTGCTGCCGGCGGTGGCGGGTGCGGCGCTGCTGGTCCCGGCCGCGCGCGGGCTGCTGCCGCGCGGGACGTACCGCGCGGCGCGCGGGTTGCCGTCGGTGGTGCTGCTTCGGGGGATCGCGGCGGGGTCGTTCATCGCCGCTGAATCGTTTGTTCCGCTGATGCTGGTCACCCAGCGGGGGTTGAGCCCCACGCTCGCGGGCCTGTCGCTCGCGGTCGGCGGTGCGACGTGGGCGCTCGGCTCCTGGATCCAGTCCCGGCCGCGGACGGAGCCGTACCGGGAGCGGCTCGTGGTGCTCGGCATGGTGCTGGTGGCGGCGGCGATCGCCGCGGCGCCGAGCGTCCTGATCGCGTCGGTTCCGGTGTGGGTGGTCGCGGTGGCGTGGGGGTTCGGGTGCCTCGGCATGGGCATGGTGATCGCCTCGACGAGCGTGCTGCTCCTGAAGCTCTCGGCGCCGGAGGAGGCGGGCGCGAACTCGGCGGCCCTGCAGATCTCGGACGGCCTCTCGAACGTGCTGCTGCTGGCGGCGGGGGGAGCGGCGTTCGCGGCGCTGGGGGGCGGGGCGGTGGGGCACGCGGCCGCGTCCGCGTCTGCCTCGGCGGCGCACCCCGCGGCCTTCGCGGCGGTGTTCCTACCGATGGCGGGGGTGGCGCTGGCGGGGGTGTGGGTGGCTACGCGGCTGCGTGTGCAGGAAGGCCGGTGACACCGAGTGGTACCACGCGGTACCGTGTGGTGCATGGCTGGTCTCAACGTCAGGTTCACCGAGGAAGAGCTGGACGCGCTGCGTGAGCGCGCCGAGGCGGAGGGGCGCAGCATGCAGTCCTTCGCGCACGACGCCGTGATCCGGGCGATAAACGAGCACTCCCGGCTCTTCAACGAGGCGGCCGAGCACGTCCTGAAGGTCAGCGGGGAGCTGAACCGGAGGCTTGCGTGACGTACTACCTCACGCTGCCGGAGCTGCTGAACCTCGCCGAGCGCCTGGGAGCGAACGAGGTGCGCGACTACGGCCTGCTCGACTCCGCCCTGGCGCGACCACAGTCGAGTGTGTTCGGCCAGGACGCCTACCCCGACGTCTGGCAGAAGGCCGCGGCCCTTATGGAGTCCCTGGCACGCAACTACGGCCTGGTGGACGGGAACAAGCGCATCGCTTGGTATGCCACCTGGGTGTTCCTGCACATCAACGGGCATCCGCTGGACCCTGACTTCGACGTCGACGAAGCCGAGACGTTCGTCCTGGACGTGTGTCAAGGGGCGCTGGATGTCCCCAAGATCGCCGCACAGCTGCCGACGTTCGCCCGCTGAGACGAGGCTGTGACGCTCGCCGCACCGGGCGAGGTCACGGCCTTGTCCAGCCCGTGCCGCGAGGGGCGCACCGGTAAGGTGGCCCGGTTGTCATACCTGGACGAGCGTCGAACCGGAGACCGTGACTACCACCGCCACCTCCTCCCATCACCTCTCTCCCGCCTTCCCCGGCCGGGCCCCGTGGGGTACCGCCAACAAGCTGCGAGCCTGGCAGCAGGGCGCCATGGAGAAGTACATCCAGGAGCAGCCCCGCGACTTCCTCGCGGTCGCGACGCCCGGCGCCGGAAAGACCACCTTCGCGCTGACGCTCGCGTCCTGGCTGCTGCACCACCACGTCGTGCAGCAGGTGACGGTCGTCGCGCCCACCGAGCATCTGAAGAAGCAGTGGGCGGCCGCCGCCGCGCGGATAGGGATCAAGCTCGATCCCGACTACAGCGCCGGGCCGCTCAGCAAGGAGTACCAGGGCGTCGCCATCACCTACGCCGGCGTCGGCGTGCGCCCCATGCTCCACCGCAACCGCTGCGAGCAGCGCAAGACCCTCGTCATCCTCGACGAGATCCACCACGCCGGTGACTCGAAGTCCTGGGGCGAGGCCTGCCTGGAGGCCTTCGACCCGGCGACCCGGCGGCTCGCCCTGACCGGTACGCCGTTCCGTTCCGATACGAATCCCATCCCCTTCGTCACGTACGAGGAAGGGAACGACGGGATCCGGCGGTCGTCGGCGGACTATACGTACGGGTACGGCAATGCTCTGGGCGACGGCGTCGTGCGGCCCGTCATCTTCCTCTCCTACAGCGGCAACATGCGCTGGCGCACCAAGGCCGGTGACGAGATCGCCGCCCGCCTCGGCGAGCCCATGACGAAGGACGCCATCTCGCAGGCCTGGCGTACGGCCCTCGACCCCCGCGGCGACTGGATGCCGAACGTCCTGCGCGCCGCCGACCAGCGTCTGACGGAGGTCAGGAAGGGCATCCCCGACGCCGGCGGGCTCGTCATCGCCTCCGACCAGGACTCCGCCCGCGCGTACGCCAAGCTGATCCGCGAGATCACCGGCACCAAGGCCACGGTCGTCCTCTCCGACGAGGCCGCCGCCTCCAAGCGGATCGACGAGTTCAGCGAGAACAACGACCGCTGGATGGTCGCCGTCCGCATGGTGTCCGAAGGCGTCGACGTCCCCCGCCTCGCCGTGGGTGTCTACGCGACCACGATTTCGACTCCTCTCTTCTTCGCCCAGGCCGTCGGACGTTTCGTACGTTCGCGCAGGCGCGGCGAGACCGCGTCCGTGTTCCTTCCCACCATCCCCAACCTCCTCGGCTTCGCCAACGAGATGGAGGTCGAGCGCGACCACGTGCTCGACAAGCCGAAGAAGGACGGCGAGGAGGACCCGTACGCCGAGTCCGAGAAGGAGCTGGCGGAGGCCGAGAAGCAGCAGGACGAGGACACCGGCGAGCAGGACATGCTGCCCTTCGAGGCGCTGGAGTCCGACGCCGTCTTCGACCGCGTGCTGTACGACGGCGCCGAGTTCGGCATGCAGGCCCACCCGGGCAGCGAGGAGGAGCAGGACTACCTCGGCATCCCCGGGCTCCTCGAACCCGACCAGGTGCAGCTCCTCCTCCAGAAGCGCCAGGCCCGGCAGATCGCGCACAGTCGCAAGAAGCCGGACACCGAGGCGGATCTGCTGGAGCTCCCGGCCGAGCGGCGCCCCGTCGTTTCGCACAAGGAGCTGCTCGAGCTGCGCAAGCAGCTCAACACCATGGTCGGCGCGTACGTCCACCAGAGCGGCAAGCCGCACGGCGTCATCCACACGGAGCTGCGGCGGGTGTGCGGCGGGCCGCCGAGCGCCGAGGCGACGGCCGGGCAGATCCGCGAGCGGATCAAGAAGGTGCAGGAGTGGGCCACGCGGATGCGGTGAGTCCGGATGCGGTGAGTCCGGGTCGGTGAGTCCGGAAGTCGTGCGTCGGGATGTCGTGCGTCCGGAAGTCGTGCGTCCGGATGTCGTGCGGTGCGCATGTCGTGCGGTTCGCATGTTGTGCGGTGCGTAAGGCGTGAGTCCGGACGCTTCGGGCCCGTACGCGAGGGTGCGTACGGGCCCCGCTCGTGTGCGGAGGCCGCACCAGGTCCGACATAGCCGATCTTGTCCGGCGAACTTCCCTGACCGGCCGACTTACGCCTCGAACCGACCGTATCCGGTCGCTCGCGCCCGGATTCTGGACGAGGTCTTCCGCTGAGCGGAGTGGCTCGCTACTGTCCCCCGCAATGCAAACGCCCCGTGGCAGCGCCGCCGCGGAGCGCAGCCGGTGCGCATGGCCTGCCGGCGGCCTCTGACGTGCGTCGCCGCGGGACCGGCGCCGCTGCTCTCGTTTGAAGGTCCGCCGTCACTCACTCCGAAGGAGAGGGCGTCGTGACCGCGGAAACCTCCCAGACGCTCGACCGGGGCCTCAGGGTCCTCAAGCTGCTCGCCGACACCGACCACGGCCTGACCGTCACCGAGTTGTCCAACAAACTCGGCGTCAACAGGACCGTCGTCTACCGTCTGCTCGCCACACTCGAACAGCACGCGCTCGTACGACGAGACCTGGGCGGTCGCGCCCGCGTCGGCCTCGGTGTGCTGCGGCTGGGCCGCCAGGTCCATCCGCTGGTCCGCGAGGCCGCGCTGCCCGCGCTGCGTTCGCTCGCCGAGGACATAGGGGCCACCGCCCATCTGACCCTCGTCGACGGAGCGGAGGCGCTGGCGGTCGCCGTCGTCGAACCGACCTGGACCGACTACCACGTGGCCTACCGGGCCGGTTTCCGGCACCCGCTGGACCGGGGCGCGGCGGGCCGCGCGATCCTCGCGGCCCGGCAGGGCAGCCTGATCGAGCCCGGCTTCACGCTCACCCACGGCGAGCTGGAGGCGGGCGCGAGCGGGGCGGCGGCGCCGCTGGTCGGGGTCACGGGCATCGAGGGCAGCGTGGGCGTTGTCATGCTCGCGGACGCGGTCCCGGAACGGGTGGGCCCGAGGGTCGTCGACGCGGCGCGAGAAGTGGCCGACGCGCTGCGCTAGAGCGCGCCCGTTGTGGGCATTCGTTCCGCTGGGGCTGGGGGTCCCCCCGGACGAAGTCTGGGGGAGGGTGGGCACAACGGACGGTGCCCTTGCGGGCGCCTCCGCCTCCTGTGCCCGTCCACCCCAAGGGCCCTGCACGCGCAACGGCCCCGGGGTGCGGGGGCCCATGAGCGGAACGCGCCCGCAAGGGCGCCGTCCCGTGTGCCCACCCGTCCCGCCCAGCGGGACGACTGCCCACACGGGGTGGGGGTGGGGCGGTGTTCTGCCTCAGCGGGTCGACTGCCCACACGGAGGTGGGGTGGGGAGGCGGGTCGACTGCCCGCGACGGGTCAGGCACCCGCGCCCATCAGCAGCGCCCCCAGCGCCGTCCGTCGGTGTTCCACCGCTCGGCCCGCTCGGGTCGTCGTGATCAGGCCCGCACCCCGTAGCGCCGTCGCGTGTGCCGACGCCGTCGCGTTGCTGATGCCCAGGCGGCGGGCCAGGGACGTCGTCGTGTGGGCGTCGGTGAGTGCGCGGAGGAGTTCGAGGCGGGTGCGGCCGAGGACCGTCGCCAGGGACTCGTCCGTGCCCGGCGTCACATCCGGTGTGAGCGGCAGGCCGGGCCCGGCCGCGTACGTCACGACCACCGGTCGGTCCGGCAGGTCCTGGACGAGGGGCCGGCCGGTCCAGTGGAAGGTCGGCAGCAGGACGAGCCCGCGCCCGCCGAGCCTGATCTCCCGCTCACGAGCGACACCCGGCGCCGCCCACTCCCAGACGCCGTCGCGCAGCCGGCTGCCCGGCACCAGAGCGGGCAGGGACGCGCCGACGCCGTGTTCGGCGACGGTCAGGGCGTGCCGGGTGAACTCCGCCCGGTGCAGGTCCTGCACCAGCGGCCACACCGGTGCCACGACCGTCTCGAACGCCGCCCGCTGGGCGCGGCGCAACACCCCCAGGGCGCCCCTCTCACCCGCGTGGAGCTCGCGGATCCACCGCGGTGACGGACGCCCCGCGTACACCCGCTCCAGCTCCGCGCGCACCAGAGCCGGAGGCGCCGCCCCCACCAGTTCGAGGCCCTCCGTCAGCGTCTCGCCGAGCACATCGAGGAACAGCGGGGGATCGCCCGCCGGGACGAGGTCCGCGAGCGGGACCACGGCGTCCGGCAGGGAGCGCAGCACCCGCCGTCGCCAGCGGCCGAAGAGCAGCTCGGCGCCGCCGCCGAGCATCATCATGAAGGCCGCGTTCAGCTCCGGCACCGGGGCCGGCCGGGCGGCGAACCGTACCCGGGCGAAGTCCTCCGCCGTGAAACGTATCCGGATCACCGCACCAGCCTTTCGATCACAGCCTCAACCTTCGTCCGAAGCCCCTGCCCGGCGCCAGTCTGTCGGCATGACATCCCCCAGCATGAGCCGACGGACCGTCACCAAGGCCGGCCTCCTCGCCGCCGCACTCGCCGCCCTCACCCCGGCCACCGCCCGCGCCACCGTCCCCGCCACTGTCGGCGCCACCGCCCCGGGCGACCTCGTCCTCCGGCTGCCCGCGCCCACCGGCCCGTACCGGATCGGCGCCACGACCCTGCACCTCGTCGACCCGTCCCGTAACGACCCCTGGGTGCCCGCGATCGGGGTACGGGAGGTCATGGTCACCGTCCTCCACCCGGCCGGGACCGTGCGCGGGTATCCGCGCGCCCCGCAGCTGACCCCGGGAGCCGCGGCGCTCTTCACCGGCCTCGCGCCCTGGACCCGCGGGCTGCCCGCGGCCGGTGTCGACTGGGCGGCCACTCGCACGCACTCCCACACCGGCGCCCCCGTCCTCCCCGGCCGATGGCCCGTGCTGCTCTACAGCCCCGGTGGCGGCGACGCCCGCACCATGGGCACCTCGCTCGCCGAGGAACTGGCGAGCCACGGATGGGCCGTCCTCACCGTCGACCACCCGGGGGACGCGAGCGAGGTGGACTTCCCCACCGAGCGCCCGGGCCGCGACAAGGTGCGCCAGACCGTCTTCTTCGGCCCACCCGACGCCGAGCAGTTCCGCGCCATGATCGACACCCGGCTCGCCGACATCCGTTTCGTCCTCGACCGGCTCGAAGCCCTGGAAGGGCCCCTCGGCCGCGCCCTCGATCTGGGGCGGGTCGGGATCTACGGGCACTCGGCCGGTGGCACCGTCGCCGCCCAGACGCTGTACGACGACCGGCGGATCGCCGCCGCCGTGAACCTGGAGGGCTATCTGGACCGGACGGACGGCGAGCTCTTCCCGGTCGCCCGGTACGGCGTCGACCGGCCGCTGCTCCTGCTCGGCACCGACGGCTTCCGTGACGAGCGGCTCGACCGCTCCTGGGCCACGATGCTCGCCCACCCCGAGGGCCGTACCCGCCGGCGGCAGCTCGACGACGCGGACCACTGGGTGTTCACCGACTACGCCGCTCTCGTGCCGCAGCTGCACGCCGCCGGTCTGATGACCGCCGCCGACCGCGTCCGGCTCGTCGGCGCGGGCGAACCGAGGAGGTCCGTGCCGGCGGTGCGCCGGCAGGTCCGCTCGTTCTTCGCCCGGAATGTCCCACCCGGCGGTCGGCCGGCGGCCGCCCAGTAGATTGGGGGCGTGCTCTCCAGTCTCACGCGCAACCGTGCCCTCGCGCTCTGCGCCCTGCCCGTCGCCGCGCTCTTCGCGGTCGTCGGGCTCGCGCCGCTGCCGTACGCCATCGCACAGCCCGGCACGACCGCCGATGTGCTCGGCAAGGACAAGGGGCGTGAGGTCATCACCATCAGTGGCGCCCCGGTCCGTCCCACGGAGGGCAAGCTGCTGATGACGACCATCTCGGCCACCGGACCGAGCGTGGACAACGACTTCGGCGACGTCGCCGACGCCTGGTTCCGTACCGACCGGGCCGTGCTGCCGCGCGACTCCGTCTACCCGCCGGGCAAATCGGACGCCGAGGTCGAGAAGCACAACCTCGGCGAGATGAAGGAGTCCCAGGACGCGGCCACGCTGGCCGCGCTCGGCTATCTGAAGCTCGACCCCAAGGACGTCGACGTCACGCTCCACCTCGCCGACATCGGCGGGCCGAGCGCCGGGTTCCTGTTCTCCCTCGGCATCGTCGACAAGCTCGACGGCGACGGCTCGGGCGGCGACCTCACCGGCGGCCGGACCGTCGCCGGTACGGGAACGATCGCGCCGGACGGCACGGTCGGCGCCGTCGGCGGGGTCTCGCTGAAGACCCAGGCCGCCGGGCGGGACGGGGCGAGCGTCTTCCTCGTGCCGAAGGCGGAGTGCTCCGACGCGCAGGCGGAGCTCCCGAAGGGGATGAGGCTGATCCCGGTCTCCACGCTCAGCGACGCGGTGTCGTCGCTCCGGGCGCTGGAGCAGGGCCAGGAAGCGAAGATTCCGAGCTGCTGACCGGCTCGGCCTTCGGCGGGGCCTCCATCGCGCGCCAGGACGGGAAGACCATCGGGGCGAGCGTGGCCAGGAAGTAGGCCCCGCCGAGCGCGAGCAGCGCCGTCACCAGACCGGTCCCCTCGACGAGCTGCCCGGCGGCGAGACCCCCGAGCGGGGTGGCGAGCAGCACCCCGGCCGTGGTCACCCCGGAGACCCGGCTGCGTAGCTCGTCGGGGACGCGTTCGTACGCCACGGTGGCCAGGATCGGGTTGAGGAGCCCGGCCCCGAAGCCACCCGCCGCCATGGTGACGAGCAGCGGCAGCGTGGTGTCGGTGAGCGCGGCGACCACGTAGGGCGGGGCACCGCACAGCACGAACCCGGCCGTGAAGACGGCCCGGCGCGGGAAACGGTGCCCGACCGCCGCGTACGACAGCGCTCCGAGCAGCGCGCAGCCGCCGAAGACGGAGACGAGCAGGCCGAGGGCGGCGGAGCCCCCGAGGTTCTCCCGGGCGTGGACGGGCAGCAGGACCGAACTCCAGCCCTGGTTGAGGCCGTTGGTGACCATCACCATCAGGACGATGCCGAGCATCAGCCGGGAGCGGAGCACGAAGGTGTACCCCTCGCGCAGATCGGCGCGGTAGGCGGTCAGCGAGAAGGGGGCCGGGTCCTGCTGGGGTGCGGCGGACGGTATGCCCCGGAGGCCGGTGAGCACCAGCAGGGCGGAGAGCCCGAAGGTGAGGGCGTCGAGAATCAGGACCGTGTCCGCGCCGAGGACGGCGATGAGGACGCCGGCGAGGGCGGCGCCGGTCATCCGGGCGCCTCGGGAGACCGCGTCGTAGAGGCTCGCGGCGCGGGGGAGCGGGGTTCCCGCGCGGCGGGCCAAGTCGGGGATGAGGACGGAGCGGGCGGTCTCGCCGGGCGCGTGGAAGAGGCCGGTCACGGCCATCAGCGCGCACAGTATCCAGAACTCCAGCACGCCCGCGCGGTGCAGGAGCGGGATGGCGGCCAGCGCGAGCGCGCAGACGAGGTCGGAGACGACGCTGATCCGGCGGCGCCCGATCCGGTCGATGAGCGGGCCGCCGACGATCGCGGAGACGACGACGGGAACGGCCGCGCAGAAGGCGACCAGGCCCGCCTTTCCGGGGCTGCCCGTGGTGTCGAGCGCGAACCACGGGACGCCGATGAGGGTGAGCGAATTGCCGGTGATGGAGATGGCGTTGGCGGCCAGGACGGTGGCCAGTGGAGCACGTCCCCCCGGCGTGCTCATGCGGCGAGCGTGACCGGCCGGGGGGTGGCGGGGACGGCGAGGCGGAGACCCAACGTGACCAGGGTCCAGCCGAGTTGGGTACGTATCGGGGTGCGGGGGAGCGCTTCGGACGCGGCTCGGTGGAGCTCGGCGGCCCGGAGATGGTGCAGCTGAAGATGGATGTCGGCGTGCATGGCGGTGTGACCCTTTCCGTCGATTCCGTCAGTGCTCGTGCTGCGGGAACGAGTGCAGGTGCATCCGTACGCGGGCGGCGCCGGGCGCGTCGCGGGCGGCGCTGTCCTTGTAGCTGTCGATCAGTTCGTGGATCTTCGCGTTGAGCTCGCGCAGCCGCTCGGGCGGGAGCGTCAGCGTGAAGTCGCTCATGTCGGTGGAGCCGGCCCAGACGTCGTCCCAGTCGTGGCGGGTGCCGAGCCAGGTGTTCAGCTCCTGGGTGTGGATGGTCGCTATCTCGTGCAGATAGACCTCCATCGCGCCCCGGACCTCGGGGTCCGCGTTCCGGTGCAGCGACTCGTCGACGGCCGTCCCCTGCTGGGCCGCCTTCCACCAGCGCTCCCGGCCCTTGCCCTGGGTCGGGTCGTCCTCGACGAAGCCGTGCGCGGCGAGCTGGCGCAGGTGGTAGCTGGTCGCGCCGCTGGACTCACCGAGCCGCTCGGCCAGTTGGGAGGCGGTGGCGGGCCCGTGATGACGCAGGGCGCGCAGCAGCTGGATCCGGAGCGGGTGGGCGAGCCCGCGCAGGGAGCGGGGGTCGAGTGTGCGGCTCAGGTGCTTCTCGGGCTCGGACATGAGGCAAGCCTAGAGTTGCAAAGAACTCATTGCAAGGGCTTTTTTGCAACTACTTCTTTGCAAGCGATCCTCTGCAAGCACTCCTCTGCAACTCAGTCGACGTCCGTGGCCGCCTGCTCCACCAGCGGGATGATCCGCAGCGGCACGGGGTTCTCCATCACGATCGCCGTGGAGGCCCGCACGATGCCCTCGAAGCGGACGACCCGGTCGATCACCCGCTGGAGGTCCGCGTTGGAGCGGGCCACCAGGCGGCAGAGCATGTCCCCGTGGCCGGTGGTCGTGTGCAGTTCGAGCACTTCGGGCACGGTCGCCAGATGGCCGCGGACGTCGGCGCCCTGGCCCTGCTTGATCTCCAGCGTCGCGAACGCGGTCACGGGATAGCCCAGCGCCGCCGGATCGACCTGCGGGCCGAACCCGCGGATCACCCCGTTGGCCTGGAGCCGGTCGAGCCGCGCCTGCACCGTCCCGCGCGCCACCCCGAGGCGGCGCGAGGCCTCCAGGACCCCGATCCGCGGCTCCTGCGCGAGCAGCACGATCAGCCGGCCGTCCAGATGATCGATCGCCACAGCGACCTCCTCATGGTCATCCTGTACAAGTACTCCGTCCATACTGGCTGGTCGCTGTGCACATTGCCCAGTCAGGAGGCGAACTATTGCGCAGCTTGCCGATCGGCGGGACTCTGCCGTCATGACTGAGACCATCGATCACACCCCTTCCACGGCGCGGCAGGCCGATCCCTTCCCCGTGAAGGGCATGGACGCGGTCGTCTTCGCCGTCGGCAACGCCAAGCAGGCCGCGCACTACTACTCCACGGCCTTCGGCATGAAGCTCGTCGCGTACTCCGGACCGGAGAACGGCAGCCGCGAGACCGCCAGTTACGTCCTGACGAACGGCGCCGCCCGCTTCGTGTTCACCTCCGTCATCAAGGTCGCCACCGACTGGGGCCGCTTCCTGGCCGAGCACGTCGCCGAGCACGGTGACGGCGTCGTCGACCTGGCGATCGAGGTGCCCGACGCGCGCGCCGCGTACGCCTACGCCGTCGAGCACGGCGCCACCGGCCTCACCGAGCCGTACGAGGTGAAGGACGAGAACGGCACCGTCGTCCTCGCCGCCATCGCCACCTACGGCAAGACCCGGCACACCCTCGTCGAGCGCTCCGGCTACGACGGCCCGTACCTGCCGGGTTACGTCGCCGCCAACCCGATCGTCGAGCCGCCGGCCAAGCGCACCTTCCAGGCCATCGACCACTGCGTCGGCAACGTCGAGCTCGGCAAGATGAACGAGTGGGTGGCCTTCTACAACAAGGTCATGGGCTTCACGAACATGAAGGAGTTCGTGGGCGACGACATCGCGACCGAGTACTCGGCGCTGATGTCGAAGGTCGTCGCCGACGGCACCCTGAAGGTGAAGTTCCCGATCAACGAGCCGGCGATCGCGAAGAAGAAGTCGCAGATCGACGAGTACCTGGAGTTCTACGGCGGCGCGGGCGTCCAGCACATCGCGCTGGCGACGAACGACATCGTGGCGACGGTGCGTTCGATGCGCGCCGCCGGTGTCCAGTTCCTCGACACTCCGGACTCGTACTACGACACCCTCGGCGAGTGGGCGGGCGAGACCCGGGTGCCCGTCGAGACGCTGCGGGAGCTGAAGATCCTCGTCGACCGCGACGAGGACGGCTACCTGCTGCAGATCTTCACCAAGCCGGTCCAGGACCGCCCGACCGTCTTCTTCGAGATGATCGAGCGCCACGGCTCGATGGGCTTCGGCAAGGGCAACTTCAAGGCCCTGTTCGAGGCGATCGAGCGCGAGCAGGAGAAGCGCGGCAACCTGTAGTCCGCAGCGGCCGACGGCCCGGGGCGACCGCCCCGGGCCCGTCGCCGCGAGCACCCGGGGCCGCCCGGGGCGCCTCCGTGCGCCGGCACGCTGCGGCGCCCGCGGGGGTGGCGCCGGAGCGTGCCGAGGCAGTTCCCGCCACCCCGCCCCCGTGTGGGCAACTGTCCCGCTGGGGCTGGGGTCCCCCCGGACGAAGTCTGGGGGAGGGTGGGCGCACGGGACGGCGCCCTTGCCGGGCCCAGGCCCCCGGTCCGTACGGTGCCCACGGGTACGGCGCCGTCGTCGGGTTGTGCCCACCCGTTCCGCCCTGCGGAACGCCTGCCCACAACCCCGGAGGGGTCAGGGCAGCTGTGCCTTGGGCTTTGTCGGCGGGTCTCGCCGCAGCTCCTTCGGGAGTTCCGACGGGGGGTCGCCGAGGGCTGTCGCGGACTGGCGGGCCCTCGGGGCCAGTAGGGGCGAGAAGTTCGGGTTGATCCGGAGCGCCTCCGCCAGGTGGCGGCGGGCCGGGCCGTACGCCTCCAGCGCCCGCTCGATCTCGCCCCGGTGGTACGTGAACAGCGCGCTCCGCAGCCCCTCGTCCGTCGCCCTCTTCGCGTACTCCAGCGCCTCCTTCGGCTCCCCCGCCCGGTACAGCGCCCACCCCAGCGCGTCCGCCACCTGCACCGACCGGTGACCGCGCGCCCACTCCGCCTTCAGTCGCCGGACCGCCGCGCCCGCCTCGCCGTGGTCCGCCTCGAACAGGCCCAGAACCGCCTCCGCGTTGACCCACGTCCGCGTCCGCAGCAGCTCGTACTGGCTCCGCGCGTCCTCGTCCAGGCCCAGCGACTCGTACAGCTCGCCCGCCTCCAGGACGTACTCCGGCAGCGGCAGCCGCGCCAGCGCCGCCCGGTAGTCGACGATCGCCTCGTCCGTACGGCCGAGCGCCACGAGCGCCCGCGCCCGCCCCGCCAACGACGGACCGTGGTCCTTGACGAGCCCCAGCGCCGAACCGTGCTGCGCGAGCGCCTCCTCCGGCTCGCCCCGCTCCCAGGCCAGATCGCCGAGCCGGGCCAGCGCCGCCGCCTTCTCCACCTCCGTCTCCGCCTGCGCCACCGCGTCGCTCGCCGCCGCCGTCGCGTCCTCCCGCCAGCCCCGGTCGCGGTACATCTGCACCGCCCGCGCGCGCACCGCCCCGCCCGTGTGCAGCTCCTCCAGCGTGGCGAGCGCCTTCTGGGCGGACTTGTACTCCCCGAGCCCGTTGTACGCGTCGATCAGCAGCGGGTACGCCGACCAGCGCTTCGGGTCCTCCTTGCGGACCGCCTCGCCCCAGGTCCGCGCCGTCCGCCAGTCGCCCCGCGCGTTCGCCAGGGCGCCGAGCCCCAGCTGCGCGTCGAGGTTCCCGCGCCCCGCCGGCCGTACCTCCAGCGAGCGCTTCAGCGCCCGCTCCGCACGTGGGTAGTACGAGGCGTCGCCGAGCCGTGCGCCGCGTTCCGTATAGGCCGCGCCCAGCACGGCCCATGACGCCTCGTCAGTCGGGTGCGCGGTCAGCCACTTCTCCCGGTCGCCGATGAGCGCGGCCAGATCGGGCAGCGAGGCCGGCGCTCCCGCGTTCGCCGCGATCGCCGCCCGCGCGGCGGCGCCGGGGGCGGGCGGTGTCCCGTCGTCGAACAGGCCGGGGGCGAGATCGGGGGCGTACAGCAGGGCCGTCGCCGCGAGCACCGCCCCCACCCCGGCGGCCAGGACCGACCTCGACACGTTCTCCGTCTTCATGCCGCTCACTGTGCGCCTGTACGAAGAGCACACGAAGCGCCCACTCCGGCGGGTTCACACCGATGGCCCCGGGTGCCACGCTGGACGCATGGACGATCTTCTGACGCGGCTCCACACGGACCTGCGCGCGGGCCTGCCCGCCGAGGCGCTGATCACCGACCCGGACGTCACCGCCTCCTACGCGAACGACATGGCGAGCTTCTGCACGGCCGGCACCCCCGCGGTCGTCGTGCTCCCGCGCACCGTCGAGCAGGTCCAGCACGTCATGCGCACCGCGACCGCGCTGCGCGTCCCCGTCGTCCCCCAGGGCGCGCGCACCGGCCTGTCCGGCGCCGCGAACGCCTCCGAGGGCTGCATCGTGCTGTCCCTGGTCAAGATGGACCGCATCCTGGAGATCAACCCGGTCGACCGGGTCGCCGTCGTCGAGCCGGGCGTCGTCAACGCGGTCCTGTCCCGGGCCGTCAACGAGCACGGCCTGTACTACCCGCCGGACCCCTCCAGCTGGGAGACGTGCACCATCGGCGGGAACATCGGCACCGCGTCGGGCGGCCTGTGCTGTGTGAAGTACGGGGTGACGGCGGAGTACGTCCTCGGTCTGGACGTCGTCCTCGCCGACGGGCGGCTGCTCTCCACCGGCCGGCGCACCGCCAAGGGCGTCGCCGGTTACGACCTGACCCGGCTCTTCGTCGGCTCGGAGGGCAGCCTCGGCATCGTCGTCGGCGCGACCCTCGCGCTCCGGCCGCAACCGCCCGTACAGCTCGCGCTCGCCGCCGAGTTCCCCTCTTCGGCGGCGGCCTGCGACGCCGTCTGCGCGATCATGGAGCGCGGCCATACGCCGTCTCTGCTCGAGCTGATGGACGGCACCACCATCCGCGCCGTCAACAAGCTGGCGAACATGGGGCTGCCGAACACCACGGAGGCGCTGCTCCTGTGCGCCTTCGACACCCCGGACCCGGCCGCCGATCTCGCGGCCGTCGGGGAGCTGTGCGCGGCGGCCGGGGCCACCGAGGTCGTCCCGGCCGAGGACGCCGCCGAGTCCGAACTCCTCCTCCAGGCGCGCCGGATGTCGCTGACCGCCCTGGAGACGATCAAGTCCGCGACGATGATCGACGACGTCTGCGTGCCGCGCACGAAGCTGGCCGCGATGCTCGAGGGCACCTCCGCCATCGCCGCGAAGTACGACCTGACGATCGGCGTCTGCGCGCACGCGGGCGACGGCAACACCCACCCCGTCGTCTGCTTCGACCACGCGGACGAGGACGAGTCGCGGCGGGCTCGGGAGTCCTTCGACGAGATCATGGCGCTCGGTCTGGAGCTGGGCGGCACGATCACCGGCGAGCACGGCGTGGGCGTGCTGAAGAAGGAGTGGCTGGCACGGGAGTTGGGGCCGGTGGGCGTGGAGCTGCAGCAGGGCATCAAGCGGACCTTCGACCCGCTGGGGATCCTCAACCCCGGAAAGCTGTTCTGAACGACCCCTCACAGCTCCCCCTCCTGGGACTCGTCCGACGGCCACGGGTCGCGCAGCCACAGCTCGTCGGCCGGCGCGGTGGTGGCCAGGAGCTCGGCCAGCCCGTCGTCGATGCCGAGCTGCTCGGACTCGGTGCCGGGCGGAACGGCGCGCAGGGTCCGCTCCAGCCATGCGGACACCTGCGCGGAGGGCGCCTCGAGCAGCGCGTCGCCGTCGGGGGAGGAGAGCGCCATCAGGACGACGTTGCGCCCGTCGACCTTCGTGGGCCAGATGCGGACGTCTCCGTGACCGCACGGCCGGAAGACGCCCTCGACGAGGAGCTCGCGGGCGAACGTCCAGTTGACGGGGTGGTCCGAGCCGATGTGGAAGGTGATGTGCACGGCGTACGGGTCGTCGGTGCGGTAGGCGAGCCGGGCGGGCACGGGGATGGAGCGCTCGGGGGAGAGCACCAGCTTCAGCTCCAGCTCGCGCTCGACGAGGGTGTTCTCGGTGTTCTGCATGGTGTCTCCGCCTCTCCGGTACGGGGCCCCGGGTGGGCCCGCACAGGAAGAGAGCGGGGTGGGCGCCGGCCATTACGCGACTTCGGAGAATTTTTTCGAGGAGTTTTTCGCGGCCCGATCCGGGGGGATCGTCGGCCTGAGCGTGACGGTGAGTGGCGGGTTCTGTGGGTATGTCGCTCGAAGGCGGGTTTCTGTCGGCCTCCTTGTTCCCGGGGCGGCGTTCTTCGTTACTGTCCTCCCTGAGACAAGCGTTGTGACGGAACGGAGTCGGGGCAGTGGCTACTCCTCCTGGAGGCGGCGGAGAGGTACCGCAGGCCGGGTACTACCCGGACCCGTCCATTCCCGGATATATCCGGTACTGGAACGGGGGCGCCTGGGTGCCCGGGACGAGCCGGCCCGCGCCCAAGGACGGCGAGGCGCCGCCGGCCGCCCCGGCCGGGGTGATGCCCGCCGGACCGGCGCTGGCCCCGAACCCCTCGCCCGCACCCGTGGTCCCCTCCACTCCGGTGCCCGCCGTGGAGGAGACCGGGCCCGTCTTCCTGGACGAGGAGCCGCTCACCGAGACACGACCCGAGCCCGAACCGGCCTCGGCCTGGCAGGCGGACGTCTCGCGCCAGACCGGCTTCGGCGGCGACCGTGACCAGCGGGTCTCCTGGGGCGCGCCGGACGCGGAGCCCGCGACCCGTACGGGAGCCCAGGGTTCCGGCGCCGGCGAGCGGCCGCAGGCCCAGGTGCCCGCGCAGGATCCGCGCGTGGCCGCCGGGCGGGGGACGAACCCCGCGCCCGCGCCCGGACCCGCCGCGCGCCCCGCGGCCACGTCCCCGGCCGCCCGGCTCGGCGGAATGCCGGTGACCCCGGCTGCGGCCGCCGACCCGACGGGCGGCGCGCTGCCCGGCGTACGGCAGGCGAAGCCGGAGGCGCAGGCCCAGGTGCCGGAAGGCACGATGACGATCCGCGCCCTCCCGCCGCAGGGCGCGGCGGGCGCGCAGGCTTCCCAGGCCGTACGGGCGCCGCAGGGCGGTCAGCTCGGTCAGGGCGCGGGCGGCGCGCAGGCCACGCCGGCCGCGCAGGGCCCGCAGGCCCTGACGGCCCCGCAGGGCGCGCCCGGATCGCCCGGCGCGCAGAGCCCGCACGGCACCCGGGAGGCGTCCGGTGCGCTCGGCCCGCAGGCGCGGCAGGGCAGCGCCCAGGCCCCGCACGTGCCCGGCCAGGCCGCAGCGGCCCCCGCCCCCGCCCCCGTGACCACCGGCCCCGGCGGCGGTGCCCCCTCCTGGCCCCAGCAGGTCCAGCAGCTCGCGCAGCCCGCCGCCGCTGCCGGCCCGCAGGCCGAAGCGGAGCCCGTCCTCCCGTGGAAGCCGCCCGTCGAGGACCCGTTCCTCCAGGCGGCCCGGGCCCAGGCCGCGGCCCGCCCCGCCGGTCTCGGCAAGCGCCTCGTCGCCCGGCTCGTCGACACCCTCGTCCTCGGCGCCCTCGTCGGAGGGGCGTCCTTCCCCTTCGTGGTCCAGGCGCTCGACCACATCGACGCCAAGATCGAGGCGGCCAAGCAGTCCGGGACCACGGTCCAGGTCTGGCTCCTGGACGGCACCACCTCCCTCAACTTCGGGATCGTGCTCGCCGCCCTCCTCGTCCTCGGCGTGCTGTACGAGGCGCTGCCCACCGCAAAGTGGGGCCGCACGCTCGGGAAGAAGCTCTGCGGTCTCCAGGTGCGGGACATCGAGGCGCACGAGCCGCCGACGTTCGGTGCGGCCCTGCGCCGCTGGCTCGTCTACAGCGTCCTGGGGCTCCTGGTCCTCGGTGTCCTCAACGTCCTGTGGTGCCTCTTCGACCGCCCCTGGCGGCAGTGCTGGCACGACAAGGCGGCGCACACCTTCGTGGCCGGTTAGCCGGAGGGCCGTCGGCACCGGCCCGTCGGCACCGGTCCCGTCGGCACCGGCCCGTCGGCACCGGTCCCGTCAACACCCGGCCCGTCAACGCGAGGCCCGTACGGCGGTCCCTCGAACGGGCGGCGATTCCTTGCGGGGCACTGCCCCGCGGGATGCACTGCCCCCATGAGCAACGACCAGCCGACGTCCGGCCAGCCGCCCGAGGACGACCCGTTCCTCAAGAAGCCGCAGGAGCCCACGCCGCCGTCGGCGGGCTCTCCGTACGGGAGCGAGCCGCCTCCCCCCGAAGGACCCCCGCCCGGAGGTCCGCCGCCCGGAGGCCCCTCGCCGGGGGGCCCGCCGCCCGGCTCCCCGTACGACAACGTTCCGCCGCCGCCCCCGCCGTACGGCTCCCAGCCCTACGGCGGCGGGGGCGGTTACGGCGGTACGGATCCGCTGGCCGGGATGCCGCCGCTCGCCGACTCCGGCAAGCGCATCCTCGCGCGGATCGTCGACTGGCTGATCGTCGCCATTCCGCTCGCCGTCATCGGCATCCCGTTCAACGTCTACGACCGGGCGACCGACAGCGACGACTTCGGCGACACCATCACCGCGACGAGCACGGGCACCGGTCTCGTCTTCCAGCTCATCACCATCGTCGCGTACGTCGGGTACGACACCCTGATGGTGGCGAAGAGCGGCCAGACCTTCGGCAAGAAGTGGATGAAGCTGCGGGTCGCGATGCTCAACGACGGCTCCACACCGCCGATGAACGCCTCGCTGATCCGCGCCGTCGTGCTCTGGCTGCCCGCGCTGATCTGCTGCGCCTGCCTGTGGCCGCTGCTCCTGCTCATCCTGATCCTGGTCGACAAGCCCTACAAGCAGGGCCTGCACGACAAGGCGGCCAAGACCGTGGTGGTGTCCGTGCCGCAGTAGGCAGCGCGCAGCGCTACGAGCTCGAACCGATCCGGGTATCGGCCCCCGCGCCCACGCGCGCGGCCGGTACCCGGATCTCGTCGTTCCGGGGGAGCGGCGGCACGGGTGCGGGCGCCTTGCGGTGCACCGGGATCGTCACCGCGACCAGCAGCCCGACAAGCAGCCCGGCGGCGCTGATCACGACGATCCCCAGCGCGGTCGTGGTGCGGGACAGCAGCAGCAGGGCGACGGTCGAGAAGACGACGGTGGCCGAACCATAGGCGAGCTGTGCGGCGTTCGGACGCGGCATGACGGGTACCGTCCCTCGATGCATCGGCTGGTCGCTCCCCTGGCTGGCGCCGGGTGGGCCCCACCCGAGCGACTCTACGTCGGTGAATGCCCGAGCGAAACGGGTAGTAAGCGTGACCTAACCCACGGTATGGATGCACAAGGGGCGCATGGAGTCATGGTCTGCGCCAACCACCCTTGCCGGTGCGCCTGGTGGACGTACGGTCGACGTCCGGATAGCGGAAATCGACTCCTGCATAGTGCAGTTGGTCTGTTCAAGTCAAGGTCTGTCTTTTCTCTCGTAACTCCGGTCGAATGTCGTCACTTGTGACGCGCGACCCCGCCCGCGGACGCCCCACCTTCGGTCCGCGCGGTCGCGGGCGCCGGGGAGGAACAGATCAAGTGACCAACAGACGACGGGCGATCAGAGCGTCCGCAGTCGTCGTGGCGCTCGCGGCCACCGCCGCCACCGCCTCGACTTTCGGCACCGCTTGGGCCGACGACAAGGGCCCGGGCGCGCCGGCCGGCATCGAGCGCCAGGACCCGTCTCAGGGTGCCGGCGTGGACAAGACCGCGGTCGACCACGACCTCGAGGGCCCGTACAGCAAGCAGCAGGAGCAGCAGCGCAAGGCCGCGCTCGAGCAGGTGCTGAGCGGTGAGACCAAGGTCGAGCGCCGCGGCGGCTCCCAGGTCGTCAAGCTCGACAGCAAGAAGTACGTCGAGCTGGGCCGGGAGAAGACCGACAAGATCTTCACGATCCTCGTCGAGTTCGGCGACCAGGTCGACAACACCACCCTGGTGGACCGCGCCGACGACGACACCACCGAGCCCAAGCCGAAGTTCGGCGGCACGCCCGGCCCGCTGCACAACCGGATAGCCGAGCCGGACCGTGCGAAGGACAACTCGACGGCCTGGCAGAAGGACTACAACCAGCAGCACTTCCAGGACCTGTACTTCGGCACCGGCAAGGACAAGGACGGCCGGCCGAAGCAGTCCCTGAAGACGTACTACGAGAAGACCTCCTCGGGCCGCTACTCGGTCGAGGGTGGCGTCTCGGACTGGGTCAAGGTCCAGTACAACGAGGCCCGTTACGGCTCGAACTACTGCGGCAACAGCAACTGCGCCAACGTCTGGGACGCCGTCCGTGACGGTGTCACGGCGTGGGTCGCCGACCAGAAGGCCAAGGGGCGCACCGACGCCCAGATCAAGGCCGACATGGCGCAGTACGACCAGTGGGACCGCTACGACTTCGACGCCGACGGCAACTTCAACGAGGCCGACGGCTACATCGACCACTTCCAGATCGTCCACGCCGGCGAGGACGAGTCGGCGGGCGGCGGCGACCAGGGCGGCGACGCCCTGTGGGCCCACCGCTGGTACGCGTACGGCACGGACGCGGGCAAGAGCGGCCCGGCGAACAACAAGTCCGGCGGCACGCAGATCGGCGACACCGGCATCTGGGTCGGCGACTACACGATGCAGCCCGAGAACGGCGGCCTCGGCGTCTTCGCCCACGAGTACGGCCACGACCTGGGTCTGCCCGACCTGTACGACACCTCGGGCAAGCCGGGCGCCGAGAACTCGACCGGTTTCTGGTCCCTGATGTCCTCCGGCTCCTGGCTCGGCCGGGGCAAGGAGTCCATCGGCGACCTGCCCGGCGACATGACCGCCTGGGACAAGCTCCAGCTCGGCTGGCTCAACTACACCAAGGTGAGCAACGAGCAGCGCGGTACGAAGTCCATCCACAAGCTGGGCGTGGCCGAGTACAACACCAAGAACCCGCAGGCGCTCGTCGTCGAGCTGCCGAAGAAGCAGGTCACCACCGAGGTCGTCGCGCCCGCCGAGGGTGCCACGCAGTGGTGGAGCGACATGGGTGACGACCTCAAGAACACCCTGACCCGCTCGGTCGACCTCACCGGCAAGTCCAAGGCCGCCCTGGAGCTCAAGGGCTGGTACGACATCGAGCTGGACTACGACTACCTCTACACCGAGGTGTCGACGGACGGCGGCGCCAACTGGACCGCCCTGGACGGCACGGTGGACGGCAAGCCGCTGCCGCGCGACGCGAGCGGCGCCCCGGCGCTGACCGACGTCTCCGGCGCGTACAAGTCGCTCGCCTTCCCGCTGGACGCCTACGCGGGCAAGAAGTTCGACCTCCGCTTCCGCTACCAGACGGACGGCGGCGCGGGCGGCAAGGGCTTCGCGGCCGACGCCATCACGCTGACCGCCGACGGCGCCACCGTCTTCTCGGACAACGCCGAGAACGGTGACAACGGCTGGACGGCGAAGGGCTTCTCGCGGATCGGCAAGAGCTTCACGAACGAGTACGAGCAGTACTACCTCGCGGAGAACCGCCAGTACGTCTCGTACGACGCGACCCTCAAGGTCGGCCCGTACAACTTCGGTTTCGCGGGTGACAAGGCGAGCTGGGTCGAGCACTACCCGTACCAGAACGGTCTGCTCGTCTGGCTGTGGGACACCTCGCAGAAGGACAACAACACGGCCGTCCACCCGGGCCAGGGCCTCGTCCTTCCGGTCGACGCGCACCCGACGCCGCTGAAGTGGACCGACGGCACGCTGATGCGCAACCGCATCCAGTCCCACGACGCGCCCTTCGGCACCTACCGCACCGACGCCTTCCAGCTCCACAAGGCGGACGTCCCGGCGTGGATCAAGCCGCAGGCCGGCAACCCGGTCTTCGACGACCGCAAGGGCACGTACTGGTTCCAGGAGACCGAGCGAGCGGGTGTCCGTGTAACTGACACCAACACCAAGATCACGGTCGTCAAGGAGCCGAAGAACGGCGAGACGATCACGGTCCAGGTGGGTCCGTCGACGAAGTAATCTGCATCGTCGCAGGTCAAGTCATGATCGGCCGTCGCCCTCTAGCGGGCGGCGGCCGATCGTGTTTAGGTGCGTCTGACGGATCTCTTATTGACAGCGAGCTCACGGGGGAGTGGTTTCGGCATGCCCGGTGGAGGGTTTTGCAAGTTGCCGGGAGGCAGCGTGGTCGTCGCCATCGGGCTGCCGAGCCCGGCCGGAGACGGGGCCACGGTCCGCTTCCTGGTGCACGCCGCGAACCGTGCCCGCGCCCTGACCAGGCTGCGGAACCTCGGGCTCCGCGCGGTGTACCTCCGCGGCAACACGGAACCCCCGACCCCGGACGAGATCACCGCGGTCCTCCACCACCCGGACGGCCTCCTGTGGCGCACGGCGCCCCACGAGCTCTGGCACTCGATACGCTCGCTGCCGAAGGAACCGGTCGTGGGCCTACACGCCGCCGGGGCGGCCTAGGGCCTGTCCGGCGGATCATGGCCGGGGCCCTAGACCACGGGCTTCCCGGTCAGCTCGACCCCCGCCGCCTTCAGCTCTTCGAGGGCCCGCTCCGTGGTCGGCTTCGCAACCCCGGCCGTCAGGTCGAGGAGCACCTGCGTCCGGAACCCCTCCCGCGCCGCGTCCAGCGCCGTCGCCCGTACGCAGTGGTCCGTCGCGATCCCCACGACGTCGACCTCGTCCACGTCGTGCGCCCGCAGCCACTCCGCGAGCGTGAGGCCGTTCTCGTCGCGCCCCTCGAAGCCGCTGTACGCCGCCTCGTACGCCCCCTTGTCGAAGACCGCGTCGATCGCCCCGGAGGCCACCGCGGGCGCGAAGTTCGGGTGGAAGCCCACGCCCTCGGTGCCGGCGACGCAGTGCACCGGCCAGGAGGTCACGTAGTCGGGCGCGTCCGAGAAGTGGTCGCCCGGGTCGACGTGGTGGTCACGGGTGGCCACCACGTGCTGGTACGCGGCGCCCGCCGCCTCCCCGACCAGGTCGGTGATGGCGGCGGCGACGTCCGCTCCCCCCGCCACCGCGAGGCTGCCGCCCTCGCAGAAGTCGTTCTGAACGTCCACGACGATCAATGCGCGGTGCATGGCGGGTGTCCTTAGCGGGTCGGAAGGGGGAATGGCTTCGAGCCTAGAGACTTCCCCCTCCCTTCGGGAGGGGGCCTCGCAGGGTGAAACACCTACTCCTTACACGTACTCCGTCGGCAGCACCGGCTCGCCCCGCGACAGCTGGATGGCCGACATCGGCAGCCCGGCCCGCGCCGCGATGTGCCGCGACCGCGCGGCCTCCAGCGGTTCGCGGGCCACCACGTCACCGCCCTTGACCAGCTCGACGAGGAGCTGCCGGTCGGCGAGTTCGGCCGGTACCGGGCCCGTGCCGACGACCTCCGTCTCCGCGACGCCTTCCGCGTCGGTCCGCCGCGCGGCCCACTTGCGGCCGCCGATCGAGGTCTTGCCGCCCAGCGACTTCTTGGCGACCGCGGTCAGCGGTGCCTTCGGGTCGGCCGACTGGGCCCGGGCGACCAGCTTGTAGACCATCGAGCAGGTCGGGTGCCCGCTGCCGGTGACCAGCTGCGTGCCCACTCCGTACGCGTCGACCGGAGCCGCCGCCAGCGAGGCGATGGCGTACTCGTCCAGGTCCGAGGTGCACACGATCTTGGTGTCCCTCGCGCCCAGCTCGTCGAGCTGGGCCCGCACCCGGTGCGCCACGAGCAGCAGGTCCCCGGAGTCGATCCGGACGGCTCCGAGCTCCGGTCCGGCCACCTCGACGGCGGTACGGACGGCCTCGGCGATGTCGTAGGTGTCGACGAGCAGTGTCGTACCGCGGCCCAGCGTGGCCACCTGGGCCTGGAAGGCGTCGCGCTCGCTGTCGTGCAGCAGGGTGAAGGCGTGCGCGGAGGTGCCGACGGTCGGGATGCCGTAGCGGAAGCCGGCCGCCAGGTCCGAGGTGGAGTCGAAGCCGCCGACGTAGGCCGCTCGCGCGGAGGCGACGGCGGCCAGCTCGTGGGTGCGCCGGGCGCCCATCTCGATCAGCCGCCGGCCGCCGGCAGCGGCCGACATCCGGGAGGCGGCCGCCGCGATGGCCGAGTCGTGGTTGAGGATCGAGAGGATGACGGTCTCCAGGAGCACGCACTCGGCGAAGGAGCCCTCGACCCGCAGGATCGGGGAGCCGGGGAAGTACACCTCGCCCTCGGGGTAGCCCCAGATGTCCCCGGAGAAGCGGTAGCCGGCCAGCCACTTCAGCGTCGGCTCGTCGACGATGCCCTGGTCGCGCAGGAAGCCGAGCACGCCCGCGTCGAAGCGGAAGTTCTCGACGGCGTCCAGGACCCGTCCGATCCCGGCCACCACGCCGTAGCGCCGCCCCTCGGGCAGGCGACGGGTGAAGACCTCGAAGACGGAGCGCCGGTCGGCGGTGCCGCCCCGGAGGGCCGCCTGCAGCATGGTCAGCTCGTACTGGTCGGTGAAGAGCGCGGTCGACGGCACGTCCACCGGGAGCCCAAGGTCCGCAGCGTTCATGTCAGCGATGCTACACGAGAAATCGTCAGAGTGACGATTTCTCGTGCAGCGGGGTGACCCGTTTGTGCGACGCCCCTTCCGAGGTGGCAGCATGGGGTAAGTGAGCGTCGCGCCTATTGAGATCGAACGTACGGAATCGGCCGAGGAGACCCACGCGGTCGTCGAGCCGGACGTGCCGTGGGTGACCCTCGTCCACAACGATCCGGTCAACCTGATGAGCTATGTGACCTACGTCTTCCAGGCGTACTTCGGTTACTCCAAGGACAAGGCGCACAAGCTGATGCTCGACGTGCACCACAAGGGCCGCGCGGTGGTCTCCAGCGGCACTCGCGAGGAGATGGAACGGGACGTGCAGGCGATGCACGGCTACGGACTGTGGGCGACCCTGACCCAGGACCGCGGCTGATGGCGGGCCATTTCGAGGCGCTGCCCGGCGGCGGCGCGGCCGTCGCGCTCGACGAGGTCGAGATCTCCATCCTGCGCTCCCTCGCCGTCCAGCTCCTGGAACTGATCGGGCCGGGCGACGAGCCGGTGGAGGGCGAGGACCCGCTGGCCGCGCTCTTCGCCGAAGGTCCGAGCGAGCCGCCGAGCGATCCCGCCCTCAAGCGGCTCTTCCCCGACGCGTACGGCGACGAGGACGAGGAGCTGCGGGCGGCCGCGGCCGACTTCCGCCGCTACACCGAGAACGACCTGCGGGCGCGCAAGCGCGAGGACGCCCTCGCGGTGATCCGCAGCCTGGACGCGCTCGTCTCGTCCGGTGAGGGCGGCGCGATCCTCAAGCTCACCGCCGACGAGTCCCGGGCCTGGCTCGGCGCGCTCAACGACCTCCGGCTCACCATCGGGACCCGTCTCGAGGTCACCGACGAGGACGAGAGCGGGGACCTCTACCGGCTGCCGGACTCCGATCCGCGCAAGCCGATGGTGATGGCGTATCTGTGGCTCGGCGCGCTCCAGGAGTCGCTCGTCGAGACCCTGATGCCCGGCGATTGAGCGCCGTTCGCTCAGCGGACACTCAAATCCGGATAACGAATACGTCACCAAAGTGTTCTTACTGGTCCTCTTGAGTGGCTTTTGCCCCCTTTTTCATGTGGCGTGCGCCACATAGACCCTCCTCGATCACTGTTTCCCCCGTGATAAATCTTCACGACCGCCCGGGGACGCCACCCCTGTTCCCGGGGGCGCTTTGACCGGCTGACCGCCGGTAGCACTCCATCCATATCCGGGGGGATCAGGACCTGATCCGCAGCCAGACGCAGTCGGCGCGGGTCAGCATGGAGAAAGGCGCACCACCATGACCTCAGTGCAGGTCGACAAGCAGCACGACGGCAGTGAGGCCGCGGACTCCGCCGACGGCGAGGGTTACCACCGGGCACTCGGCGCCCGCCAGATCCAGATGATCGCGATCGGCGGCGCCATCGGCACCGGCCTCTTCCTGGGCGCGGGCAAGGGCATCTCCAAGGCGGGACCCAGCCTGATCCTCGCGTACGCCATCGCGGGCCTCGTCATCTTCTTCATCATGCGGGCGCTCGGCGAGCTCCTCATGTACCGCCCCGTGTCCGGCTCCTTCTCGGAGTACGCACGCGAGTTCATCGGCCCCTTCGCGGGCTTCGTGACCGGCTGGACGTACTGGCTCTTCTGGGTCGTCACCGGCATCACCGAGGTGACCGCGGCGTCCGAGTACATGCAGTACTGGACCAAGAACGCGGACGGCATCCTCAATCAGCCGCAATGGGTCTTCGCCCTGATCTTCACGGTCGTCCTGTTCCTCGCGAACCTGATCTCCGTCAAGCTCTTCGGCGAGCTCGAGTTCTGGTTCTCGATGGTCAAGGTCACCGCGATCGTCGGCATGATCCTGATCTGCGCCGGCATCCTCACCATCGGCTTCTCCGACGCCGGTGACACCGCCTCGATGACCCTGCTGTGGTCCGAGGGCGGCTTCTTCCCCAAGGGCATCGGCTCCACCCTGATGACCCTGCAGATGGTCATGTTCGCCTTCCTCGCGGTCGAGCTGGTCGGTGTGACGGCGGGCGAGTCCAAGGACCCGAAGACCGTCCTGCCCAAGGCCATCAACACCGTTCCGTGGCGCATCGCCGTCTTCTACGTCGGCGCGCTGATCATGATCCTCTCGGTCGTCCCGTGGACCCACTTCCAGCCGGGCGTCTCCCCGTTCGTCGCGGCCTTCGAGAAGATGGGCCTCGGCGTCGGCGCCGCGATCGTGAACTTCGTCGTCCTGACCGCCGCGCTCTCCTCCTGCAACTCGGGCATGTACTCCACCGGCCGCATGCTGCGCGACCTCGCGCTCAACGGCCAGGGCCCCAAGTTCTTCACCAAGCTCACCAAGAACGGCCTGCCGCTGGTCGGCACCTCGTTCTCGGCCGGGCTGATGATGGTCGGCGTCTGGATCAACTACCAGTGGCCCGGCGACGCCTTCAACTACGTCGTCTCCTTCGCCACCATCTCCGGCATGTGGGCCTGGATCATGATCCTGGTCTGCCAGGTCCGCTTCCGCCTCAAGGCCGACCGCGGCGAGCTGCCCCAGTCGCCGTTCAAGGCGCCGGGCGGCATCTGGTTCAGCCTCTTCTCGCTCGCCTTCATCGGCATGGTCATCGTGATGATGGGCATCGACAAGGACGCGCGGATCTCGCTGTACTGCGCGCCGCTGTGGGCCCTGATCCTCGGTGTCGCGTACCTGGTCCTGAAGGCGCGCAACCCGGAGGGCGCGGCCTTCGCCAAGCGCTCCTGACTCGCTCGTCTCGGCATTCGGGCCGTCCCGTACCACTCCTCGGTACGGGACGGCCCCTTTGCTTATCCTGTCGGACATGCTGACCATCACCCGGGCCCTGTACGACCAGATCGTGGAACACTCCCGCGCGGACCACCCCGACGAGGCCTGCGGCGTGGTCGCGGGCCCGGCCGGCAGCGGCCGCCCCGAGCGGTTCATCCCGATGCTGAACGCCGCGCGCTCGCCCACGTTCTACGAGTTCGACTCCGCCGACCTTCTGAAGCTCTACCGCGAGATGGACGACCGGGACGAGGAACCCGTGATCATCTACCACTCGCACACCGCCACCGAGGCCTACCCGTCCCGCACCGACATCTCGTACGCCAACGAGCCCGGCGCCCACTACGTCCTGGTCTCCACCGCCGACACCGACGGCGCAGGCCCCTTCCAGTTCCGCTCCTACACGATCGTCGAAGGCGTCGTGACCGAGGAGGACGTGAAGGTCGTCGAGGCCTACGCGTAGCGGGTGGTCCTGAACCGGGCCAGGTACGCGGAGGGCGTGACCCCGAAATGCCGGGCGAACGCCCTCCGCCCCCGCCGTCGTGAACACCTCCAGCGGCGCGGAGACGTCGAGCAGCCGGACACCGTCGAAAGCGAGCACCACCACCGAGTGAGTCATGTGTCCGATTCTGTGGGACGACTGTCCCCAGGGACATGGCGGGCCCTGCCCCGCACCAGGAAGGCTCGACCCATGGACCCGATCACCTTGATTCCCGACAGAAGGCTCGCCACCGCCGCCACCGAACTCGTCCGCGACACCGCCGGCGAGCTGATCTACCACCACTCCCGCCGCGTCCACCTCTTCGGCGCCCTCCAGGGCCGCGCCCGCGGCCTCGACTTCGACCCCGAACTCCTCTACGTCGGCGCGATGTTCCACGACCTCGGCCTCGGCGAGGCCCACCACGGCAGCGGCCGCCGCTTCGAGGTCGACGGAGCCGAGGAGGCCGCACGCTTCCTGCGCGCGCACGGAGCCGGCGAAGACGCCGTGCGGCGCGTCTGGACCGCGATCGCGCTGCACACCACCCCCGGCGTCCCGGAGTTCATGGAGCCCGAGGTCGCGCTCGTGACGGCGGGCGTCGAGTACGACGTCCTCGGTATCGGATACGACGACCCGGCCGTCGTCGCCCCCGAGGACCGGGACGCGATCGTCGCCCTGCACCCGCGCCCCGACTTCAAGCGCCGCATCCTGCGGGCGTTCACCGACGGCATCGCACCCAAGCCGGACACCACCTTCGGCAATGTGAAGGCGGACGTCCTCCGCCACCACGTGCCCGGTTTCACCCCCGGCGACTTCGTGGAGACCATCCGGGGCTCCGCCTGGCCCGAATGAGACACTGACCGGACATCCGGGCGGCAGGACCCAGGAAGCCGGTGCGAATCCGGCACGGTCCCGCCACTGTGACCAGCGCCCTCGGGCGTCGGAAGCCAGGAACTGACCTGCCGCCTCTCACCACCGACTGGGGACGTGGAAATCCCCGGAGGAGGCTCGTCCGTCATGACCTGGCGCCGCCGTACCCTGCTGCCCGCCGCCGCCCTCGTCCCGCTCCTCGCCGCCTGCTCGGCCCCCTCGGACCGGGCCCCCGCGGCGAAAGCCGCGCCGGGATTCCCGTACACCGTCACCAACTGCGGTGTGAGGACGACCTACCAGGCCCCGCCCGAGCGGGCCGTCACCATGAACCAGCACGTCACCGAGGTCATGCTCGCCCTCGGCCTGGAGAAGTCCCTGGCCGGCACCGCCTACCTGGACGACCGGATCCTGCCCGCGTACAAGAAGGCGTACGACGCGGTGCCGGTCCTTGCGAAGGAGTACCCCTCCAAGGAGGCCCTGCTCGCCGCCGACCCCGACTTCGTCCACGGGGGCTACGCCAGCGCCTTCGACGCCAAGGCCGGGCGCAGCCGGGACGACTTGAAGGCGGCGGGCGTCAACAGCCGCCTGAGCATGGAGTACTGCCCCTCCGGCGCGTCCTCCCTCGCCGACCTCTACCGGGAGGTCGACGAGGTCGGCCGGACCTTCGGCGTCCCCGACCGCGGTGCGCGATGGACGGCCGAGGCGAAGAGGACCGTCGCGGCGACCGAGAAGAAGCTGGACGGGATCGCCCCGGTGTCGGTCTTCGTCTACGACAGCGGCGACAAGACGGCGTTCACCGCCGGAGGCAAGGGCATCGGCAACGAGCTGATCACCCGCGCCGGCGGGCGCAACGTCTTCGCCGACCTCGACAGGACCTTCGGCGACGCGACCTGGGAGCAGGTCGTCGCCCGCAAGCCGGACGTCGTCGTCATCTACGACTACGGCTCGACGACCGTCGAACAGAAGAAGCAGCGCCTCCTGGACGACCCGGCCCTCAAGGACGTCCCGGCGATCAAGAACCGGCGCTTTGCCGTCATGCCCCTGTCGGACGCGGTCCTCGGCGTACGCGTCCCGGCGGCGATCGAGAAGCTGGCCGCCCAGCTCCACCCGACGCGGTGACGGCCGCGACGCCACCTGCGGCGGCGCCGGACCCGGGCCCGGCGGGCACCGCGTCCGGCCCGGGCCCGGCGGGCACCGCGTCCGGCCCGGCGCCGACACTGCCTCCGGCCCGGCGCCGACCGGCACTGCCTCCGGCCCGGCGCCGACCGGCACTGCCTCCGGCCCGGCGCCGACCGGCACTGCCTCCGGCCCGGCGCCCGGAGGCCGCCGCTACGGACGGCTCGGCCCCGCGCGGCCCGGCCCCGGCCGGTACGCCCTGGTCCTCGGCGGGCTTCTCGTCGCCCTCGCGGTCGCCGTCGTCGCCGGGGTCGCCCTCGGGTCGGTACGGATACCCGTGGGCGACGTCGTCGAGATCCTCACCGGCCGCGCCGCGCCCTCCCCGTACCGCACGATCGTCCTCGACGTCCGGCTGCCCCGCGTCCTGCTCGGCGCGGTCGTCGGCGCCGGACTCGCCGTCGTCGGCGCCGTCCTCCAGGCCCTCGTCCGCAACCGCCTCGCCGACCCCTTCCTGCTCGGGATCTCCTCCGGCGCGTCGACGGGCGCCGTCCTCGTCCTGGTCCTCGGCATCGGCGGCGGCGTCACCTCCACCGTCGCCATGCCCGCCGGGGCCTTCGCCGGCGCCCTGCTCGCCCTGGTCCTCGTCTACGCCCTCGCCCGCAGCGGCTCCACGATGACCGGCGCCCGGCTCGTCCTCGCCGGCGTCGCCGTCTCGTACATCCTGTCCGCGCTGACCACCCTGTTCCTCGTCCTCTCCCGGCGCCCCGAGCACTTCCAGGAGGCGATGTTCTGGTCCCTCGGCGGCCTCGGCAGCGCCCGCTGGGACGCCCTCGCCCTGCCCACGGCCGCCGTCGCCCTCGGCACCGCGGTCCTGGTCACCCTCGCCCGCCCGCTCGACCTGCTCCTCGTCGGCGAGGAGGGCGCGACCGTCCTCGGCCTGGACACGGCCCGCTTCCGCGCCGCCGTCTTCGTCCTCGCGTCCCTGGTCACCGCCGTCATGGTCGCGGTCAGCGGAGCCGTCGGCTTCGTCGGCCTGATGGTCCCGCACGCCGCCCGCATGGCCGTCGGCGCCCCGCACCGCCGCCTGCTGCCGGTCGCCGCGCTCGGCGGGGCGCTCGCCCTGATCCTGGCCGACCTGGCCGCCCGCACCGTCGCCGCACCCCAGGACATCCCCGTCGGCGTCCTCACCGCCCTGACCGGCGGCCCGTTCTTCCTCTGGCTCATGCGCCGCCGCGCGGAAGGGAGCCCGGTATGACCGAGCTGCGCACCGAGGCACTCTCGTACGGGACGCGGCTGCGGGGCGTCGACATCACCGCACGCCGCGGCGAGACCGTCGGACTCGTCGGCCCCAACGGCAGCGGCAAGACCACCCTCCTGCGCTGTGTCTACGGCACCCTCACCCCCACCGCCGGCCGTGCCCTCCTCGACGGCGACGACCTGCGCACCCTCGGCCCCAAGGCGCGTGCCCGGCGGATCGCGACCGTCCCGCAGGACGGGACGACCGAGTTCGAGCTGACCGTCCGCGAACTGGTCGCCCTCGGCCGCTCCCCGCACAAGCGCTTCTGGGAGGGCGACACGGGCGACGACCGCCTGCGCGCCGAGGAGGCCCTCGCCCGCGTCGGCATCGCCGAGCTCGCCGACCGTCCGTACCCCACCCTCTCCGGCGGCGAGCGCCAGCGCGCCCTGGTCGCCCGAGCCCTCGTCCAGGACCCGGCCCTTCTCGTCCTGGACGAGCCCACCAACCACCTCGACATCCGCTACCAGCTGGAAGTCCTGCGCCTCGTCCGCGACTTGGGCACCACCAACCTCCTCGCCCTGCACGACCTCAACCTCGCCGCCCTCCACTGCGACCGGCTCTACGTCCTGACCGGCGGCCGGGTCGTCGCCGAGGGCCCTCCCGCCGACGTCCTCACCCCGGAGCTGCTCAGGGCCGTGTACGGGGTGGAAGCCGAGGTCGTCCCGCATCCGAGGACCGGTACCCCCACCGTCCTCTACCTGCCCGGTCCGCCTGTCGAGCGCGATCTGTCCGTCATGTGAGATCACATTCCGGAACCCGGACCGGGAATCGATACGATGACCGCATGGTTTCCCACGACGTGAGCGAAGTGACGCCGGGCAGCGTGCTGCTCGTGGCGCGGTTGCACGTCGACCTGTGCCGCCTCGCCAGCGCGATGTGAGCGGGGGCGCACCAGCGCACCCAGGAGCACGACCCCCCGCGCGGGGGCAATTCAGAGCCGCGCGCCTTTCACGCCACTTCCGACAGGAGCCCATGCCATGGCCATCGAGGTCCGCATCCCGACCATCCTCCGCACCTACACCGACGGCGCCAAGGCCGTCGAGGGCAGCGGTGCGACGCTCGCCGAGCTCTTCACCGACCTCGAGACCCGTCACGCGGGCATCCAGGCCCGGATCGTCGACGAGGCCAAGGGCGGCGAGCTGCGCCGCTTCGTCAACGTGTACCTGAACGACGAGGACGTCCGCTTCCTGGACGGCATCAACACCAAGCTGACCGACGGCGACAACGTCACGATCCTGCCGGCCGTGGCCGGCGGCATGGTCTGATCCACATGCGTTACGACTCCCCGCTGGCGGCGGTCGGCAACACGCCCCTCGTCCGGCTGCCCCGGCTCTCACCCTCGGACGACGTCCGTATCTGGGCCAAGCTGGAGGACCGCAACCCCACCGGCTCGGTCAAGGACCGCCCCGCGCTCCACATGATCGAGCAGGCCGAGAACGCCGGCCGGCTCACCCCCGGCTGCACCATCCTGGAGCCGACCAGCGGGAACACCGGCATCTCGCTCGCGATGGCGGCCAAGCTCAAGGGCTACCGCATCGTCTGCGTCATGCCGGAGAACACCAGCGAGGAGCGCCGCCAGCTGCTCGCCATGTGGGGGGCCGAGATCATCTCGTCCCCGGCGGCAGGCGGGTCGAACACGGCGGTACGGGTCGCCAAGGAGCTCAGCGCCGAGAACCCCTCGTGGGTGATGCTCTACCAGTACGGCAACCCGGACAACGCGGGCGCCCACTACGCCGGCACCGGCCCCGAGATCCTCGCCGACCTGCCCTCCATCACCCACTTCGTGGCGGGCCTCGGCACCACCGGCACGCTGATGGGCGTCGGCCGCTACCTGCGCGAGCACAAGCCGGACGTCAAGATCGTCGCCGCCGAACCCCGCTACGACGACCTCGTCTACGGCCTGCGGAACCTGGACGAGGGCTTCGTGCCCGAGCTGTACGACGCCTCCGTCCTCACCACCCGCTTCTCGGTCGGCTCGGCCGACGCGGTGACGCGTACCCGGGAACTCCTCCAGCAGGAGGGCATCTTCGCCGGCGTCTCGACGGGCGCGGCGCTGCACGCTGCGATCGGTGTCGGCAACAAGGCCGTGAAGGCGGGCGAGAGCGCGGACATCGCCTTCGTCGTCGCGGACGGCGGCTGGAAGTACCTGTCGACCGGCCTCTACACGGCGGCGACGACGGAAGAAGCGATCGCCACGGTCCAGGGCCAGCTCTGGGCGTAGGCACCCGTTGCGGGCAATCGTCCGCCACGGACGCGCTGCCCGCGCAAGGGCCCGCACACCGGCCCCGTACCCGCACCTGGGTCACGAAAGATGGCGGACCTGGTCCCACACGACCGGGTCCGCCGTCCCCACCCGGCGGCGGAACTCCCACACCGGAACCTCCCGCAGCTCGTCCGTCTCCAGGAAGCTGGGCCGCCCGTGCGCGTCCCCCACCGACCCCGGCGGCAGCGCGATCACACCCGGCCGCTCGTCGTGGTACTTGCTGGTGATCTTGGCGACGAGCGCGCAGTCCCCGCGGAGGGCGAGCACCAGACACGGACGGTCCTTGGAGCCGGGACCGTCCTCGTAGGGCACGTCCGCCCACCAGATCTCGCCCGCCCGGGGGAGCCGAGCGGGCGCCTTCCCCGGCGCGCGTGGCCGCACGGGAGGTCGCGCGGGCGGCCGCGTACGCCCCCCGGGCCGCCGGCCCGAGCGCTTCAAGCCGTCCGCCACCGCCACGACCAGCGCGATCACCACGACCGCGACGAGCGCCGGCCACCAGGACGTGTCCATACCCCAAGACGTTACCGGCGCCCACCACCCCGCGCTCTCCCGCCCCAGGTCCATCCGAACCGGTGACAGAGCCCGTGAGTTCGCCCACAACGGGACGCCGCGGAGGAGCGACGGGCCCTGCCGCGCCTTACGCTCGACGCATCGCAAGACCTCCCCCGCCGCTCTCCGCCCTCGGAGGTTCACGCTCCATGAAGCTCACCGTCGTCGGCTGCTCCGGGTCCTTCCCGTCCGCGGATTCGGCCTGCTCGAGCTACCTCGTAGAGGCCGACGGCTTCCGGCTGCTCCTCGACATGGGCAACGGCGCCCTCGGCGAGCTGCAGCGCCACATCGGTCTGTACGACCTCGACGCCATCTTCCTCAGCCACCTCCACGCCGACCACTGCATCGACATGTGCGGATACTTCGTCGCCCGGTACTACCGGCACGAGGGCGGCCGCTGCGACGCGATCCCGGTCTTCGCCCCGGAGGGCGCGGAACAGCGCCTGACCACGGCGTACGCGGACACCCCCTCGGACAAGTCGATGAGCGAGGTCTTCGACTTCCGGACCCTGAAGTCCGGCTCCTTCGAGATCGGCCCGTTCTCCGTGCGTACGGAGAAGGTGTGCCACCCGGTGGAGGCGTACGCCATCAGGATCGAGCACGGCGGCCGTTCGCTCACGTACTCGGGCGACACGGGCGCCTGCGAGGCGCTGCACGAACTCGCGGACGGCACGGATCTGTTCCTGTGCGAGGCGTCCTTCACGCACGGCAAGGAGGACATCCCGGCGCTCCACCTCAACGGCCGGGAGGCGGGTGCGGAGGCGGCCCGCTCGTCGGTGGGCCGGTTGGTGCTGACCCACATCCCGCCGTGGACGGACGGCGCCCAGAACCTGGCGGACGCGCGGGCGGTGTACGACGGGCCGTCGGAGCTGGCGTACGCGGGCGCGGTGTACGAGGTCTGAGGCATACGGGAAGGGCCCCGGAACCTTTCGGTTCCGGGGCCCTTCCGTGTACCGCGTACGGGCTCGGGGCTTACTTCGCCTCGGCCTTCTGCAGTTCGGCGAGCTCCTCGTCGGACTCGCGGCCCGGCGTCGGGAGGTTGAACTTGATGATCGCGAAGCGGAAGATCACGTAGTAGACCGCCGCGAAGCAGAGGCCGACCAGGGCCAGGCCCCACGGGTTGCTCGCGATACCGAGGTTCAGCAGGAAGTCGACCGCACCGGCGGAGAAGCCGAAGCCGTCCTTCATCCCGAGCGCCCAGGTCAGCGCCATCGAGACACCGGTCAGGACCGCGTGGATCGCGTACAGCACCGGCGCGATGAACATGAAGGTGAACTCGATCGGCTCGGTCACACCGGTGACGAAGGAGGTGAGCGCGAGGGAGAACATCATGCCGCCGACGACCTTGCGGCGCTCGGGGCGGGCGCAGTGGACGATCGCGAGGCAGGCCGCCGGGAGCGCGAACATCATGATCGGGAAGAAGCCGGTCATGAACTGTCCGGCGGACGGGTCGCCGGCGAGGAAGCGGGCGATGTCACCGTGCTTGCCCTCGAACTCACCGGCCTGGAACCAGGGGAAGGAGTTCAGCAGGTGGTGCATGCCGATCGGGATCAGCGCACGGTTGGCGACACCGAAGATGCCCGCGCCGACGGCACCGGAGCCGACGAGCCACTCACTGAGGTTGTGCAGACCCGTGCCCAGGACCGGCCAGATCACACCGAAGACGATGCCGACGACCAGGCCCGCGAAGGCGGAGAGGATCGGGACCAGGCGGCGACCACCGAAGAAGCCGGCCCAGTCGGGCAGCTTGGTCCGGTAGAACTTCTGGTACAGCAGGGCGACGACGATGCCCATCACGACACCGCCGAGGACGCCGGCGTTGACCGGGGCGTCGTTCATGACGATCTTGCCGTCGACGACGGAGGCGACCTGCGGCAGGTTCTTGTCCGTGAAGGTGGCGAGCACCTTCTGGAAGACCAGGTAGCCGGTCACCGCCGCGAGCGCGGTGGAGCCGTCCGACTTCTTCGCGAAGCCGATCGCGATACCCACGGCGAACAGCAGGGCCATGTTGTCGAGGATGGCCCCGCCACCGGCCGCCATGTAGCCGGCGAGCTTGTTGATGAAGTCCGGGAACGACTCCTTGCCGAGCATGTCGGGCTGGCCGAACCGCACCAGGAGCGCGGCGGCGGGCAGCACCGCGACCGGCAGCATGAGGCTGCGGCCGATGCGCTGCATGACAGCCATCGCGCCGGAGCCCTTCTTCTTGTCGGCCGCGGGGGCGGCACTGGCCGTAGACACAACTTCCTCCAGTGGGCAAGGCGCCGCCAGGGGACTGGTGTTACGGGGGGACGGCGGCGTCTCGTGGAACGCGGTGGTCTGGACCGCGTGGTCTACACCAATGAGTGGTGTAGACCTGTTTTAGCACGTGAGACTTAGATAAGGAACCTGCGAATTCTGTGTGGCCGCGCCATAGCGGGGAGTGAGCGACGAAAGGCCCCCGGACCATGAGGTCCGAGGGCCCTGAAAGGCTCCGTGCGCCGGGCCGAAAGGCCCCGGATCGGCTACGCCTTCGTGACGTCCCGCTCCATCTCCTCCGCCAGCTCCTCCGGCTCGCGCCCCGGCGTCGGCAGGTCGAACTTGGTGATCGCGAACCGGAAGATCACGTAATAGACGACGGCGAAGCACAGGCCGATCGGAATGATCAGCCACGGCTTCGTCGCGAGGTTCCAGTTGATGGCGTAGTCGATCAGACCCGCCGAGAAGCTGAAGCCGTCCTTCACCCCGAACGCCCAGGTCACGGCCATCGACACACCCGTGAGCACGGCGTGGATCGCGTAGAGCAGCGGGGCGATGAAGAGGAACGAGTACTCGATCGGCTCCGTGATGCCCGTGACGAAGGACGTCAGCGCGACCGACAGCATCATGCCGCCGACCTCCTTGCGCCGGTGCGGCTTCGCGCAGTGGGTGATCGCCAGGGCCGCCGCCGGGAGCGCGAACATCATGATCGGGAAGAAGCCCGTCAGGAACTGACCGGCGTCCGGGTCGCCCGCGAGGAACATGGGGATGTCGCCGTGGACCGTCGTACCGTCCGGCTTCTCGTACGTGCCGAACTGGAACCAGATCGGCACGTTCAGGAACTGGTGCAGGCCGATGACGAGCAGGGCGCGGTTCGCGACGCCGAAGATGCCCGAACCCCACGCGCCCAGGCCCACCAGCCAGTCGCTGAAGTTCTCGAGACCGTCGCCGATCGGCGGCCAGACCCACAGGCACAGGGACGCGAAGGCGATCGCGACGAAGGTCATGATGATCGGCACGAGCCGGCGGCCGTTGAAGAAGCCCAGCCAGTCCACGAGCCTCTTCCGGTGGTAGCGCTGCCAGAACCAGGCCGTGAGCAGGCCGATGATGATGCCGCCGAAGACACCCGGGTTCTGGTACGTGTACCCGCTGAACGCCTGCTCGGGCGCCAGGCAGCCGCCGTTGATGTCCGCCGTTCCGGGCGGGCAGCTCTCGGGGAACTGGCGCAGCACGTTGTAGTAGACGAGGAAGCCCACCGTGGCGGCCAGCGCCGTCGAACCGTCCGCCTTCTTCGCCATGCCGATCGCGACACCGATGCAGAACAGCAGGGGCAGGCCGAGGTTGCCGTCGAGCAGCGCGCCACCGGCGCCCGCCATCACCTTCGCGACGTTGTCCCAGCCGAGGCCTTCCTCACCGAAGACGTCCGGCTGTCCGAGACGGTTGATGATGCCGGCCGCCGGCAGTACGGCGATGGGCAGCTGGAGGCTGCGACCCATCTTCTGCAGCCCTTGGAAGAGGCCGCCCCACATCGATTTCTTCGGCGCGGCGGCCGCGCTGTCCGCACTCATCGGCGTCCTCCCTGACCCGGAACAAGCCGGGCCCGACTCGCGTTGCACACTGGTGTAGACCAGTTGCGATAGGCTCCCGGAGCCCGCTGCGGGCAGGCCGCCGGTGATCGTCATCATTCGGCAGAACGAGGGCAATCGCTCGCGAAGTTGGGCCAACCGTGGGTTACCGTGACAAAGCGGACCATCGGTGCGCCGAGACTCACGTTTCTTTGAACGGAACGGACAGGGAGAGACACATGGCCAGCAAGGCTGAGAAGATCGTCGCCGGGCTCGGCGGCATCGACAACATCGAAGAGGTCGAGGGCTGCATCACCCGCCTGCGCACCGAAGTCGTCGACCCCAGCAAGGTCGACGAGGCCGCCCTCAAGGCCGCCGGCGCCCACGGCGTCGTGAAGATGGGCACCGCGATCCAGGTCGTCATCGGCACCGACGCCGACCCCATCGCCGCCGACATCGAAGACATGATGTGAGCAGCTGACGCACGCTGCCACTCCCCGACGGGGGCCCGGTCCGACAGCGGACCGGGCCCCCGTCGCGTACGGCTACGCTCGTCCCATGTCTCGTATCGACGGCCGTACCCCCGAACAGCTCCGCCCCGTCACCATCGAACGCGGATGGAGCAAGCACGCCGAGGGCTCCGTCCTCATCTCCTTCGGCGACACCAAGGTCTTCTGCACCGCCTCCGTCACCGAAGGCGTCCCGCGCTGGCGCAAGGGCAGCGGCGAGGGCTGGGTCACCGGCGAGTACTCGATGCTCCCCCGCGCCACCAACACCCGCGGCGACCGCGAATCCGTCCGCGGCAAGATCGGCGGCCGTACCCACGAGATCTCCCGCCTCATCGGCCGCTCCCTGCGCGCCGTCATCGACTACAAGGCGCTCGGCGAGAACACCATCGTCCTCGACTGCGACGTCCTCCAGGCCGACGGCGGCACCCGCACCGCCGCCATCACCGGCGCGTACGTCGCCCTCGCCGACGCCGTCTCCTGGGCCCAGGGCAAGAAGCTCGTCAAGGCCGGCCGCAAGCCCCTCACCGGCACCGTCGCCGCCGTCTCCGTCGGCATCGTCGACGGCACCCCCCTCCTCGACCTCTGCTACGAGGAGGACGTCCGCGCCGAGACCGACATGAACGTCGTCTGCACCGGCGACGGCCGCTTCGTCGAGGTCCAGGGCACCGCCGAAGCCGAGCCCTTCGACCGCAAGGAGCTCAACGCCCTCCTCGACCTCGCCTCCGGCGGCTGCGCCGAACTCGCCGAGATCCAGCGCAAGGCGCTCGAAGGAACTCTGTAGCCCGCGCCAGCGTCTTCACGAACACGGGCGTACGGGATTCGAACCCGTACGCCCGTGCCACCACATCCCCTGGGGAGGACCAGTCTTGAAGCGCCGTCTCGCACTCGCCGTGGCCTCGGCAGCCGTACTCACCACCACCCTCGTCGGCTGCGGAGCCCTCGACAAGGCAATGGACTGTGTCGCGACCGCCGACGCGATAGCCACCAGCGTCGACAAGCTCCAGCAGGCGGTCTCCAACGCCTCCAACGACCCGACGCAGCTCAACGAGGCCCTGAACGACATCTCCACGGAGCTCGGCAAGCTCAAGGACACGACCGACAACGCGGACCTGTCCAAGGCCGTCGACGACCTCACCAAGGGCGTCGAAACCGTCAAGACCGCCGTCAACAACGGCGACACCACCCCGGACATCAAGCCGATCACCGACGCGGCCACCGAGATCGGCAAGGTCTGCACCCCGTGACCCCGTAGATACTGGGGACATGACCCGCCTGATCCTCGCCACCCGTAACGCCGGAAAGATCACCGAACTCCACGCGATCCTCGCCGACGCGGGCCTCACCCACGACCTCGTCGGCGCGGACGCGTACCCGGAAATCCCCGACGTCAAGGAAACCGGCGTCACCTTCGCCGAGAACGCCCTCCTCAAGGCCCACGCCCTGGCCCGCGCCACCGGCCTCCCCGCCGTCGCCGACGACTCCGGCCTCTGCGTCGACGTCCTGAACGGCGCCCCCGGCATCTTCTCGGCCCGCTGGTCCGGCACCCACGGCAACGACCGCGCCAACCTGGACCTGCTCCTGGCCCAACTCGCCGACATCGACGACGCACACCGGGGCGCCCACTTCGCCTGCGCGGCAGCCCTGGCCCTGCCGGACGGCACGGAGCGCGTGGTCGAGGGCCGCATGCGCGGCATCCTCCGCCACGCCCCGATCGGCACGAACGGCTTCGGCTACGACCCGATCCTCCAGCCGGAGGGCCACGAGGTGACGTGCGCGCAGCTGTCCCCGGAGGAGAAGAACGCGATCAGCCACCGGGGGAAGGCGTTCAGGGCGCTGGTGCCGGTGGTGCGGGAGTTGTTGGGCTGAGGGCAACACGAAGGGCGCGGCACCCTCTGGGTGACGCGCCCTTTCGGGTGGGCCCGGTGGGACTCGAACCCACGACGCACCGGATCTAAACCGGCGTCCTCTTGCCAGCTGGGATACGGGCCCGGCCTCATTACTTTACTGGCCCCTGGGACTGGTCCTGCGCTTGCCTCCCCTGCACCAGGTGTCAGTGATCGCATGGCAGTTGGGGCAGAGCAGCCGAAGGTTCTCGGCGCGGTCGTCGTTCCAGTCGCCGTTGATGTGGTCGACCTCCAGCGTCATCGGCCTGCCGAGCCACTCGGGCCCGACGCCGCAATCGGCACACTCCTCGGGTACGCCGACCTCTCGTAGCGCGCGGCGCAGCAGGTGGGTCCTCGTCCGACGTTGCCCGCTGTGCCGGATCAGGATCTCCTCGGAGCGCCGGGCGTTTCCAGGCTTCCCCCTTTGGTGAGCCTGGCCCAGGAAGTGGGAGGTGTCGAGACCGTCCTCCGCCACCCACCTTCGGAACAGTGCACGCATGTGACCGCTGGACGGCCTGCCCAGGGCGCGCAGCGCTCCCGCCACGGAGAGAGCCTGCTCGACCGCCTGCCGCAGCTCTCTTGCTGCTGGTCGAGGAGGCGATTGTCCGCGGCGTCGTTGTTGTGGGAAGTGCGAGATGTCGATGCCGTAGTGAGCGAAGCGCCTCATGAGGTGGCGACGAAGGTTGCCATACGGCCGCGTGCCGAGGAAGGCGATGACCTGGTCGACGTCCGAGCACTGCGCCGCCGCTTCGGCGAGGCGCTCGCGTGTGTACCTCGTGCCGATCGTCATCGGGCGCGCCCCTTCGCTCGCCCTCGGTAGCTGTCCGTCGTCGAGTGGCAGTTGGGGCAGAGGAACCGCAGGTTCTCGACCCGGTTGTTGCGCCAGTCGCCGTCGACGTGGTCGACCTCCAAAGGCAGCGGCCGACTGCGCCAGACTGCTTCCGTGCCGCAGAGCGCGCACCGATTCCGCACTCCGGACGCCGTCATGGCGCAGGCGAGCCGGTCGCTAGGGATACGCCGGGCTTGAGGTCCGGTCTGCTCGACGAGCAGAGCCTCAGGAGTTCGAGGGCGCCAGGCCTCGCCTCGCCGGGACGGCATGCGGAAGTGCGAGGTGTCGATGCCGTATGCCTTGATCCGGCGACTGATGTGCGTGTGCTGCCCACCCACAACCTCGACTCCGAGCCTGCGCAGCACGTCGCACATGTTCGTGGAGGCAGCCACCGCCTCCTCCAAGACCTCCCTGGTCCACCGCACCCCCTCCCGCTCGAAGTGCGACGTGTCCACGCTCAGCTTCCGCATCCTCCCCGCCACGTACCGCCGCGTCGAGCTCCTCGGCTCCACCCCCAGCCGCTCCAGCGCCTCAGTCAGTGTCCGAGCCCCTCGCGCCGCCGCTTCCAGCCGTTCCTTCGTGTACGCGCTTGTCCCCACCTGACCCCCTCCATCCCCGGCCACCTGTTCGTGGTCTCGTACGGAGTAACGAGCCGAATATCGGACGGTTACATCCGAAATATGGAACGACCCGCACCGCTTCTCCGGCGGTGCGGGTCGTTCACGGGGCCGAGGGTCAGATGCCCAGGTCCTTGATGATCTTGGCGACATGGCCCGTCGCCCGCACGTTGTACAGGGCGCGCTCGACCTTGCCCTCCTCGTCGACGATCACCGTCGAGCGGATCACGCCCGTCACCGTCTTGCCGTACAGCTTCTTCTCGCCGAACGCGCCGTACGCCTCCAGCGTCTCCTTCGACGGGTCGCCGACCAGCGTGACCTTCAGGTCTTCCTTCTCGCGGAACTTCGCCAGCTTCTCCGGCTTGTCCGGCGACACGCCGATGACGTCGTAGCCGGCGCCCGCCAGCAGCTCCAGGTTGTCCGTGAAGTCGCAGGCCTGCTTCGTGCAGCCCGGGGTCAGCGCCGCGGGGTAGAAGTAGACGATGACCTTGCGGCCCTTGTGGTCCGCGAGCGAGATCTCGTTGCCGTCCGCGTCGGGCAGGGTGAAGGCGGGGGCGGTGTCGCCGGGCTGAAGTCGCTCGCTCATGGCTCTCCTCGGGGTGTCTGCGCGTACAGGACCGAGCCTAATGGGGGCCTGAGACAGACCTCGGACGGAGAAACTGAGAGACTGTCCGTCAACGACCGATTACGACTACGGAGGCAGCGCGGTGTCGGACGCCAGGACCCCTGCGCAGATCGAGGCGGACATCGTCCGCCGGCGCGACCAGCTCGCCGTCACTCTCGACGAGATCGGCATTCGGGTGCACCCGAAGACCATCGTCGGCGACGCGAAGGCGAGGGTCGCCTCCACTGTCGACCACACCGCCGGCCGCGCGTTCGCCGCCGTCAACCGGACCGTGTCCGACGTGAAGGCCCGGCTCACCCACGACGACGGCGCGCCGCGCCTGGAGCGGGTGGTTCCGGTGGCGCTGGTCGCCGTGGCGCTCGTCGGGCTGCTCGCGGTCTCCACGCGCAAGCGCAAGGGATGACCCCTCCCGAGTACGTCCGACACGCCCGGGCAGGTAGGTTCGAGTCGTGAGCAACAACACCCACGACAAGCTGCCCATCCGGATGCTCCACGACCGTGTGCTGGTCCGGACCGACTCCCCCGAGGGGGAGCGGCGCTCGGGCGGCGGCATCCTGATCCCGGCCACCGCCGCCGTCGGCCGTCGGCTGGCCTGGGCCGAGGTCGTCGCGGTCGGCCAGAACGTCCGTACGGTCGAGACCGGCGACCGGGTTCTGTACGACCCCGAGGACCGCGCCGAGGTCGAGGTGCGGGGCGTCGCGTACGTCCTGATGCGGGAGCGCGATCTGCACGCGGTGGCCGCGGACCGCTTCGAGGGTTCGACGGACACGACCGGCCTGTATCTGTAGGGCGCAGGAAGGCGTAGGACTCCGTTCGGAGTGAAGACCTGGTGACCGGTGTCACCAGGTCTTTTGTATGGATTTTGCTATCCTGGGGCTACCCGACGAGACGCGCCGTACCGGGCCGCTGCACCGCAGTACGCAAAGACGACGCACCCCTGTTGTTCCGTCTCGCGGAGGTGTTCGTCGTCATGGCCTGGGTCCTTCTCATCGTCGCCGGTCTGCTCGAGGTCGGCTGGTCGATCGGCATGAAGTACACCGACGGGTTCACCCGCCTCTGGCCCAGTGTGTTCACGGGCGCCGGGATCGTCGCTTCCATGCTGCTGCTGTCGCATGCCGCCAAGACGCTGCCCATCGGTACGGCGTACGGCGTCTGGGTCGGCATCGGTGCGGCCGGTGCGGCGGTGCTCGGCATGGTGGTGCTGGGTGAGCCCGCGACCGCCGCGCGGATCTTCTTCGTCTGTCTGCTCCTGGTCGCCGTGGTGGGCCTGAAGGCGACCTCGGGGCATTAGCGCGGTCGCGCGGTCAGTGCGGTGATGCCTGCGGCGGGGGTGGCGGAGCGGATGCCGGAGTGGTGAGGGGAGGGGTGCTTCCTTCTCCCTCGCCGCCGCTGCTGTTGTCCGTCGGCCCCTGCGTCCCCGGGCGCTCGGGCTCGGGAACGTGCTCGGGCTCCGGGCGCTCCGGCAGCGGCGCGGGCCGATCCGGCCGCTGCGGACTCTGAGGCATCTGCGGCAGCTGAGGTGTCTGAGGCGCGTGCGGCATCTGCGGTGCCTGGGGTTCCTGAGGTCGCTCCTTCGTCCTCGGCGGCCCCTCCATCCCCTCTGTCTCCGCGTACTCTTCCTCCCCCGCGTCGGCCTCTCCTTCCAGCGGGTCCCACCACTCCTCCGCGCCCTCCTGGATCTGGAGCTCGAACTCCCGCGGGTCCGTCCCCGCCAGCGCCTCCCGCGTGAACTGGCCCCAGATCGCCGCGGGCATCCCGCCTCCGTTGATCCGGGGCTGCCCGAGCGCCCCGTACAGGGGCTTCTGTTCCCCCGTCTCCGGGTCCTGGCCCATCATCGTGACCACCGTCGCCAGATCCGGGGTGTACCCCGCGAACCAGGCGGCCTTGTCGTCCTCCGCCGTGCCCGTCTTGCCCGCCGCCGGCCGGCCCGCGGACAGCGCCGCCGTTCCCGTACCGGACTCCACCACGCTCCGCAGGACCGAGGTCGTCGTGTCGGCGGCCTCCCGGCTCACGGCCTGCCGGCTTTCGGCGGCCGGCAGTTCCAGGTCCTGGCCGTCCTTGGTGATCTTGTCGACGAGGGTGTAGGTGCCGTGCCGGCCGTGGTTGGCGAGGGTGGCGTACGCCTCCGTCATGTCGAGGACGCTCGCGGTGGCGGCGCCCAGCGCGATGGAGGGGGAGGCGTTGAGGTCGGGGGTGTTCTTGGGCAGGCCGAGGGAGACGGCGGTCTCCCTGACCTTCGCGGGACCGACGTCCACCGCCATCTGGGCGTACACCGCGTTGACCGAATTGTCGGTGGCGGTACGGACGGTGATGTCGCCGAACGACTCGTCGTCCTCGTTGCCGGGGGCGTAGTAGTCGCCGGTCCAGCCCTGCACGGGGCGCTTGTCGGTGCCGTCGTAGTACGTGTTGGGGGTGATCGGCTCACCCTCCTGGGTGAACGATCCGTGCTCGAGCGCCGCGGCGAGGACGAAGGGTTTGAAGGTGGAGCCGACCTGGTAGTCGCGGCGGGTGGCGTTGTTGACGTACTGCCTGGTGTAGTCGATGCCCCCATACAGGGCGAGGACGCGGCCGGTCGCCGGGTCGATCGCGGCGCCCCCGACCCGTACGAAGCGGTCGGTGGGGTTCTGCGTGGGGTCGAGCCTCGCCATCACCTGGTCCTCGACGGCGGTGACGAAGGCGTCCTGCTTCTGCCTCTCCAGGGTGGTGGTGATCCGGAAGCCGCCGCCGGCCAGGGTCTTCTCGTCGACGACGTCGTTGCCGGTCAGGTACTCCTCGACGGCCTGGACGAGGTAGCCGCGCTGTCCGGAGAGGCCGGTGGCGGGGCGGGCGGTCTGCGGGGTCGGGAAGGCGGCGGCGGTCCGGTCGGCGGGGGTGAGCCACTTCTCCTTGACCATGCCGTCCAGGACGTAGTTCCAGCGCGCGAGCGCCTTGGTCCTGTTCTCGGGGTGGGTGGCGACGTCGTAGGCGCTGGGGGCCTTGAGGAGGGAGGCGAGGTACGCGCCCTCGGCGGTGTCGAGTTGCCCGGCGTCCTTGCCGTAGTAGGCGCGGGCGGCGGCCTGGATGCCGTAGGCGTTGCGGCCGAAGTAGCTGGTGTTCAGATAGCCCTCGAAGATCTCGTCCTTGCTCTTCTCGCGGTTGAGCTTGATGGCGATGAAGAACTCCTTCACCTTGCGGGTGACGGTCTGTTCCTGTCCCAGGTAGTAGTTCTTGACGTACTGCTGGGTGATGGTGGAGCCGGACTGTCTGCCCTTGCCGGTGAGGGTGTTCCAGGCGGCGCGGACCATGGCCTTGGGGTCGACGACGGCCCGTTCGGAGTAGAAGTCGCGGTCCTCCGCGGCGAGTACGGCCTGCCGGACGGTGGTGGGGACCTGCGCGAGCCGTACGTTCTCGCGGTTGACCTCGCCGTCGCGGGCGATCTGGGTGCCGTCCTTGTAGAGAAACACGTTGGACTGGGCGATGGCGGCGGAGTTCGCGGGCGGGATGTCGACGAGCAGGTAGCCGGCGACGAGGCCGCCGGCGAGCAGCAGGGTGGCGAAGAGGAAGGTGAAGAGGAGCGCCCGCAGGATGCGTCGGGGGCGGGAGCGCCGTGGGCGCTTGGGGGGTGGGGTGGGGACGGTGGGGTCCCTGGGCGCCCAGCCGGGCCGGTGTGGCTGGTCGTCGCTCATGGTGGAGCTCCCGTACCGGATGAAGGGGATGGCTCCCCCATACTGCACGCACCGGGACAGAACCTGAGGAATGCGACTCGAAATCCACTCGCGGTGGCGGCGCGCGGGGCACTAGGGTCGTGCGCTTTGGTGCCGTCGGCTCCGGCTCAGTGCCGCCGGCATGGTGCCGCCACGCGGACAGGAAGGAACCGGGCATGCTGCGGCTGTACGCGACGGTGGCCGCGGGTGGGTTCCGGCGCCATGCCACGTACCGGATGGCCACGATGGCGGGGGTGTTCACCAACACCGTCTTCGGCTTCATCCTGGCGTACACCTATATGGCCCTGTGGGACGAGCGTCCGCAGCTCGGCGGATACGACATGGCGGACGCGCTCGCCTACGTGTGGATCGGCCAGGGGCTGATCACGGTGTGCGGGCTGATGGGCGGCGGTTTCGAGGACGAGCTGATCGAACGGATCCGGACGGGTGACATCGCCGTCGACCTCTACCGGCCCGCGGACCTCCAGGCCTGGTGGTTCTCGGCCAACGCGGGCCGGTGCGCGTATCAGTTGCTCGGCCGCGGCGTGGTCCCGATGGCGATCGGGGCGCTGGTCTTCGATTTCCGGCTGCCGTCGCGTCCGTCGACCTGGCTCGCGTTCCTGCTCGCGATCGCGCTCGGCGCGACGGTGAGCTTCGCGATCTGGTACCTGGTCGCGATGAGCGCGTTCTGGCTGATGGACGGTCAGGGGGTGGTGCAGGTGGCGTGGCTGGGCGGGCTGTTCTTCTCCGGGATGCTGCTGCCGCTGAACGTCTTCCCGGGCGCTCTGGGCGAGGTGGCGCGGGTGCTGCCGTGGGCGTCGATGCTGCAGATCCCGGCGGATGTGTACCTGGAGAAGTACGAGGGGTGGGGGCTGCTCGGCGCGTACGCGTTCCAGCTCTGCTGGGCGGCGGTGCTGCTGGTGGCGGGGCGGCTGGCGCAGTCGCTGGCGACGCGGAAGGTGGTGGTGCAGGGTGGGTGACTCGACTGCGTTCGGGGACTCCTGGCGTACGTACCGGATGGTCGCGGGGATGTGGATCCGCTCGACGATGACGTACCGCACGTCCTTCGCGCTGACCCTTCTGACGAGTCTCACCGTCACGTTCTTCGACTTCGTCGTGATCCTGCTGATGTTCGGTCAGGTGGAGGGGCTCGGCGGCTACGCGTTCGCCGAGGTCGCGTTCCTGTACGGGACGACGAGTACGTCCTTCGGTCTCGCGGACCTGACGATGGGCTCGCTCCAGCGGATGGGCAAGCGGGTGCGGGACGGCTCGCTCGACATGTTCCTGATGCGGCCGGCGCCGGTGCTCGCGCAGGTGGCGGCGGACAAGTTCGCGCTGCGGCGGCTCGGCCGGGTGGCGCAGGGGCTGTTCGTGCTGGTCTGGGCGCTGCTGATCCTGGACGTGGAGTGGACGGTACTGAAGGTGCTGCTCCTGCCGGTGATGGTGGTGAGCGGTGCGCTGATCTTCTCGGCGGTGATGGTGGTGGGCGCGTCGGCCCTGTTCTGGGCGCAGGACGCGGCGGAGGTGACCAACTCGTTCACGTACGGCGGGAACACGCTGCTCCAGTACCCGCCGTCGATCTTCGCGCAGGATCTGGTGCGGGGTGTCGTGTACGTCGTGCCGCTGGCGTTCGTGAACTGGCTGCCGGCGCTGTACGTCCTGGGGCGCGAGGCGCCGGCGGTGCCGGGCTGGACGGCGTTCGGGTCGCCGCTGGTGGCGCTGGTGTGCTGCGTCCTCGCCGGGTGGGCGTGGCGGGCGGGACTTCGTTCGTACCGGAGCACAGGGAGCTGAGGATCGTATGACGTTCATCGAGCTGGAGGACGTGGAGAAGGTCTTCTCGGTACGCCGGAGGACGGGGCTCGTGCGCCGGGAGAAGCGTGAGGTGCGGGCGGTCGACGGGATCAGCTTCGGGGTCGCGCGGGGCGAGATGGTCGGCTACATCGGCCCGAACGGCGCGGGCAAGTCGACGACGATCAAGATGCTGACCGGGATCCTGACGCCGAGCGGGGGCCGGCTGCGGGTCGCGGGCATCGACCCTTCCCCAAGCTCTCGGCTTCGCTCGAGCAGGGGAGGCCCCAATCGGGAGCGGACGCGGCTCGCGCAGCGGATCGGGGTGGTGTTCGGGCAGCGGACGACGCTGTGGTGGGACCTGCCGCTGAAGGACTCGTACCGGCTGATGCACCGGATGTACCGCATCCCGGACGAGCGCTTCGCCGCCAATCTCGCCCGCTGCGTGGAGCTGCTCGAGCTGGGCGACCTGCTGGACGTCCCGGTGCGGCAGCTGTCGCTGGGTCAGCGGATGCGCGGAGACATCGCGGCGGCGCTGCTGCACGATCCGGACGTGCTGTATCTGGACGAGCCGACGATCGGTCTCGATGTCGTGTCGAAGGCGCGGGTACGGGAGTTCCTGCGCGAGCTCAACGCCTCGCGGGGGACGACCGTCCTGCTGACCACCCACGACCTGACGGACATCGAGCAGCTGTGCAAGCGGGTGATGGTGATCGACCACGGCCGGCTGATGTACGACGGGGAGCTGGCGGGCCTGCACGAGGCGGGTTCGAGCGACCGTCTCCTGGTGGTGGACCTCGAACGGGAATTGCCGCCGATCGAACTGCCGGGGGCGCGCTTCGTACGGTCGGAGGGGCCGCGGCAGGTCCTGGCGTTCCCCGCGTCCGCTTCGGCGGCCCCCTTGGTGGCGGCGGTCGCGGAGGCGTATCCCCTGGTGGACCTGTCGGTGCGGGAACCGGACATCGAGGCCGTGATCGCGAAGATGTACGGGGAACGGGAACTTGAGGTGCGCCCGGGAAGTCCCTGATGTAGGGAGGTGGGGTGATGAGCGACACGAGGAGACCCCCGTTGGTGGCGTTCTCGTACACGGCGGCGGACGCGGAGCGGCACCGCGGGGTGCGCCGTATGAAGGCCCTCGCCACGGGGTTGCTGGTGGTCGTCGCTGTCATCTACGCGCTGGCGACGTGGGCGGAGAACGCGGGATGGGGCGCCTGGGCCGGCTATGTGGCGGCCGCGGCGGAGGCCGGCATGGTCGGTGCGCTGGCGGACTGGTTCGCGGTGACGGCGCTGTTCCGGCGCCCGCTGGGCCTGCCGATCCCGCACACGGCGATCATCCCGACGAAGAAGGACCAGCTGGGGGCGACGCTGGGCTCGTTCGTCGGCGAGAACTTCCTGTCGGCGGATGTCGTACGGGGAAGGCTGCACGCGCTGGGTATCGCGGGCCGGCTGGGAGCCTGGCTGGCGGACCCGGCGCACGCGGACCGGGTGACGGGGGAGCTTTCCACCGCGTTGCGGGGCGCCCTGACGGTCCTGCGGGACTCGGACGTCCAGGCGGTCGTCGGCGAGGCGATCACCCGGCGGGCGGAGGCGGCGGAGATCGCGCCGGGGATCGGCAAGACCCTGGAGAAGGTCGTCGCCGACGGGGCGCACCACCGGGCCGTGGACCTGGTGTGCGCCCGCGCGCACGACTGGCTGGTGTTCCACGCGGACTCGGTGATGGACGCGGTCCAGGGCGGCGCGCCGGGCTGGACCCCGCGCTTCGTGGACCGCAAGGTGGGCGAGCGCGTCTACAAGGAGCTGCTGCGTTTCGTCACGGAGATGCGGGACATGCCGGAGCATCCGGCGCGCGGCGCGATCGACCGCTTCCTGACGGACTTCGCGGCCGACCTGCAGGCGGACACGGACACCCGGGCGCGGGTGGAGCGCATGAAGGCGGACCTGCTGGCGCGCCCGGAGGTCCAGGACATCATCGCCTCGGCCTGGGCGTCGGTCCGCGGCGTGATCATCGCGGCGGCGGAGGACGACCGCAGCCAACTGCGCCTGCGGGCGCGGGCCTCCCTGATCTCCCTGGGCGGCCGGCTGGTGACGGACGGCCGCCTGCAGTCGAAGGTCGAGGGCTGGGTGGAGGACGCGGCGTCGTACGTGGTCACGACGTACCGGAACGAGATCACGTCCCTGATCAGCGACACGGTGGCGGGCTGGGACGCCGACCAGACCTCGAAGAAGATCGAGGCGAACATCGGCCGGGACCTCCAGTTCATCCGCATCAACGGCACGGTGGTGGGCGCCTTGGCGGGGCTGCTGATCTATACGGTGAGCCACGCGCTGGGCGGGTGACGCCGGGTGGGTGCGGTCCGTTGGACGGGGCGCGCTGGGCGGGTCAGGGGGTAGGGGGCCCACCCGCCCAGCGCTCATGGGGAGGGCGCTGTGTAGTACGTAGGGGAGGTGCGGGGCGTTCAGTGGGGAACGCGGCGCTTTGCCTCGGGGGTCAGCCCTTGTTCCGGGTAACGGCCCACGAGGCACCGGCCATGGCCCCGGCGACCGCGAACACGGCGGGCCAGGCGCCGACCTTCTTCGCGAGCGGGTGCGACCCGGCGAACGCGGCGACGTAGGCGGCGCCGAGCCCGGCGGCAGCCTTCCCGCCCGCCACCTGCTGCCACTCCCGCGCCGCGAGCGCCCCGGCTCCGGCGAGCACGACACCCCCGAGCGGCCGCTTCTTGGTCCACCGGGCAACGGCGTAACCACCGACGAGCCCGGCGGCGGCTATTGCGGGGGCGGGGATGCGGGGCATGGGAACACCTTCCGTGGTGAGTTCTGATGAGCAGAGGGCCACTAAGTGATCAAATTTTGGCCAGCGGTGGCTGATTGATCGGGTATGTGTCCGAAGAGGCTCGCTCCCTTGGCAATATATCCGCATGGTTGCGTATCGAGCTAACTTTGGGCACGTCAATGACGTCCTTCCGGGCACGCATTTTGGCTCGCGTAAGGAGGTGAAAGCTGCCGGCCTCCATAAGGAAGAGCAGGCAGGCATCTCCTGGGGGCGGGACGCGGAAGGCCAACGTGTCGCTGACGCCATCGTCTTGAACAACGGATACGAAGACGATCACGATGACTGGGGTGAGATCCTCTATACGGGGGCGGGTGGACGCAACCCCAACAGTGGCCGCCAGGAAGCGGATCAGACCTGGGAGAACCCGGGAAACGATGGCCTGCGGCGCAGCCGGATCATGGGCCATGCGGTCCGTGTCATCAGGGGATTTGAGGGGGAACGTGACTTCTCGCCGGCCTCTGGATACCGCTACGACGGACTGTACCGAGTGGTGGAGGAGAGGGAAGAGAGAGGTAACGCCGGCTTTCTGATTCTCAGGTTCAGGCTGACTCGGTTGGTTGATGAGGATCAGGAGCTGACTCCTCTTGAGCGGCAGGTTGAGGACATCATCCAGGGGGAAGTTCCTCGCAGAACCGCGACTGTCGAACGCATCATCCGAGATACAGCAGTCGCTCGTAGGGTCAAGCAGTGGTACGGATACCGCTGCCAGGTGTGTCGCGTGGCGTTGCGGGTGGGAGCCGATGGAAGGAGCTACGCCGAAGGCGCTCATATACAGGCGCTCGGAACGGATGGCGGCCCGGACGTGGAGAGCAACGTTCTCTGCCTCTGCCCTAATTGTCACGTCCGCCTCGATCGCGGTGCCATCTACCTGACCGACGAACTGGACGTAGTGGACAGATTCCCGGAGGAGGGACGCTCGTTGGTGAGCCCGCTCTGGATCGTTGAGGAGCACCGCATTAAAGCGCGATTCGCCCGCGCTCATCGTAGGTTCTGGAAGATCATGGATGCTCAGCCGTAGCTGGAGCCGCCCATGGAGTCCCCCTATCCGTTTGCGCCCCGTGGCACTCCCCGTACGTCCTCCCCGACCCGCACCAGCACGCCGCGCCCCGCGCCGGTGGCCACGCCGCGGCGCGGCCGCGGGCTGCCAGGGTGGTGGCGTATTGGGGGAGGAGGTCCGCGTTGGCAGGGGAAGAGGATTCCGAGGCGGCGAAGGCCTCGTAGGACGGGACCGTCGCCGGGACGATGCCGAGGTTGGGGGTGCCTGCTGCGGCGAGTTCGCGGAGGGAGGCTTCGATGTCGGTGAGGTGGGCGCGGTACGTGGGGTACTCGGATTCGAGTTCCGGGTACGAGGTCAGGAGCTCGTCGAGTTCCGCTTCCGGCCAGTGGAGGACCGCCACCGGGAAGGGGCGGGAGAGGGCCGTGCGGTAGGAGCCCAGTTCGCTGCGGAGGCGGGTGATCTCGGCCTGGAGTTCCGCCGGGTCCGAGGAGCCCAGGGCCCACAGGCGCTTCGGGTCGTGGAGTTCGTCCAGGGGGACCTCCGCCGTGTGGAGGGTGTCCGCCAGGGTGTCCCAGGTGTCGTGGGGGAGCGCCAGCATGCGGCGGATTCGGTGGCGGGTGACGAGGAGGGACTGGGTGGGGTGGGGGAGGTCCGTCGGGGATGCCTCCGGTGCCAGCAGGTGTGCCGCTTCCGTCGCCACCGTTTCCGACAGTTCCAGTTCGTCGTGGGATTCGAGTGTCTCCGCGATGATCTCCCACGGGGACGCTTCCGCCGGGCTTGCCGTACGGACGCCCTCGATGATCGCCCTCGCCTCCGCCTCGTGGCCGTACTCCCACAGGTTCGAGGCCTTCAGCGCCCTGATCAGGTGCACGTTCTCCGGAGACGACGAAAGCAGGGTGTCGTACAGCGCCGTCGCCGCCGCGCGGTCGCCCGCCAGTTCCAGATGGGCCGCTGCCTGCAGGAACAGGGGCTCCTGGTCCTCCGGGTACCGCTCGGCGGTGCGCAGCAGGCGCTCGGCTTCGGTGGCGTGGTCGGCAGGCGTGTCGGGGCGCATGTCGACACCGTACTGCTGTACGGCCCTGGAGAGTTGGCGCGTCAGCGCTTATCGTGCCCCGCGTGCGGGACAGGGTGCCGGTCGTCCACCAGACACGCGGGGTGCGGAGCACGCCCGCCCGCGTGCTGTGGGTCGGCGCCGAGGCCGTCGTCACCTGCGGGGTTGTCCTGCTCCTCCTCGTCGTGCACCAGCTCTGGTGGACCAACCAGCAGGCCCGCGCGCAGGCCACCCAGCAGGTCCGCGCCCTCGAGCGGGAGTGGGAGGGATCACCATCGGTGTCGGGCTCGGTGACGCCGTCGGTGTCGCCCACGGCCGGCGACGCACCGCCGGTCGGCGTGGAGCCCTCCGCCGCACCCGACGCCCCCGACCGGTCGACGCCCTCGTCCGGCGTCACCGACACGCCCCGCCTCTCCTCCGCCTACGCCATCATCCGCATCCCCCGCATCGGCCTCACCGCCCCCGTCGCCCGTGGGATCGGTAAGCGGTCCGTGCTCGACCGGGGGTACGTGGGGCAGTATCCGGGCACCGCCTCGCCGGGCCGGACCGGCAACTTCGCCCTCGCCGGGCACCGCAACACCCACGGCGAGCCCTTCCGGTACATCAACCGCCTTCGGAAGGGGGACCGGATCGAGATACAGACCCGCGAGCGCCGGTACACGTACGTCGTCGATCAAGTGCTGGCCCAGACCGCTCCCCGCGACACCGGCGTCATCCAGCCCGTACCCCGCTCCCTCGTCAAGCCCTCCTACGGGTACTCCGACCCCGGCTCCTACCTCACCCTGACGACGTGCACCCCCGAGTTCAGTTCCGCCTACCGGCTCGTCGTGTGGGCGAAACTGCTCCGGTGACCACCGCCCCCACCAGCCCAAGACCCGCCGACACGAGCAGCGCCGTGTCCGCGCCCGCCGTGGAGAGCGCGATCGTCAGCGCCACGCCCGCCGACGAACCGATGTAGCGGGCCGTGTTGTTCGCCCCCGAGCCCATCGCCGCGCGCTCAGGCGGTACGGAGTCGACGGCCAGGCGCGGCAGTGCGGCGTTCAGCAGCCCGCTGCCCATGCCCGAGACGAGCAGGCCCGGGAGGAGGCGGAGCCAGGTGCCACCGTCCAGGGAGCCCAGAAGGGCGAGCACGCCGGCCGTCGACAGCAGGAAGCCCAGCGCCAGTTGGCGCGGCGCGGACAGTCGCCCCGCCAGCCTGCGGGCCTGCAACGCCGCCACGAACGCCGTGCCCGCCCACAGCACGAACATCCACGCCGCCCCGAGCGGCGACATGCCGAGACCGAGCTGGAGCAGGGCCGGAAGGTAGCTGAACAGGCCGATCACCGCGAGGCCGGTGAACAGCGCCCCGGCCGTGGCCGCGAGGAACGCCGGCCGGCGGAAGAGGGCCAGGTCGATGAGTGGGGTACGGCTCCGGTGTTCGACGGCCGTGAACACCGCCGTGAGCGCTGTGGCCGCGAGCAGCAACAGCGCCACCGGTGCGCGCAGCCAGCCGTCCCGGCCCAGGGTGAGCGCCGTGAGCAGGGCCGCGAGGGCCAGGCCGAGGGCGAGCGCGCCGGCGATGTCGGGCCGGCCGCCGCGCGGCGCGCGGGACTCGGTGAGGGTACGGGTGCCGATGGCGGCGACCACGAGCGCGGCCACCGCGAGCACCTCGTACGCGAGGCGCCAGTCGATCAGGCTCAGTCCGCCCGCGAGCAGGGGGCCGAGCGCGATGCCGGCGGTCACGAACGCGCCCCACACCCCGGTCGCCCGCACCCGGTCCGTACCGGAAGGGAAGGCGTGCGCGAGCAGCCCCAGGCTGGCGGCGAGCACGGCCGCGCTCGCCGCGCCCTGGGCGACGCGGGCGAGGGTGAAGGTGAGCGTGGAGGTCGCGAACGCCCCGAGCCCGGTGGTGAGTCCGAGAGCGAGGGTGCCGAGCAGGAAGACCCGGCGCCGGCCGTGGTCGTCGGCGAGGCTGCCGGCGACCAGGAGAACGACGGCGAGGCCGAGCGGGGTGCCGTTGAGCAGCCACGCCTGCGCCGAGGCGGGGGTGGCGAAGGACGCGGCCATGTCCGGGAGGGTGAGCATCGGGGCCGTGTAGTTCATCAGCGCCACCGTGGTGGCGGCGCTGGTGACGGCCAGGGTCGCCCTCGGGCGTAAGCCCGAAGGGGCCGGAGCGGTGGTGGCGGACGCGAGCTGGGGCATGGCGGAACCTCTGCGAGTCGTCTCTCGGCGTGAGTCGGTTCAGTGATTGAATCCTGGGAGAGTAGGTTCGGTCAATGAACCCATCCGCTGTACGCTCGGCTCCATGGCCCTCGGAAAGGACTATGCGGCGCAGCGGTGCTCCATCGCCCGCGCCCTCGAAGTCGTCGGGGAACGCTGGACCCTGCTCCTCGTCCGCGACGCCTTCTACGGCGTCCGCCGCTACAGCGACTTCCTCGTCCATCTCGGCCTGCCCCGCGCGGTCCTCGCCGCCCGCCTCCAGGCCCTCGTCGACGCGGGCGTCCTCGACAGGCGCCGCTACCAGGAGGCGCCGCCGCGCGAGGAGTACGTCCTGACCGACCGGGGGCTCGCCCTCTGGCCCGTCCTGCACTCGCTCGGACTCTGGGGGCGCGAGGAGGAGCCCGGCGCCCCGGTCCTGCGCCACTTCCACCACGCCGCCTGCGGTACCGAACTCGGCCCGTACGGCGAATGTCCCGCCTGCCGCATCCCCGTACCGCCCGCCGAGGTCGAGATGCGGCCGGGCGCAGGGCTCGATCCGGACCCCGCGGATCGGGACGCCGACGATCCGGACCCCGCCGATCCGGCCGCCGACGATCCGGACCCCGCCGATTCGGCAGCCGACCATCCCGGCCCCGCCGATCCGGACGCCCTCGATCCGGTCAGTCGGGCCCTGCTCCGGCCCCGACGGCTCCTCGTCCCGCTCGAGCCAGAACGCGCAGCCGAACGCACAGTCGAACACGCAGCTGAACGCGCAGCTGAACGCGCCTCCGATCGTGTATAACGGCTGAGAGGTGCCGAAACGAGCGAACGGGGAGGGTGGCGACGTGATCAGGAATCTTCTCCTGCGCGTGCTCGCTCCCCTCTTCTTCCTGCTCGCCCTCGCCGATCTCCTCCTCTCCGACGGTTCGAGCCTCTCCGCCGCCGTCGCCCTCGCCGCGACCACCGTCGTCTGCGCCCTGCTCGGCGCCCCCGCGGCCCCGCCCGTGGCGCCCACCCGGGTACGCACCGCACTGCGCGACCGCGAGCGGCGCACCGCCTTCCTGCCGCAGCGCGATCCCGACGCCTCCGGTCGCCGCAGGCCCCGGGCACCCGGCCGTCCCCTCCCGACGGCCGCGTAGGACCCCAAGCAAGACCCTTCGCGGATCCGTCATGCCGAGACGTCCTTCTTCCGGCACGACGAGACCCTTCGGAGGGCTCCCATGTCCGTTTTCGCTTCCCTGGTCGAGCAGCTCGCCGACCTGCTCCGGCCGCTCTTCGCCACCACCGCGACCGCCGCCGCGATCGTCCTGTTCACGATGCTCGTCCGGCTCGCGATCCACCCCCTCTCGCGGGCCGCTGCCCGAGGGCAGAAGGCCCGTACCCGCATCGCCCCGCAGCTCGCCGAGCTGCGCGCCAAGCACGCCAAGGACCCCGAGCGGCTCAAGAAGGCGGTCATGGAGCTGCACGCGAAGGAGAAGGTCTCACCCTTCGCGGGCTGTCTGCCGAGCCTCCTCCAGGCCCCGGCGTTCCTCCTCATGTACCACCTGTTCTCCGGCGACCGCATGGCCGGGCACGCCCTTTTCGCCGCCCCGCTCGGCGACCACTGGGCCGATGCCCTCTCCCACGGCGGCACCTTCGGCCCGGCCGGCCAGGTCTACCTCGTGCTCTTCGCGATCGTCGCCGCCGTGGCGACGTTCAACTACCGCCGTACGAAGCGGCAGCTCGCCGCGCAGCCCCTGGACACCGGACTCCCGGCGACGCCGGGCGCCGAGACGATCAACAAGGTGATGCCGCTGCTCTCCTTCGCCACCTTGATCACCGTCGCCGTCGTCCCGCTCGCCGCCGCGCTCTACGTCGTCACCACCACCACGTGGACCGTCCTCGAGCGGGCCCTCCTCTTCCGGGAGCAGTCGCCGGCGGAGGCTCTTGCTACTGGGGCGTAAGGGTCCAGTCCGTGAACGGGGTCTTGCTGAGTGGTCGAAACTCTTGGAGGATCGACCAACCCTCCGATATCTCCGATGGCCGCACTCCATCGGCCGGGGCACAACTGGGCCCGCCCCCGGGGCCCACCTCGACCACAGGGAGAAGACCATGAAGCTGCTGCGAGTAGGTCCGGCGGGTGCCGAGCGTCCCGCCCTGCTCGACCAGGAAGGGACGCTGCGCGACCTGTCGGCCCTGGTCGACGACGTCGACGGCAGCCTGCTCGCCGACGCCTCCGCGCTCGACCGGATCCGTGCCGCCCTCGCGGCCGGCGTGCTGCCCGCGCTCGACGCGACCGGGATGCGGATCGGCCCGCCGGTCGGCCGGATCGGCAAGGTCGTGTGCATCGGGCTGAACTACCACGGGCACGCGGCCGAGACCGGCGCCGCGACCCCGGCCGAGCCGGTCGTCTTCCTCAAGTCCGCCGACACGGTCGTCGGCCCCGACGACACCGTGCTCGTACCGCGCCGCAGCACCAAGACGGACTGGGAGGTCGAGCTGGCGATCGTCATCGGCCGCACCGCCCGCTACCTGGAGACGGACGAGCAGGCCCTCGCCCACGTCGCCGGTTACGCGGTCGCCCACGACGTCTCGGAGCGCGAGTTCCAGATCGAGCGCGGCGGCACCTGGGACAAGGGCAAGAACTGCGAGACGTTCAACCCGCTCGGCCCGTGGCTGGTCACCGCCGACGAGGTGCCGGACCCGCAGGCCCTGTCGCTCAAGCTCTGGGTCAACGGCGAGCTGAAGCAGGACGGCCACACCTCGGACCAGATCTTCCCGGTCGCCGAGGTCGTGCGGTACGTCAGCCAGTTCATGACCCTGTACCCCGGCGACATCATCAACACGGGTACGCCCGCGGGCGTCGCGATGGGGCAGCCGGAGCCAAAGCCGTACCTGCGCGCCGGTGACGTGGTGGAGCTGGAGATCGACGGGCTCGGCCGCCAGCGCCAGGAGCTCAAGGACGCGTAGCGGCCGTACTCGGCGGGCGGGGTCTCAACCGCTGAAGTCCTCGAGCAGTCGGCCCAGCGCCTCGACCACCATCGCGTGGTCCTCGGCCTGCGGCAGCCCCGACACGGTGACCGAGCCGATCACCCCCGCGCCCTCGACCGCGACCGGGAACGAACCGCCATGGGCGGCGTACCGGTCGGGGTCGAGGCGCGAGGACTGCTCGAACGTCGTGCCCTTGGCCCGGAAGCGGGCGCCGACGAGGAACGAGCTCTCGCCGTACCGCTCGACGACCCGCCGCTTGCGGTCGATCCAGGCGTCGTTGTCCGCGCTTGACCCCGGCAGCGCGCAATGGAAGAGCTGCTGCGCGCCGCGCCGGATGTCGATCGCGACGGGCGCGCGGCGCTCGCGCGCCAGGCCGACGAGAAGCTGCCCGAGCGCCCAGGCGTCGTCGTACGTGAAGTGGGGGAGGACCAGGTTCCGCTCCTGGGCCTCCAGTTCGGGGATCTCCGGGGCGCTCACAGCGTCACCGTGATTCCCTCGCGGGCGGAACGCTTCGCCGCCTCCAGGACGTCCAGGGCGGCGGCGGCCTCGTGGGCGGTGACCGGGTTCTCGCCGGTTCCGCGCAGGGCGGCCGCGATGGCCGCGTAGTACGCCGGGTAGTCGCCCGGCAGCGTCTCGACCGGCGTGCCGCCGCCCGTCAGGGGGGACTCCCCGGCGCCGAGGGTTCCCCACAGCGACTCCGGCTCCACGCCCCACGGCGTTCCGGGCGTCGGGAGCAGGCCCTCGCGCAGGGCGGCCTCCTGGGGATCGAGGCCGTACTTCACGAAGCCGGCGCCCGAGCCCAGGACGCGGAAGCGCGGGCCGAGCTGGGCGGTCGTGGCGCTCACGTACAGGTGGGAGCGGACACCGTTCGCGTGCGTGATCGCGAAGAACGTGTCGTCGTCGGCCTCGGCGCCGGGGCGGCGGACGTCCGACTCCGCGTACACCCGCACGGCCGGCCCGAAGAGGACGAGGGCCTGGTCGACGACATGGCTGCCGAGGTCGAACAGCAGCCCGCCGATCTCCTCCGGCGCTCCGGACTCGCGCCAGCCGCCCTTGAGCTGCGGGCGCCAGCGCTCGAAGCGCGACTCGAAGCGCTGCACGTCACCGAGCGCGCCGTCCGCGAGGAGTGCGCGCAGGGTGAGGAAGTCGTTGTCCCAGCGGCGGTTCTGGAAGACCGAGAGCAGCAGACCCCGCTCCTCGGCGAGCGCGGCCAGGGCGCGCGCCTCGGCGGCGGTGCCGGCGACCGGCTTGTCCACGACGACCGGAAGCCCGGCCTCGAGCGCGGCGGTGGCGATCGGGACGTGCGTCTTGTTGGGCGAGGCGACCACGATCAGATCGAGCTCGTCCGCCCGGGCCCACAGCTCCTCGGGGGAGTCCGCGACCCGTACGCCGGGGTGCGCGGCGCGGGCCTGTGCCTGGCGCTCCGGGTTGCCGGTCGTGACCGTGTCGAGGACGAGTCCCTCGGTGGCCGCGATCAGCGGGGCGTGGAAGACGGAGCCCGCGAGGCCGTAGCCGACGAGTCCGACGCGGAGGGGGGCGGTGTCGGTGCCAGTCATGCCTCCCACTTAAGCAACGGTGTTGCCAAAGTGCAAGCGCGGGGGACAATGGCGTGGTGAACAGGAGTGTCAGGAGTGCGAGGAGCCTTACGGGCGTCAACCTGCCGGCGCTGCGCAGCCACAACGCCGCGTTGGTGCTCGATCTGCTGCGCACGGCGGGGGAGGTCGGGATCAGCCGCCTGGAGCTGGCGGAACGGACCGGACTCACCCCGCAGGCGGTCAGCAAGATCACGGCACGGCTGCGGGCGGAGGGCCTGGTACGGGAGGCGGGCCACCGCGCCTCGACCGGCGGCAAACCCCGTACCGTCCTGCGGCTGGTCTCCTCGGCGGCGTACGGAGTGGGCGTGCACCTGGACCGCGACGAGCTGACGGCCGTCCTGGTGGACCTCGCGGGGGTACGGGTGGCCCTGCGCCGCGCCCCGCTCGACCTGGGCGCGGGCGCGGACGCGGTGTTCGGGGTGGTGGAGCGGGAGGTGGGGGCGCTACGGAACGTCCCTGCGGTACGGGAGGTCCGGGCGGTACGGGAGGGCCGGACGCTCTTGGAGACCGGTGCCCCGGGGGCCAGTGAGGCAGGTGGGGCCGGTGAGGTCAGTGAGGCCGGTGGGTCCCACGCGGCCCGCGAGACGCCCGAGGCCCGCGGGGCGGGTGAGACCCTCGAAATCCCCGAGGCCCCCGCGCCCCCCGAACCCCCCGCCCCCGCCGTGCTCGGCGTCGGGGTCGCCATGCCCGGGCCGCTCGATCACCTCACCGGCACCCCCGGGCGGGTCACCGGGTACCCGGAGTGGGAAGGGGTCCCCCTGCGCGACCAGCTCGCGCGGCGGCTGGGGCTGCCGGTCGAGCTCGACAAGGACACCAACGCCGCCGCCCTCGGGCTCGCCCTCCGCGCCCCGGTCGCCGACTCGTTCGCGTACGTCCACCTCGGTACGGGGCTCGGCTCCGGTCTCGTCCTCGGCGGCGCCCTCCACCGCGGGGAGCGAACCGGGGCGGGGGAGTTCGGGCACCAGACCGTGCAGCTCGACGGGCCGCCGTGCGACTGCGGCGGGCGCGGCTGCCTGGAGGTCCTGTGCCTGGCGGCCGTGGCCCGCGGCGACCTCCCCGAGGCGGCCCGGATCCTCGGCACCGGTGCCGCGAACCTCGTACGGCTCCTGGACATCGACCGCGTCGTCCTCGGCGGCCGGGTCGTCACCGCGGCGCCCGAGGTCTTCGCGGACGGCGTCGGCGCGGTCCTCGCCGGGGCGGGTCTGGGCACCCCGGTCTCGGGCACCGCCACCCCGCACGCCGTCGCCGAGGGCGCGGCGCAGCTGATCCTCGCGCCGATCTTCGGAAAATAGGCTGATCGGGCGGAGCTCGCGGGCCGTCCGGGGGGCACGCGCCGCGTCGCTCCCCGGCCCCGCCGTGCGCGCGTGGCAGCGTCGCGGCCGTCCCGTACGCCCGCGAGCAGCAAAGGCCGCCCATGCGACTGCGCAACGCCCTCGCCCTCGGCGTGACCGCGGCGACGACCGGAGCCGCCGTCCTCGCGCTCGCCGTCGCCCCGTCCTCCGCGGACCCCGCCCCGAGCCCCGGATCCGCGGCCGGATCCGCGGCCGGATCCGGCGCCGACCCCGGTGCGGGGCCCCGGTCCGGAGCCGACCCCGGATCCGGGACCGACGCCGGAACCGAGCGTCTGGACAAACCCCCCACCTGCGGCAAGGCCACCGACCCCGACTTCCCCCTCGACACCCGGATCCACGGTGGCCCCGGCTCCTTCGTCCCCGGCAGCGGCTTCCAGGCCTTCAAGGTCGACCTCACCAACACCACCGCCGAGCCCTGCCACAGCATCCACCCGGTCCTGGCCCTCGCCGACCGGGACCGGGTCCTCCGGCCCGCCCAGATCCGGCTCGACTTCTACGACTCCGAGGCGCGCCTCTGGCGGCCGGTCCGGTTCGAGGAGACGGAGGAGGACGAGAACATCGGGGTGTTCACCGGGTTCCCCGGCTTCGCCGTCCCCGCGGGCCGCACGGTCACGGTCGGCGTCCGCCTCGCCTTCCGCGCGGACACCGCCCCCAACGAGGTCGTCGCCAACGCGGCGATCGTGCAGCGTCAGGGAGATGACGGCGACTGGGTCGGCGAGTCCGACGACTACCGCCTGACCATCGCGCCGGAGGGCGACGACGCCACGGACGGCGGTACGGACCCGGCCCCCGTCCCGTCGACGGGCGACAACGGCCTCCCGCCCGTGTCCGCCCGCCCCGAAATCGCCGATACGGGTGGGAAGTCGGTCGTCGCGCCGGCGGCGGTCACAGCCGGGCTGCTCCTCGCCGGGGCGGTGTTCGTGACGGCGACTCGCCGTACGCTGCGGCGCAAGTAGCACCGACCCTCGCGGCGTGCGCCCGTGTCCGGGCGGCGAGGAACGATCCCCCGCCCACCCCACCCCCCCTTCCCGAAACCCTGCCGGGGCCTTCGGGGGCGGGGGGGGCGAGCGCGACCCGCCCCCGCCTCACCCCATCCCCCGCCTCACCCCATCCCGCGCCCCCGCGTCCCGCGCCCCGCGGCCCCGCCGCGCAACGCTCCGTACACCCTCCCGTTCACTCCCATCTGCGAGCATCCACCAGTGGACTACCCGAACGACCAGGCACCTGGCGCACCCATCCGCTCCGGCATCCCCGAGCACGGCCGCATCCCCAAGTACTACGCGGTGAAGGCCAAAGTCGCCTCGCTGATAGACGAGTTGGGCGAAGGCGGGCTCCTGCCCACCGAGCGGGATCTCGCCCTCCGTTACGAGGTCTCCCGGGAGACCGTCCGACAGGCCCTGCGCGAGCTGTTGCTGGAGGGGCGGCTGCGCCGCCAGGGGCGAGGTACCGTCGTCGCCGGGCCGAAGCTGGAGCAGCCGCTCTCGCTCGCCAGCTACACCGAAGGCGTACGCCGACAGGGCCGCCGCCCCGGCCGTACGCTCATCTCCCTCGACCGCTTCCCCTGCCCCGAGGCCCTCGCGTCCGAGATCGGCGTCCAACGCGGCGAGCCCGTCTGGCACATGGAGCGTGTGCTGCTCGCCGACGACGAGCGGGTCGGCCTGGAGAGCACCTACGTCTCCGAGGCCCGTGCCCCGCGCCTCGACACCGACTTCGACCCCGACTCCTCCTTCTACGCCTACCTCCGGGAGAAGCTCGGCATCGCGTTCGGCGACGCCGACGAGCGCATCGAGACCGTCCTCGCCACCCCTCGCGAGGCCCTGCTCATCGGCACCCCGCCCGCGCTCCCGATGCTGCTGATCCACCGGATCTCCCGGGACACCGCCGGCCGGCCCCTAGAACGCGTCCGCACGCTCTACCGCGGCGACCGCTTCAGCTTCACCGCGCACCTGGGCCGCCAGGACTGACCGACCCCACGCCTGTCGTCGTCGACGGCGGCGATCGGCCGCCATTGATAACAGAAAGGTAACGGGTCTAGGCCAACCTTGTCGCCCCGTTCACCGTCCCGTTGCCATCCGGATCGTTCCGGGCCACCAACCCCCAGGACCGTGAACGGCATGAAGGTGATCGTCGTAGGAGCCGGCGTGGTGGGAACCATGCACGCCTGGCACGCAGTGGAACGCGGCCACGAGGTCGTACACATCGAGCGCGAGGCCGAGGCGCGCGGGGCCTCGCTCCGCAACTTCGGCCAGATATGGGTGAGCGGCCGCGCGGGCGGAGAGGAGCTGGACACCGCGCTGCGCGCCCGCGAACTCTGGGAGGGCGTCGGCGCCCGCGTCCCCGGACTCGGCTTCCGGGCGATCGGCTCGCTCACCCCGGTGCGCAACGACCTGGAGCTGGCCGTCGCCGAGGCCGCCCTCGCCCGGCCGGACGCCGCCGCCCGCGGTTACAAGCTGCTGACCGCCGGCGAGGCGCGCCAGATCAACCCCGCCCTGCGCGGTGAGTTCGAGGCCGCGCTGTTCTGTGAGCGGGACGCCGCGGTCGAGCCGCGTGTCGCCCAACTCGCCCTGCGCGAGGCCCTCCTGGCCACCGGGAAGTACACCTTCCTGCCGAACCGCGAGGTCCGCGACGTCTCCGGCGCCGAGGGGATGCGGAACGCCGCCGTGCGCGACGACCGCGGCGAGGTCCACACCGGCGACGCCGTCGTCCTGTGCACCGGCGCCGCGCTCAGCGGCCTCGTCCGCGAGATCGCCGGCGACATCCCGGTCCGCCGCGTCCGGCTGCAGATGATGCAGACCGACCCGCTCGGCGAGCCGCTCACCACCTCCGTCGCCGACGCCGACTCCTTCCGCTACTACCCGGCGTACAAGTCCGACGCCCTGGACGCCCTCAACGCGGCCCAGGCGCAGGACCCGACCGCCGCGGCGCACAAGATGCAGCTCCTGATGGTGCAGCGCCTCGACGGCGGACTGACCATCGGCGACACCCACGAGTACGAGCACCCCTTCGCCTTCGACACGCTCGAAGACCCCTATGAGCACCTCACCCGCGTCGTGGAGTCCTTCCTCGGCCGCCCGCTGCCGAAGATCCGGCGCCGCTGGGCGGGCGTGTACGCGCAGTGCACCGACACCAGCCGGGTCGTGCACCGCCAGAAGGTCCGCGAAGGCGTGTGGCTGGTGACCGGACCGGGTGGGCGCGGCATGACCTGCTCGCCCGCCATCGCCGAGACGACCGCGAACGAACTGGGCTGGTGATCCCGATGACCCCGATGAACCTCGTCGTACTGGACATGGCCGGCACCACCGTCGCCGACGGCGGCCTCGTCGAGCGGGCGTTCAGCGCCGCCGCCGAGCGCCTCGGCGAAGACCCGGCCACGATGATCGACTACGTCCGCGCCACCATGGGCGAGTCCAAGATCTCCGTCTTCCGCCACCTCTTCGGCGGCGACGAGACCCGCGCCCAGCAGGCCAACCTCGCGTTCGAGGAGGCGTACGGAGAGCTGGTCGCCGGCGGCCTGATCGCGCCGATCCCCGGCGCGGCCGAGGCGATCGCCGAACTGAAGGCCCGGGGCAGGACGGTCGTCCTGACCACCGGGTTCGCCCGGGTCACGCAGGACGCGATCCTCGACGCGCTCGGCTGGCGTGACCTGGTCGAGCTGACCCTCTGCCCGGCGGACGCCGGCGGCCGCGGGCGCCCGTACCCGGACATGGTCCTCGCGGCCTTCCTCCGTACCGGAGCCGTGGACGACGTGGCGCAGCTCGTGGTCGCGGGCGACACCTCGTACGACATGCTCAGCGGCGTCCGGTCCGGCGCCGGGATCGTCGCGGGCGTCCTGACGGGCGCGCACGACGAGGCGGCGCTCAAGGAGCACGGAGCCACGCACGTCCTCGCCTCGGTCGCGGAGCTGCCGGGGGCGATAGCGCGGGCGGAGGCGGACCGGTGACGGCGCCCGACGCGGCCGGCGCCCCGCGACGCAGCGGTATCCGCTTCGACGGCGTCACCGTCACGTACGGGAGCAACACCGTCCTCGACTCGCTCGACCTGACCGTCGAGCCCGGCGAGGTCATGGCCCTGCTCGGGCCCTCCGGCTCCGGCAAGACCACCGCCCTGCGCGCCGTCGCCGGGTTCGTGCAGCCGGCCTCCGGGCGGGTGTTCATCGGCGACCGCGACGTCACCGGCCTCCCGCCGTACCGGCGGGGGATCGGGATGGTCGTCCAGCAGTACGCCCTCTTCCCGCACATGCGGGTCGAGGACAACGTGGCCTTCGGTCTGAAGGCACAGAAGGTGCCGAAGGGCGAGATACCCGGGCGGGTCGCCGCGGCGCTGGAGATGACCGGGATGGCGGCGTACGCCAAGCGCTACCCGCGCGAGCTGTCCGGCGGACAGCAGCAGCGCGTAGCGATCGCGCGGGCGCTGGCCATCCGGCCGAACGTGCTGCTGCTCGACGAGCCGCTGTCCGCGCTCGACGCGCAGCTGCGCTCCGGAATGCTGGCCGAACTGGCGCGGCTGCACCGGGAGTTGCCGGACGTCTCGATCCTGTACGTCACCCACGACCAGGTCGAGGCGCTGACCCTCGCAGACCGGATCGCCGTCATGGACAAGGCCCGGCTCCAGGACTGCGGCACGCCGCAGGACCTGTACCGGCGTCCGCGTACGGAGTTCACGGCGTCGTTCGTCGGCAACGCGAACCTGCTGACGGTGACGGTGGGGGTGGACGGGGTTTCCTTCGGGGGCGTCGCGCTCAAGGTCCCGGTCGCCGACGCGGCCCCGGGCTCCTCCGCCACCCTGTGCGTGCGCCCGCACCTCGTGGGCCTGGGGGAGGGCCCGAACGCCCTGCGCGGTCGTATCGCGGAGGTGCAGTGGCGGGGGTCGACGCATCGGCTGTACGTCGATGTCGACGGGCACCGCGTGAAGGCGGACGTCCGCGAGCTGCGGGAGACGCCGGCTCTTGGTGACGAGGTGGTCCTGCACTTCGCCCCGGAGGACGGGGTGCTGCTGGGGGCCGGGGTGTCCGATGGGTGACCCCAAAGGGCCGGTCATGACAGCTGAACGGGGCCGTGGCGTTGTGCCCACCCTCCCCCAGACTTCGTCCGGGGGGACCCCCACCGCCCCTGCGGAACGTATGCCCACAACGGTCTTGTGGGCCCTGCCCCCCGTCGCCGTCCTGGCTCTCGTCTTTCTCTATCCCCTCGCCCTCGTCGTCCAGGAGTCCCTCGCCCCCGGTGCCTATGCCGACGTCTTCTCGTCCGAGGCGTTCCAGGAGGCGCTCGTCACCACCGTGTGGCTGGCCGTCGGGGCGACCGTCGGGTGTCTGGTGCTCGGGTTCGTGCTGGCGCTCGTCATCGCGTTCGTGCCGTTCCCCGGCGGGAAGGCGGTGTCGAAGTTCATCGACGTCTTCCTCTCCTTCCCGTCCTTCCTGATCACCCTCGCGCTGCTCTTCCTCTACGGCACGGTCGGTATCGGCAACGGCCTGTGGACGGACCTCACGGGTGCCGAAACAGGGCCCTTCCAGTTCCTGACCACCCCGTGGGGTGTCCTCCTCGCCGAGATCACGTACTTCACGCCGTTCGTGATGCGCCCCCTCCTCGCCGCGTTCTCGCAGATGGAGACCGCGCAGCTGGAGGTCGCCTCCTCCCTCGGCGCGAAGCCGCTGCGCATCATCCGGCAGGTGATCCTGCCCGAAGCGCTGCCCGCGCTCGCCGCCGGCGGAAGTCTCGTCCTGGTCATGTGCCTCAACGAGTTCGGGATCGTCCTCTTCACCGGCGCCAAGGGCGTCACGACCCTCCCGATGCTCGTCTACGGCAAGGCCATCCTCGAGTCCGACTACGCCGCCGCCTGTGTCGTCGCCGTCGTCAACGTCGTGATCTCCGTCGGCCTCTACGGCCTCTACCGGGTGGTGAGTCGTCGTGTTGGTGCATAGCCGTACGGGCAAGTGGACGGCCTGGACCCTCTTCGCGGTCCTCTTCGTGCCGCTCTTCGCCCTCCCCCTCCTGGTGATCCTCGCCGCCTCGTTCTCCACGAACTGGTCCGGGGCCTTCCCCTCCGGGCCGACCGCGGAGCACTACACGGCCGCCGTACGCGGTGAGTCCCTCCAGGCGCTGACCACCAGCCTGGTCACCGCGGTCACCGCGAGCCTGCTCGCGCTGACCATCGGCACGTGGGCGGCGCTCGTCGCCAACTCCCTGCGTGCGAAAGGCAGAAGGCTTCTCGACGCGCTGTTCATGCTGCCGGTCGCCGTGCCCTCGGTCGTCGTCGGCCTCGCCGTCCTGGTGGCCTTCTCGCAGCCGCCCGTGCTCCTGAACGGCACGCGCTGGATCGTGATCCTCGCGCACACCATTCTTGTCACGGCGTTTGCCCATCAGTCGGTTTCGGCGGCCATCCTCCGTCTCGACCCGATGTACGAGCAGGCGGCGGCCAGTCTCGGCGCCCGTCCCGCGTACGTCCTGCTCCGGGTGAAGCTGCCGCTCCTGCTGCCGTCGCTCAACGCGGCCGCCGGGCTCTGCTTCGCCCTGTCCATGGGCGAGCTGAGCGCCACGATGATGCTCTACCCGCCGGACTGGCTGCCGCTCCCGGTGCTGATCTTCACGGCCACCGACCGCGGCTCCCTCTTCACCGGCTCGGCGCTCGCCGTGGTCCTCATGGCCGCGACCCTGCTCGTCCTGCTCGCCGTCTCCCGTATCCGCACCAAAGCGTCCTACCGCTAAGTCCCCCAGGAGAGAACGACGTTATGCGTACCTCGTCCAAGCTCGTCAAGCCGATCGCCGCCGCTGTCGGCAGCCTCGCCCTCGCCGCCTCCCTCACCGCCTGCGGCGGTTCCTCCGCCGCCTCCGACGAGAAGGTCGTCACGGTCTACAGCGCCGACGGTCTCAAGGGGGAGAAGGGCGACGGCTGGTACGACAAGGTCTTCGCCGACTTCGAGAAGGAGACCGGCATCAAGGTCAAGTACGTCGAGGGCGGTTCCGGCGAGATGGTGCAGCGCGCCGTCCGCGAGAAGAACAACACGCAGGCCGATGTCATCGTGACCCTGCCGCCCTTCATCCAGCAGGCAGACTCCAAGGGTCTGCTCGAGGCGTACACCCCGAAGGGCGCCGAGCAGGTCGACGGCGCGAACAAGGCCGCGGACGGCAAGTGGACCTCCGTCGTCAACAACTACTTCGGCTTCATCTACAACAAGCAGCAGCTGAAGGAGGCCCCCACGACCTGGGAGGAGCTTCTCGACGCGAAGTACAAGAACAAGCTGCAGTACTCCACCCCCGGTGTCGCGGGTGACGGCACGGCCGTCGTCATCAAGGCGATGAACGACTTCGGCGGCCAGGAGCCGGCGATGGAGTACCTGAAGAAGCTCCAGGCCAACAACGTCGGCCCGTCCTCCTCCACCTCCAAGCTCGCGCCGAAGGTCGACAAGGGCGAGATCCTCGTCGCCAACGGCGACGTCCAGATGAACTTCGCCCAGTCCAAGTCCATGCCGAACCTCGGCATCTGGTTCCCGGCCAAGGACGGCGGCAAGCCGACCACCTTCGCCCTGCCGTACGCCGCCGGCCTGGTGAACAAGGCCCCGCACACCGAGAACGGCAAGAAGCTGCTCGACTTCATGCTCGGCGAGCAGGCCCAGCGCGAGGTCAGCGCGGTCGGCGGCGGCTTCCCGGCCCGCAAGGACGTCAAGGCGACCGACGCCAACGCGATCGAGCTCGCCCGGCTGATCGAGGGCGTCGAGATCTTCGAGCCCGACTGGGCCGACATCGACAAGAACCTGACCACGTACGTCGACGCGTGGAAGGCGGCCACCGGAAGCTGACACCGGAAGCCAACCACCGGCTGCCAAGAGTTCACCGTACGGCTCTGGTGTCCCTCCGCATGTAGCGGAAAGATAACGGGTACGGACCAACGCCCCCGAGGAATCGGGGGCGTTGGTGTGTCCTCACCCCCTTCTACGGAGGATCCGACATGCCGATCACCGGCATATCCACCGGCCCGTCCCGCCGCACCGTCCTCGCCGCCGCCGGCGCCACGGCCGCCCTCGCCGCCGCCGGTACGGTCGTCGCCACCGCGCCCGCCGCCCACGCCGCGTCCCCCACGCTCCCGAACGGCACCAGCAAGGACAAGGTGCTCGTCGTCGGCATGGACGGCCTGCGGTACGACAGGATCGACGCGGCCAAGGCCCCGACCCTCAAGTCCCTGATGGCGAACGGCACGTACGGCCTGTCGCTGCTCTACGCCAACCCGATGGCCGCCACGTCCTCCGGCCCCGGCTGGTCCACCATCTCCACCGGCGTCTGGCCCGACAAGCACGGTGTGAAGGACAACACCTTCGCCGGCAAGAACTACGCCCAGTACCCCGGATTCCTGGCCCGGTTGAACCAGATCCGCCCCGAGCTCTCGCTCTTCGCGGCCGTCGACTGGCCCGAGCTCGACACGCACGGCACGGTCACCCCCGGCGCCGACGCCAAGCTCGTCTACAACAACAACTACGTCGTCAACGACAAGGTGATCACCGACATCACCGAGGACATCCTCCGGAACCAGAACCCGGACGTCCTCTTCGTCTACTTCGGCGAGACCGACGAGATCGGCCACAACTACGGTGCCAGGAGCACCAAGTACCTCGACGCCATCGACGTCCAGGACGGCTACCTCGGCCGGCTCCTCGCCGCGATCAAGGCCCGCCCGTCGTACGCGACCGAGCGCTGGACGGTCGTCGTCACCACCGACCACGGCCATGTCGACACCGGCGGCCACGGCGGCTCCGCCATCGAGGAGCGCCGTACGTTCGTCCTCGCCCAGGGCCCCGGCATCGCCGCCGGCGCCCGCCCCATCGACACGCGCCTCGTCGACGTCGCCGCCACCGTCTTCCACCAGCTGGGCGTCGTCCCCGACCCCTCCTGGGGCCTGGACGGCAAGCCGATTCAGGAGCGCTCCACCGACCCCTTCGACGCGCTGCACTCCTCCCTCTCGGGCCGGGTCGACGAGACCGGCATCCCGGCAGGCGTCCTCGGCTTCACCCACACCGCGCCCAGCGGCTGGTCCGTCATCAACAACGCCATGGGCACCGGCGGCATGACCGAGTGGCGCGGCTGGGCGTTCGCCACCGACGAGTTCTGGTCCCGCACCCAGCGCGACCAGTCCCGCGAGCTCAACGTCCGCGCGCGCGGCGTCTTCGCCGTCGCCGACTCCGACGAGTGGGCCGACAAGACCTTCTCCGGTACGTACGACTCGACCCTGGTCACCCCCGCGTACAACGTCTCCGGCAAGACGAAGGCGACCCTGGACTTCACCACGTTCTACCGTCAGGAGGGCAGCCAGACCGCCCAGGTCCTGGCGTCCTTCAACGGCGGCACGCCGACCGTCGTCAAGAGCTACACCGCCGACGTGATCTCCCAGCCCCAGTCGCTCACCGTGAACGTCCCCTCCGGGGCGTCCAGCGTGAGCTTCCGTTTCCGCTACACCGGTTCCAACAACTGGTACTGGGTGATCGACGGGGTCAAGGTCACGACTTCCTGATTAGGCTGGGGGCGTCGCCACAGCGCTGTCGCGGCGCCCCCAGCACACCGCACGATTTCTGTACGGCAGGAGTCCCCGCACATGGCAGAGCGCAAGCCGATCGAATCCTGGCTCACCGACATGGACGGCGTCCTCATCCACGAGGGTGTCCCGATCCCCGGCGCCGACGCGTTCATCAAGAAGCTGCGGGAGACCGGGAAGCCCTTCCTGGTGCTCACGAACAACTCGATCTACACCGCCCGCGACCTGCACGCCCGTCTCGCCCGCATGGGCCTGGACGTGCCCGTGGAGAACATCTGGACCTCGGCGCTCGCCACCGCCCGGTTCCTCGACGACCAGCGCCCCGGCGGCACCGCCTACGTCATCGGCGAGGCCGGCCTGACCACCGCGCTGCACGACATCGGTTACGTCCTCACCGACCACGACCCGGACTACGTGGTCCTCGGCGAGACCCGGACGTACTCCTTCGAGGCCATGACCAAGGCGGTCCGGCTCATCAACGCCGGCGCCCGGTTCATCTGCACCAACCCCGACGAGACCGGCCCCTCCCTCGAAGGCCCACTGCCGGCCACCGGCTCCGTCGCCGCGCTGATCACCAAGGCCACCGGCAAGGACCCGTACTTCGCGGGCAAGCCCAACCCGCTGATGATGCGCACGGGCCTCAACGCGATCGGCGCCCACTCCGAGTCCAGCGCCATGATCGGCGACCGGATGGACACCGACATCCTGGCCGGTCTGGAGGCGGGCATGCAGACCTTCCTCGTGCTCACGGGACTGACGAGCAAGGCGGAGATCGACCGCTTCCCGTTCCGCCCCTCCAAGGTCGTCGACTCGATCGCCGACCTCGTGGACCGCGTGTAGCACCCCGGGTCGGCCCCCCCGGCCGGGCCCCTGCGGATGCGAAACGACCGGAACCGGGTGAACCTGCCACTACCAGGAGGTCACGATGCGTTCAGGTCCCATTGCTCTCCGTGCCGCAGGGGCGGCCGCCATCCTGGTACTGGCACCCACGGCCGGTACCGCCTTCGCCGGAGACGGCGTCAAGGTCACCGTCACCCCGTCCACCGCCAAGCCCGGCGCCGATGTCGACATCCGCGTCCAGGGCTGCAAGGGCACCACCGGCGCCGCCAAGTCCCGGGCGTTCGTCGCCGACGCCGAGCTCACCGGCCGTGACGGGGGCGACTACCCCCTCTTCGGCGACACCACGATCAAGTCGAGTCTCGAGCGCGGCACGTACAAGGTCAGCGTGACCTGCGACGGCCGCGAGCACCGTGACGTCGGTGTGGTCCACGTCGAGAAGGGGCACAAGCCCGAGCCGACCCACAAGCCCACGCACGAGCCGACCCACCACCAGCCGACCCACGAGCCCACACACCACCAGCCGACCCACCACTCGAGCCCGTACGCCCCGGTCCGGGCCGGTGGTGGCGGCGCGGCCCTGGCGGTTCCGGCGGCACCCGCCGCACCCGGTGTCGCGCAGACCACGACCGAGAGCGGCCTCGGTACCCCGTACACCCTGGTCGGCCTGGGCATGGCCGCGATCGCGGCGGTGGCCGTCGCCTTCCGCAGCTCGCGCCGCCGTCGTACGGGCACGGCGCCGGGCTCGGCGCCGGGCTCGGACTGACCGTGTCCGCCGCGAGCCGCCCGGCCGGCAGTGGGCGGATGCTGACCGGCGTGGCCTGGGCCGTCCTGCTCCTGGGGCTCTGGCTCTGGGGCCGCGAGATCACCGACGGGCCGGGCGGCAGCTCGGCGCCGACCACCGGCGACATAGCCGCGGTCGGCCGCCCGCTCGGCGTCCCGCTGCCCCCGGCGCACCGCCCGATGCACCCCGCCGAACCGCGCCGGGTGGAGATCCCCTCCCTCGGCATCGCGGCGCCCGTCGTCGGGCGCGGCCTGGACGCTACGGGCGCGGTGGACCCGCCGCCGTTCGAGATGCCGCACTCCGTCGGCTGGTTCCGCACCGGCACCCAGCCGGGCGCCGAGGGCGCGGCCCTGTTCGTCGGACATGTCGACACCGAGACGAAGCCCGCCGTCTTCTACGGGCTGAGTTCCGCGCGCCCCGGCGCCACGGTCGAGGTGACCCGGACGGACGGCTCGGTCGCCGAGTTCACCATCGACGACGTCCAGGTCGTCCCGCGGGAGCGGTTCGACGCCCGGAAGGTGTACGGGCAGCGCCAGGCCGACCGCGCCGAACTGCGCCTGATCACCTGCGGCGGCACCTTCGACCGCAAGGCCGGGGCGTACACGGCGAACGTGGTCGTCTCCGCGTATCTAACGGGGACGGGCAAGGCCTGACCACCGGGCCCGGCCGGCGGACCACGCCCCGCGCGCCCGCCGGCCGGGCCGGTCCTCGACCACGGGCGCGCGGGCTGCGGGAGAAGCCCGGCGCCGCCGCGGGAGGTTCGGGTGCCGCTCACTCTAGAACGCACGTCCACCCCCGGCCCAGACCTCCTTTGTGCCACGATTGTCCCGAACGGTTCCGTACACCCAAGGGGGAGTGGATGTACGTACGTCGCATCGCGCTGTTCGGGGTCGCCGCCCTGCTGCTCACCGGATGCACGTCGACCGGCGGCTCGGGGGACGGCGGGGACAAGAACACGGCGGCCACACCGCCCTCCGGTACGCAGCAGCCCAAGGAGACGGACCCCTTCTGGGTCAACCCGCAGGGCAAGGCGGCCCGGCAGCTGGCCGCGTACGTGAAGGCGGGGCGCGCCGCGGACGCCGAACTCGTCGAGAGGATCGCCTCGCAGCCCGCGGGGGAGTGGGTCGGCACGGAGCGGCCCGAGGACGAGACCAGAGCGTTGACGGAGGCCGCCCACAGGGCCGACCGGGAGGCTCTGCTCGTCCTCTACAACATCCCGCACCGTGACTGCGGCCAGCACTCCGCGGGCGGCGCGGCCGACGCCGGCGCCTACCGCGACTGGGTGGAGAAGGTCGCCCGGGGCATCGGGGAGCGGCGCGCCACCGTCGTCCTGGAGCCGGACGCGGTGATGCACATGGTCGACGGCTGCACCGAGCAGCAGTACCACGAGGAGCGGTACGAGCTCCTGAAGGCCGCCGTGCAGCGGCTGAAGCGCCAGCCGGCCGTCACCGTCTACCTGGACGCGGGGAACGCGGGCTGGGGCAAGCCCGAGGAGATCTTCCAGCCGCTGCGGCGCGCGGGCATCGCGGAGGCCGACGGCTTCGCGGTCAACGTCTCCAACTTCCAGACCACCGAGGCCAGTACGGCCTACGGCAAGCAGCTGTCGGCCCGGATCGGCGGCAAGCCCTTCGTCGTCGACACCAGCCGCAACGGCAACGGCCCCTACACCGAGGGCGATCCGCGGGAGAACTGGTGCAACCCGCCCGGCCGCGCGCTCGGCGAGCCGCCGACCGTCCGCACCGCCGACCCGCTGGTCAAGGCGTATCTGTGGATCAAGCGGCCCGGGGAGTCGGACGGCGACTGCAAGGGCGGTCCGAAGGCGGGGGAGTGGTTCGAGGGGTACGCGCTCGACCTGGCCCGCGGCGCCGAGTAGCGCCCCTCAGGGCACCTCCACCCAGCGCGCCTGGGAGGGGGTGCCCCCGGCGTCGGTCACGAACAGCATGTACCAGCCGGAGGGCACCAGGGCGCGGTTCTTGGGTACGCCCAGCTCGATCTTCCCCGCGGTCTTCTTGAGCGTCAGCGCGATCGTGCGCTGGTCGACGTCGGTGACATGGGTGACGGCGCTCGGCCGGATCAGCTTCGCCGAGGTGATCGCCGCGGCCTGCTCCGCACGGAACACCCCGGTGGTGCCGCGGGCGATCCTGCGCGGGCCCTCACCGAGTTCGGGCCGGTCGCCGCGCCCGTACAGATAGGGCGGGGAGTAGAGCTCGATGCGCTGCTCGAAGACGCCGGGCCGGGTGTTCGCCGGGTCGGAGAAGAGCGAGTCCGAGCCGAAGATCATGACCCGCCCGTCGGGGAGCAGCAGGGAGCCCGAGTGGTAGTTGCGGCCCACCCTCGGGTCGGCGACGCGCGTGAACGTGCCCGTCCTCGGGTCGTACGTCCGTGCCTGGAGGACGTCGGAGCCGCCGCGGCCCCGGTAGTCCTCCGAGCCGCCCGTGACGAACACGGTGTCGTCCGGGAGCAGCGAGGCGCTGGGATAGCGGGTGCCCTTCTCGAGGGCCGCGCCGTCACGGAAGCGCGGGGCCGCGGCCTTGAGGTCGACGAGCCGGGTCTTCGCGCTGGCCTTGTCGGACTCGCCGACCCCGCCGCCGCCGATCACCATGAACCGCTGGTCCTGGGCGGGCGGCAGCATCACCGTCGCGGAGGTCTCCATGCGATCGGGGTCACTCAGTCCGGGGACCTTGGTGAAGGTGTTCGTGCGCAGGTCCCAGATCCCGGGGTCGCGGCCGACGTCCGCGGGCCCGTAACCGGCGTTCGACCCCGAGTAGAAGAGCCTGCCGTCCGCCATCAGGAAGATCGCCGGATAGGTCGGGAAGCGCCGCTCGACCCCGGTGTACGTCCACTTCTTCGTCCTCGGATCGTAGATCTCGTCCTTGCCGGGGACGATCTGCCCGATCTCGTCGAGCCCGGAGAGGGCGAGGACCCGGCCGTCCTTCAGCGTGGTGAGCGTGGGGTACCAGCGGGCCTCGTTCATCGGGTCGACGGTCACGTACTTCTCGGCGACCGGATCGAACTCGTAGGCCTCCCTGATCCCCTGGAAGTCCTTCTTGTCCAGGGCGAGCTTCTGTGCGATGCCGTAGACGTTGCGGGCGTCGGAGCCCTTCATGCCGGCCACCCGGTAGTTGTCCTCGGTGCCGGTCTCGTACGCCTTCCCGGACCGTTCGGCCTCGACGTAGATCCGGCCGAGGCCGGGGGTGTTGTGGAGGAATCGCCCGGTGTTCCTGTCGAAGACCTTGGTGGCCCGCTCGACCAGGACGGGGTCCTTGGAGACGAAGGTCTTCCCGTTCGCCTTCCCGGTGAAGCGGGTGCCGGCGGGCAGGGTGATCGGCTTGTCGGGGTCCTCGTTGTGGACGATCATCAGGCCGCCGGCCTTGGTGACATCGCCCTCGAGCTTCTCGTACCGCTTCGTCCCGCCCGCCACCAGCAGCTTCCCGTCGGGGAGTTGGGTGTGTCCGGCGCAGAACATGTCCTTCGGGGTCGGGATCTTCTTGAAGTTCCCCGTCTTCGGATCCCACAGCACCGACTCGAACTTCTTCGCGTCGAAGTTCTTCTGGTTGTTCCCCGAGCCCGCGATCAGCAGCACCTTCCCGGTGTGCAGCAGGGCCGCGTGGATGGCGTTGACCCGGAAGTCGGCGGGCACGTCGAGAAACTCCCAGCGCCCGTTCCGTGCCTTGTACTCGGGTCGGTCGATCGCGTACTCGTGGTACCGCTCCGAGCCGAACCGCCACAGCGCCGGCCCGTTCATCCCGGCGACCGCGACGATCACCGCGGCTCCGATCGCCACCCGTCGGACGCGGTTGCGACGCGCGTTGGCGATCATTCCTTACGCCCTCCCAGCGCGCTCTCCATGGGCTTCCCGGCGGGCTCGGCCCACCGGGGCCGCTGCGCCGGTACGTGCACGGGCGCGGCCGGCGCCTCGGCCACCCGTCGCCGCTCCACGCGCATGCCGTACCGCCAGGCGACGATCGGCGCGGCCGTGATCAGCAGCGCCAGCGAGGCCCAGGTGATCATCGCGGGGTGGTCGTGCCCGAAGAAGAACGACGAGGCGAGCGAACCGCCGAAGACGACGATGAAGAAGAGGTGGATCCGGAAGGTGCCGAAGAGGGTGTCCGGGCTTGAGGAGTCGCCCTTGGGCGTCACCACGAACGAGCTCTTCCGCCGCAGCACCGCGTCCATCAGCGAGCGGGCGTAGATCGGTGCGGAGAGCGCGGACATCGCCATGCCGGCCAGACCGCCGGACCCCTCGGGCTCGTGCGGCGAGACGTTGTGGCGCCGGTTCCAGATGTAGAGCCCGATCTGGAGCGCGGAGGCGTTGCCGTACAGCATCGTCCACATCGCCGGGTCGATCTGGACGCCCGAGGCGCCCATGCCCAGGAAGAGGGCGCAGCTCAGCGCGGCCAGGATCCAGTTGAGGGCCGACATCGGATAGAAGATGATCATCATCGTGTAGTTGAAGAGCTTGCCGGGCGGCAGCGTCCCGAAGCCCTTCCAGTACTGCTTGAGGATCGTCTCGTACGTGCCCCGGGACCAGCGCAGCTGCTGGGTGAAGAAGTCGGTCCAGGCGGTGGGCCCCTCGCCGACGGCGAGCACGTCGGGCGTGTACACCGAGCGCCACTTCCGGCCCGTGGCGGGGTTGCGGTGCCGGTGCATCTCGAAGCCGGTCGCCATGTCCTCGGTGATCGAGTCGTACAGTCCGCCGATCTGCTTGAGCGCCCGGATCCGTACGGCGTTGGAGGTGCCGACGAACATCGGCGCGCCGTAGCGGTTGCCCGCGCGCTGGATCAGGGCGTGGAAGAGGAACTGCTGGGACTCGGCGGCCTTGGTGACGAAGGTGTCGTAGTTGCCGTAGACCTGCGGTCCGATGACGAAGCCGACGTCCGGGTCGCGGAACCAACCCAGCATCCGCTCCAGGTAGTTGGGGAGCGGGACGTGGTCGGTGTCGACGGAGGCGAAGAAGTCGTAGTCGTCGCCGTGCGCCTGGAGCCAGGCGTTGTAGTTGCCGTGCTTGGTCTTCGCGCGGTGCGGGCCCTTGGTCTGGTTCCAGGCGGGCACGCCCTTGCGGGAGAAGTGGCGCACCCCGAGCCGGGCGCAGACCGCCTTGACCTCGGGGTCGTCCCCCTCGTCGAGCAGCCACACGTGCATCGGTCCGCGGTGGCGGATCTTCACGGCCGCCTCGAGGGTCTTCGTCACCATCGCCAGGGGCTCCTTGCCCGGGACGAAGGAGGTGAGGAACGCGACCCGGGTGCCGGCCTCCGGGACCACCGGGACCGGATCGCGGGCGACCAGGGTCGCGTGCGCGTTCGACAGGACGTTCATGGTGCGGAAGAGCTCGATCAGACCGATCGACACCAGCATCACGATGTCGAGGGCGCGAAGCAGGTCGTCGTCGAGGTTCGGGTCCCGCTCGGTCCAGTGCTGAGGCTGCATCAGCCAGACGAACAGGCCCAGCGACACGAGCGGCGCGGCGCCCAGCAGGAGAGCGGCCCGGAGCCGGTGCGGCTCCTGGGAGAGCAGCGAGCGGTAGCGCACCCGGTAGGGCTTCGTCGGATCGGGCTCGGTCAGTGGCCCGGCGAGTCGGCTGTAGTGCTCGTAGTCGTAGCGTGGCAGTGCCGTCACGGAGCGGAGCCGAGTACCCCCGGCGGGCGTCCATGCAGACGTCATGAGTCCATTCCCCCCGTGCGCGATCGCGGGCGGGGCCCCCACCCCGCACTCGACGCGACCACGCGTCGCCCCCAACCCCCCAGGGACCAAGCCAGAGTCCACGACCCCGCTTCTTGATCGCAAGGGCGAAACAAGCTGTTTACCGCCCAAAGCCGGGCGCTCTGGTTCTGCTGTGACGAAAGGGATGCCACAGCCTCATGGGACGACCGAAGCCCCCTCACCGATGGTGAGGGGGCTTCGACTCTGCGTGCGCCGCCAGGGACTCGAACCCCGGACCCGCTGATTAAGAGTCAGCTGCTCTAACCAACTGAGCTAGCGGCGCCTGCTGACCTGCACAACTCTACCCGACGTCCGGGGGTGCTCCTGACCATTGCCGGCCCCTTCCGGCCTGTCGGATGGTCGTATCAGGCCTTCGATCCGTCAAAATGCGATTTGTCCAGACAGTTGAGACACTGGCGCCCGTGCACCAGCGCCAAAAGATCTTGACGAGTGTGGAGGGGAATCGCATGAGTGTGCCGGTCTTCGTGGAGTTCGAGCCCGCGGCCGACTGCGGCTGCGCGGGCTGCGCCCAGCAGCGGCGCGATCTTGCCCTTGGCCTGCCCGTACGGGCAGGCGGTCACCCGGCGGCGCACGGAGCGCGCCGCGCGCTGGTCCTGGTCACGGCGGCGGGCGTGGTCCTCGGCGGCGGGGGAGCGGGCGCGCTCGCCCTGCCCGCCGATCCGGCGGCGCCCGTCACCCCGGCGGACCTCACGACGGACCTCGCGGCGGGGGAGGCGGGGGCGGCGGGGGTGGCGGCCGGCCCGGGGCCCGACACCCCGCAGGGCGGCGCGGGCCCGCTGCACGGGGCGCCCGGCCCCGGCCCGCAGCCGGCACCCGGCGCCACCCCGACGAACAGTCAGGTCTCGGCCCAGTCCCTGCGGAAGGCCACCCGCGCCGAGATCATCAACCGCGCCAAGCGGTGGGTGGGCGCCCAGGTCCCGTACTCGATGGAGAAGTACTGGTCGGACGGGTACCGCCAGGACTGCTCGGGCTACATCTCGATGGCGTGGAACCTGCGCGGCAACGAGTGGACCGGCAGCCTGGACCGCTTCGGCGAGCGGATCGACCGTACGGAGCTCCAGCCCGGCGACATCCTCCTCTTCCACAACCCGGCCAATCCGACCAGGGGCTCGCACGTCACGATCTTCGGCGGCTGGACGGACTACACGCACACGTCGTACCTCGCGTACGAGCAGACCAAGCCGCGCACGCGCCGGCAGGCCACGCCGCTCGCGTACTGGAACAACGGGGACCGCTATGTGGCCTACCGCTACAAGGGCGTGGTCCGCGGTGGGAGTGGTGGCAGCGGTGTCAGCGGCGGAGGCGCGGGAGGCTCGTCCGCGACCGCGACCCCCTACCCGGGTACGGCGATGTTCGGCCCCGGCGCGAACAACGCGTACGTCACCCAGCTCGGGCGGCTGCTGGTCGAGCGCGGTGGCAAGAAGTACTACAGCCAGGGCCCCGGTCCGCGCTGGGGCGAGGCGGACCGGCGGGCGACCCAGGCGTTCCAGCGGGCGCAGGGCTGGAAGGGCCAGGAGGCGGACGGGATGCCCGGGCCGCAGACCTGGCGTCTCCTGGTGACCGGCCAGGGCAGGAGCATCGGCGGTTCGAGTGGTTCGGGCGCTCCGAGCGCGAATGTGCCGGGCTTCCCCGGGCGTGGCTACTTCCGTCCGGGCCAATCCAACGCATATGTGGAGAAGCTGGGCAAACAGCTGGTGAAGCGGGGCTTCGGCAAGCACTACCTGTCGGGTCCCGGTCCGCGCTGGAGCGAGGCGGACCGTCGCAATGTCGAGGCGTTCCAGCGGGCACAGGGATGGCGCGGCGGCGCGGCCGACGGCTACCCGGGCCCGGAGACCTGGCGGCGCTTGTTCCGATGACCCCGAGAACATGAGGTGGACCCCATGACCCGTTCGACCCCAACCCCCGACTCGGGCCCGGCGGCGAGCCGTGACGCGGCCAGATCGGCGATCCGCCTGACGGACGAGACCCGCGCCGCGTCGAGACCGAGGCCGTCGACCATGGAACCGCGCGACGCCACGGCGGCCGGGGGCGCGGCGGGTTCCGCTGCTGCGCCGTCACCGGCCTCGGCCGAGCGCGCTCCGGCTCCGCCGGAGGCGCCGGGCGAGCCGGCGGTCAGGGAGGGTCCGGTTGCTCCGACTGGGGTCGGCTCCGGGCCGGGCGAGCGGGGCGCCGCGTACGGGCCGGGCCCGAGTGGCGGCGGGTCGGGCTCGGGTACTCCGGGCGGCTCGGTGCCGGGTGGCGACGGGCCGGTTGCCGCGGCGCCGGCCGACTCGGTGCCGGGTGAGCGGGGGGCTGGGTACGGGCCGGGGTCGAGCTCGGGCGGGTCGGGTGCGGGTGCTCCGGCGTCGACGCCGGCCGGCTCCGTGTCGGGTGAGCGGGGGGCTGGGTACGGGCCCGGCGCGAGCAATGGCGGGCCGAGCTCGGTTGCCGCGGTGTCGACTCCCGCCGGCTCGGTGCCGGGTGAACAGGGCGCCGGGTGCGGGCCGGGCCTGAGCCCGGGTGGAGCGGCTCCCGTCGGCTCGGGGTCGGTGCCGTCGGGCGAGCGGGCCGCCGCGGCCGCGGACGTTCCGGAGGCCGGGGCGCCGGGAACGGACGCGCTCCGGGCGCGGTCCGCGCCGACACATGGCGTCGCCGGTGCCGGCGCGGCTGACGCGCGGCGCCCGCTCGCGGAGAGCGCCGCTTCCTCCTCGACAGCGGCGGGCCTGGCGGGTTCGGCGTCCGCGCCGACCTCGGGGGCGGTGGATGACGGCACGCACTCCACCGCGGCCCGCCCTTCCGGCGAAGCCGGTCCCGTGGGTGCGGGGCGGACGGAAGCCGCCACCCGTACGCAGCCCGCCGCGGGCGGTTCGGCATCCCGTCCCGGCAAGCCGACGGCATCGGCTGGTTCGGCGGCCCCGTCGGATACGGCGGCAACTCGGCCCGGCACGTCGGCGACCTCGTCGGGCCCGCCGACCGCTTCGGTTGGCTCGGCAACCCGGGCCGGCGCCCCGGCAGCCCCCGGGGGTGCGGCGGGCCGTGCCGATTCGACCAGCGCTTCGGGCGGTTCGGCGCCCTCGTCAGGCGCGACGGCCACATCGGGTGGCTCGGGTCCGGGGGCGGCCGGGTCGACGGCCTTCGCCGGTACGGCGTCGGCCTCGGCGGCTTCCGCTCAGGGGGCCTCGGACACCCGACCCGCGTCGACGCCCCCCGGCGGTCCCGACAACCGACCCTCCGGGTCCACCGCCCCCGCAGGTCCCACCAACCGACCCTCCGGGTCCCCCGCCCCCGACAGTCCGGCGACCCGTCCCGACGCCCTCGGGGCCACCGGGCGTCTGTCCGATCTGCGGAGGATCGTCGGGGCGCGGGTCGGGGTCATCGCCCTGCCCGTGGCCGCCGACGCGCCGGCCACGGCGCAGGCGCAGGCGGCCGCCCAGGCGCCGCGTGCCGCCGGGCGGCGGAGGACGGTGATCGGGGCCGAGACGACCGGGTCGATCCCCGTGCACCTGCTCTTCCGCGACGAGCCCGAGCCCGAGCCCGACCCGGACGACGACGGCGGGCCCGCGACGATCGCCATGGCACCCCCCGTCGTGGCCAAGGCCGTCATCCCCGCCCCCACCCGCCCCGAGCCCTCCCGCCCCGCGCCCACCGCCGACCCCAAGCTCGTCGAGCGCGACGGCGCCGTCCTCCCCGGGTGGATCGGAGTCGTCGGCGGCCTCCTCGCGCTCGCCGGATGCGCGGCCGTCGTGTGGTGGGCCGGGGCCGTGCCCGAGCAGCTCGCGCAGATGCTCCGGCTGCCCCCGCGTCCGTACGCCGGCATCCACCTCGGCCAGTGGGCCCTCCTCGCCCTCGGCGTGCTCGCCACCCTCTTCTTCTTCGGCGGCCTGGGCCGCGGCCGCGTCGGCTACGCCTGGGTCCTCACCCTCTTCGGCGACTACCGCGGCAGCGTCCGCCGCACCGGTCTCGTCTGGGTCAGCCCCCTCCTCCTGCGCCGCCGCGTCGACATCCGCCTCCGCCACTGGCGCAGCGAGCCGCTCTCTGCGGTGGACGCCAAGGGCACGGCCCTCAACGTCGTCGTCCTCGTCGTCTGGCGCATCCGGGACACCGTCCGCGCCGCCCTCGGCGTCGACGGCCACGAGGAGTACCTGCGCGAGCAGGTCGAGGCGGCGATGGCGCGGGTCCTGTCCCAGCTCCCGGCGGACGCCTTCCACGAGGACGCCCCGACCCTGCGCGACGCCGAGGCCGTCGGCGAGGCGCTGACCCGGATGCTCTCGGCGGAGTGCGCCCCGGTGGGGATCGACGTGTTCTCGGCGCAGCCGACCCGTATCGAGTACGCCCCCGAGATCGCGGCCGCGATGCAGCGTCGCCGGATCGCCGCGATCGACGCCAAGCACCGGGACAGCGTGCTGACCTCCGTCGTGGACGCGGTGGACGACGTGGTCCACCGGCTGACCACGCGTGGTCTGGTCGAGCTGGACGACTACGAGCGCAAGGCGCTGGTCAAGGACCTGACGGTGGCGTTCTACACCGGCCGCACCGGCCCCGTAGAAGGCGCGTGACTGGTATGGACATGTCCAACTTCCGTCAATACCTTGGTACTTGGTCTAGACCGGAATAAGCACTACCGCACGCGTGCAGCACAGCTCGGAACTCCCCCACGTTCACCAGGAGCGACAGCATGCGCAAAAAGATAGGCCTGGCGGCGGTGGCGCTCGGCGTCGCCGGCGCCTCCCTCTTCGCCACGAGCACCGCCAGCAGTCACGGCTACACCGACTCCCCGATCAGCCGCCAGAAGCTCTGCGCCAACGGCACCGTGACCAACTGCGGCTCCATCCAGTGGGAGCCGCAGTCCGTCGAGGGCCCCAAGGGCTTCCCGGCCGCCGGTCCCGCCGACGGGAAGATCTGTTCCGCCGGTCTCACGCAGTTCGCCCAGCTCGACGACCCGCGTGGTGGCGCCTGGCCCACCACGAGGCTCACCTCGGGCCAGAGCCACACCTTCCGCTGGCAGTTCACGGCCCGTCACAGCACCACCGACTTCAAGTACTACATCACCAAGAACGGCTGGAACGGCACCCAGAAGCTCACCCGGGCCGCCCTCGACCCGCAGCCGTTCCTCACCGTCCCCTACAACAACGCGCAGCCGCCGGCCACGCTCTCGCACTCCGGGACCATCCCGGCCGGCAAGACCGGCAGGCATCTGATCCTGGCGGTCTGGACGATCGCGGACACCGGGAACGCGTTCTACGCCTGCTCGGATGTTCAGTTCTGACGGATAGTCAGTTACCGTCCGGCGTATGACCGTGGCGGAGCTCGTGCAGCGTCAGTGGGGCGATCACAGGGTCGGTCTGAGGAGCCATGAGACGGTCCTCACCCACCACCAGGTCGCCGCCGGAGCCGCCGCGCGGGCCGCGCTGCTCGTCGATCTGCTGCCCCGGGGTGCCGAGCCGCACCTCGGGGTGCTCCTCGACAACACGCCGGAATTCCCGCTCTGGCTCAGCGCGGCGGCCCTCGCCGGGGCCGCCGTCGCCGGCATCAACCCCACGCGCCGGGGCGCCGAACTGGCCCGCGACATCGTCCACACCGACTGCCGTGTCCTGGTCACCCAGCGCGCGTACCTTCCCCTGCTCGACGGGCTCCCCCTGCCGGGCGTACGCGTCCTGGTGACCGACACCGACGCGTACCGGGCGCTCCTCACCCCCTTCGAGGGCGCGAAGCCCGGCGAGGCGGTGGCCCGCCCGGTGCGCCCCGACAGCCGCATGCTCCTCTACTTCACCTCCGGCTCGACCGGTGCGCCCAAGGCGGCGATCTGCAGCCAGGGCCGCCTCGCGGCCGCCGGCGCGTCGCTCGTCTCCCACTTCCGGATCCGGCCCGAGGACGTGCACTACATCTGCATGCCGATGTTCCACGGCAACGCGGTCATCGCGGACTGGGCCCCGGCGCTCGCCGCCGGCGCGGGCGTGGCGTTGCGCGCCCGGTTCTCGGCCTCCCGCTTCCTGCCGGACGTCCGGGAGTTCGGGGCGACCTACTTCACCTACGTGGGGCGGGCCGTGCAGTACCTGCTCGCCACACCGCCGCGCCCGGACGACCGCGACCACCGGCTGCGCCTCGGCTTCGGTACGGAGGCGGGGGCGGTGGACGCGGCCCGCTTCGAGGAGCGGTTCGGGGCCCGGCTCGTGGAGGGGTACGGCTCCTCCGAGGGCGGGGCGGCGATCCAGCGGACCCCGGACACCCCGACCGGGGCCATCGGCCGGGCGGCACCGGGCGACGACCTCGCGGTGGTGGACCCGGCGACCGGCGAGGAGTGCGCGCCCGCCGTCCTCGCACCCTCCGGCCGGCTCCTCAACGCCGCCGCGGCCATCGGCGAGCTGGTCAACCGCGGCCGGAACCCCTTCGAGGGCTACTGGCGCAACCCCGAGGCGGAGGCGGCCCGGCTGCGCGGAGGCTGGTACTGGACCGGCGACCTCTTCTACCGGGACGCCGACGGCTTCCTGTACTTCGCGGGGCGCGCCGACGACCGGCTCCGGGTCGACAGCGAGAACCTCGCCGCGGCCGTGATCGAGCAGATCCTGTCCCGCTGGGAGCGTGCGGCGGGCGTCGCCGTCTACGCGATACCCGACCCGGTCGCGGGGGACCAGGTGATGACGGCGATCGCCCTGCGCGAGGGTGCCGCCTTCGACCCGGCCGCCTTCCAGGAGTTCCTCGCCGCCCAGCCGGACCTGGGCACGAAGATGCCCCCACGTTTCGTACGCCTCGTCCCCACGCTGCCCCTGACGGCCACGAACAAGATCCACCGCGTGGCCCTGCGCCGAGAGTCCTTCCTCTGCGAGGACCCGGTCTGGTGGCGCCCGGAGCCGGGACGCCCGTACGAGCCCCTGACACCGGCGGCCGTCACCGCCCTCCACACCGCCTACGCCGCCCACGGCCGCACACCCCGAGGCCCCGGCGCCCCGGGGTAGGGCCAGGCATACCCCCGTACACCCACCAGACCGATGGCCCCGCCCCGCGACCGCCCCCTACCGTGGCCCCATGTCGCCCCGAACCCCCTGGCAGGCCCTCACCCGGCCCGGTTTCCCGCGCAGTGACTGGCCCTGGCGCTCGGCCGGCTATCTGGCCACCGGGGTGATCACCGGCGCGCCGGCTCTCCTCGTCCTGCTCCTCCTTGTCGTCTCCTCCTTCGTCCTCGTCGGGCTGCCGCTCCTCCTCCTCGCCGGGGTCGCCCTCGGCGGCATCGAGCGCCGCCGGCTCCGGCTCGTCGACCTCGACCCGGCCGCCGATCCGCACCGGGTCCCCGACGCCCCCGGCCTCGCCGCCTGGCTCCGCGTCCGCGTCCGGGAACAGGCCACCTGGCGGGAGCTCGCGTACGCCGTCCTGCACGCCACCGTCCTGTGGTGGCTCGACCTGATCGTGCTCGCCGTGGCCCTCGGGCTGCCCGCCGCGCTGATCAGCACGCCCCTCCAGCTCGCCGTCGACGGCCACGAGGCCAAGGTCGTCAAGGCGTACCTCGTCACCTCCTATCCGCAGGCGTTCGCCGCCGCCCTCCTCGGGGCGGTGCTCCTCGTCGCCCTCCTCTATCCACTCGCCGCTCTCGCCGGTGCCCGCGCCGCCCTGAGCCGCGCCCTGCTCGCGCCCCGCGAGGCCGAGCTGCGCGACCGGATCGGCGAGGTCACCGCGTCCCGGGCGCGGCTCGTCGACGCCTTCGAGGCCGAGCGGCGCCGGATCGAGCGCGATCTCCACGACGGCGCCCAGCAGCGCCTGGTCGCCCTCACCATGACGCTGGGGCTCGCCCGCCTCGACGCCCCGCCGGGACCGCTCGCCGACCAGCTCACCCAGGCCCACGCGGAGGCCGGGCGGGTCCTCACCGAGCTGCGCGAACTCATCCACGGCATCCATCCGCAGGTGCTCGCCGACTACGGCCTCGGCGCTGCCCTCACCGACGCCGCCGACCGCTCCGCCGTCCCCGTCGACTCGGACATCGACCTGCCCCGGCTGTCCACCGCCGTGGAGAGCGCCGGCTACTTCGCCGTCTGCGAGGCCCTCGCCAACATCGGCAAGCACAGCGGCGCCACCGAGGCCCGGATCACCGCCCGGCACGAAGGCTCCCTGACGATCACGGTCGAGGACAACGGCCGCGGGGGCGCGGACCCGCATCACGGGACCGGCCTCACCGGACTCGCCGACCGGCTCGCCGTCCTCGATGGCACACTGACGATCACCAGCCCGGCCGGCGGCCCGACCCTCCTGCGAGTGGAGATCCCTTGTCCCGCACTGCCCGATCGCTCCGCGTCGTCCTCGCCGAGGACAGCGTCCTCCTCCGCGAAGGGCTGATCGGTCTGCTCGCCCGCTTCGGCCACGAGGTCGTCGCCGCGGTCGGCGACGCCGACGGTCTGCACGCGGCCGTCACCGAGCACGAGCCGGACATCGTCGTCACCGACGTGCGGATGCCGCCCGGTTTCCAGGACGAGGGGCTGCGCGCCGCGGTCGCCCTGCGCGCCGACCGCCCCGGTCTGCCCGTCCTCGTCCTGAGCCAGTACGTGCAGCGGACCTACGCCGCCGACCTCCTGGACGCGGGCGACGGCACCGGCGTCGGCTACCTCCTCAAGGACCGGGTCGGCCAGGTCGAGGAGTTCCTGGACGCCCTCACCCGGGTCGCGGACGGCGGCACGGTCGTGGACCCCGAGGTCGTACGGCAGCTGCTGCGCCGCCATCGCGACCCGCTGGAGGCGCTGACCCCGCGCGAGCGCGAGGTCCTCGCGCTGGTCGCCGAGGGGCATTCGAACGGGGAGATCGCCCGCCGGCTCGTCGTCACCGAGGCGGCCGTCGGCAAGCACATCGGCAACATCCTGGGGAAGCTGGACCTGCCGCCCGCCGAGGACACCCACCGCCGGGTCCTCGCGGTCCTCACGTACCTGCGGGCGTAGGGAGCGTCCCCTACGAAAGCACGAAGAAGCCCCCCGCCTGCGCGAGGGGCTTCTTCCGTCTGTGCGCCGCCAGGGACTCGAACCCCGGACCCGCTGATTAAGAGTCAGCTGCTCTAACCAACTGAGCTAGCGGCGCCTGCTGACAGAGAAAATACTACCTGGTCCTCGGGGGTGGTTCCGACCACCACCTCCGAGGACTGGATCACATCTCTCCGATCGGCTCAGATCGCCAGCGAGAGCACCACCGGCGCGGCCCTGCGGTTGAGCGTGTCGGCCGCCGATCGCAGTCGGTGGGCGTGCTCGATCGGGAGGGAGAGCGCCAGGCATCCCACGGCCGCACCGGCCGTCAGCGGGACCGCCGCGCAGACCGTGCCCACGGCGTACTCCTGGAGATCGAGCACCGGGACCGTCGGCGGCTGGCTGTCCAGCTTGGAGAAGAGCACCTTCTCGTTGGTGATCGTCCGGGACGTCAGTCGGGCGATCTTGTGCCGCGAGAGGTGGTCCCGGCGGCCGTTCTGGTCCAGCTGGGTCAGCAGGCACTTGCCGACCGCGCTGGCGTGGGCGGCCGAGCGGAAGTCCACCCACTCGTTGACCTTGGGTGTGCGCGGGCCGTCGGCGAACTGGGTGATCTTCACCTCGCCGTCGATGTACCGGCTGATGTAGACCGCCGCGCCGACGGAGTCGCGCAGCTCGGTCAGCGTCTCCTGGAGTTTCTGCTCCAGGGCTTCGCGGCGCGTCAGCCCCGAGCCCAGGAGGACCAGGGAGTCGCCGATCACATAGGCGCCGTCGGCGACCTGCTCGACGTACCCCTCGCGACGGAGCATCAGCAGCAGGGAGGACAGATGGGCGACGGGCAGACCGGTCTCACGAGCGATCTGGACGTCCGTCACGCCGCCACCGTGCCGTGAGACCGTCTCAAGGACGCGCAGGGCGTATTGCACCGAGTGGAACGGCGCAGTGGGCTCGGGCTTCAGCGCCACGGTTTCCCCCTACCAGGTTGTGACCGCAAGCTTCCGTACCACGATAGCCGTCAAGCTCCCTTTTCGGGGCGGCTGTTGGCGAGATTGATGCGGCGCCCCAGCGTCATACGCTGGGGCGCACCACCCTGGCATATGCCATGGTCACAGCACCGCACGAGAGTCTGAGGTCAGAGCACCGCGCCCAAGAACTCGCGAGTACGCGGATGCTCGGGAGCCGAGAAGATTTTTTCTGGAGAACCGGACTCGATCACCCGTCCCTCGTCGAACATCAGGACCTCGTCCGAGATGTCACGGGCGAAATTCATCTCGTGCGTCACACAGATCATGGTGATGTCCGTCGTCTCCGCGATCTCCCGGAGAAGATCCAGAACACCGGCGACGAGTTCCGGGTCGAGCGCGGAGGTCACCTCGTCGAGCAGGAGCACCTTCGGTTCCATCGCGAGCGCCCGCGCGATGGCGACCCGCTGCTGCTGACCACCGGACAACTGCGCGGGCCTGGCCTCGCACTTGTCGCCGAGACCGACCATGTCGAGCAGCTCGCGCCCGCGCGCCTCGGCCTCCTCCCGGCTCTTCCCGAGCGTCCGGACGGGCGCCTCGGTGATGTTGCGCAGGACGGACATGTGGGGGAAGAGGTTGAAGTGCTGGAAGACCATCCCGATCTTCTTCCGCACCTCGCGCCGGTGCTTCTCGTCGGCCGGGTGCAGCTTCCCGCCGTTGACCCGGATGGTGCCCGCGTCGGGCTTCTCCAAGGTCATCAGGAGCCGCAGGATCGTCGTCTTTCCGGAACCGGAAGGTCCGATCAGCGTGACGTGCTTGCCGGGACGCACCGAGAAGTTGAGGTCGTCGAGGACCGTCTGGTCCCCGAAGCGCTTGGTGACGTTCTCGAATCGAATGAGGTCATGGGCGGATTCAGTGGCTTCGACGGCTTCAGTGGGCAAGGCGGCGCTCCAGAGTACGGACGAGCAGGGAAGCGGGATACGCGATCAGGACAAAGGCCACGCCGACCACCGTGAGCGGCTCGGTGTACTGGAAGGTGGCCGCCGACTCCAGCCGGGACTGCTGGAGGAGCTCCAGCACGCTGATTCCGGCCAGCAGCGGGGTGTCCTTCAGCATCGCGATGACGTAGTTGCCGAGCGCGGGCGCGATCCGGCGCAGGGCCTGCGGAAGGATCACCGTCAGCCAGGTCCGGTGGCGCGGCAGGCTGAGCGCCTTCGCCGCCTCCCACTGCCCGGCCGGTACGGCGTCGATGCCGGCCCGGTAGACCTGCGCGGTGTACGTCGAGTAGTGCAGCCCGATCGCGAGCGTGCCGGTCGTCAGGGCGGAGAACTGCACGCCCCACTCCGGCAGCACGAAGAAGAGGAAGAACAGCTGCACCAGCAGGGGAGTCGTGCGGACGAACTCGGTGACCGCGTGCACCGGCCAGCGCACGAGCCGGCTGCGGGCCCGGAAGCCCAGCGCCCACACCAGACCCAGCGTGAACGAGATCAGCGAGCCGAGCACCAGCACCTGAAGCGTGACGAGCAGGCCGTCCCAGAAACGCGGCATGAAGTCCGCCACCGCGGACCAGTCCCAGTTCACTTGGCCACCACCCCCAGGTTCGCCTTGCCGCGTCGCTCCAGCGCCTTCATCGAGCGGGTGATCGCCAGCGCGATCACGAAGTACACGACCAGCGTCACGGTGTAGATTCCGCCGCTCTCCTGGGTCGCGAGCCGCACCAGATACGCGGCGAAGGAGACGTCCCCGACACCGAGCAGCGAGACCAGAGCGGTGCCCTTGAGCAGCTCGACCAGCAGATTGCAGAAGGACGGGATCATCTCGGGCACGGCCTGCGGGAGCAGCACGAGCCGCAGCCGCTGCCAGGGCGTGAAGCTGAGCGCGACCCCCGCCTCGCGCTGCGCCTTCGGTACGGCGTTCAGGCCGCCGCGCACGATCTCGGCGCCGTACGCCCCGTAGGACAGGCCGAGCGCGAGGATCGCCGCCCACATCGGGACGAGCTGCCAGCCGACCAGCGGCGGCAGGACGAAGAAGAGCCAGAACATCAGGATCAGCGCGGAGGTGCCGCGGAAGACCTCGGTGTAGAACCCGGCCAGGAAACGGACGGCACGGGAGCGGTGGGTACGGGCGGTGCCGACGGTGAAGGCGACCAGCGCGGCGAGCGCGGCGGAGGCGATCAGGAGCTGGAGGGTGATCCAGATGCCGGGCAGGACCCAGTTCTGCCAGAGTCCTGCGGTCATCGGCACAGCTCCTCGGCGGTCAGCGTGGTCATCTCGGCCTCGGTGAAGCCGAAGCGCCGCAGGATCCGGAAGAGCTCGCCGCTCTTCTTCATCCGGTGCAGCTCGGCATTGAAGGCGTCCCGCAGACCGGCGTCCGTGGGACGGAAGGCGAAACCGCCGCCGTCGATCTTCCGCTCGCCGTCGACGACGGCGGCGAAGGGCTCGGTCGCCTCGGCCTTGGCGGACTTGCGGACGACCGAGCGTGCGGTCAGGGCGGTACCGGCGAAGACGTCGACGCGGCCGGACTCGACCGCGTTCAACCCGGCGACCTGGTCCTGAAGGATCACGATGTCCTTCTCCGGGTAGCCGGCGGCCACCGCGTAGGCGATCTCGGCGTATCCGCTGCCGGTCGCGAAGCGCGCCTTCGCGCGCACCACGTCCTCGTACGAGCGGAGCTTCTTCGGGTTGCCCTTGCGGACGATGAAGGAGTCGAGCATCTGGTACTCGGGGTCCGCGAACAGCACCTGGGCGCAGCGGTCCTTGTTGATGTACATCCCGGCGGAGACGACGTCGAACTGCTGGGAGTTGAGTCCGGGGATGAGCGAGGCGAAGTCGGTGGCCACGGGCTGGACGTCCGTGATCCCGAGCCGACCGAAGATCACCCGGGCGAGCTCGGGCGCCTCACCGGTGAAGGCGCCCTGCTCGTCGACGTAGCCGTACGGCACCTCGCCCGCGATGCCGAGGCGGACGGTGCCCTGGGATCTGAGCCGGCCGAGCGTGTCGCCGGAGGCGACGCGTGCGCAGCCCGCGGCCGCGGTCGTGGCGGCGGCCGCTGTCCCCCACAGCACCGTCCGCCGGCGTATCTGGTTCGTTGATCGAGGCATGGGCGCGCGGCTACCCGAAGCCGAACAGCTCATTCCTGCGGACCCGCGGAATAACCGGAGACCGCCTCCTGTTCTGCTTCCTCGTACGTACGTCTTTTGGGCAGAAGGGTCGGCACACGGTGAGCGACGCGATTCGGGGCACGGCACACGGGGACTCGCCCGTACCGCTGTCCGTACTGGACCTGGTGACCGTCGGCAGCGGCCGGACCGCGAGCCAGGCGCTGGCCACCAGCGTCGAGATCAGCAAGCTGGCCGAGCGACGCGGCTACCACCGCCACTGGGTCGCCGAGCACCACTCCATGCCCGGCGTCGCCTCCTCCTCGCCGGCCGTGATCCTGGCCCATCTCGCCGCCCACACCCGCCGCATCCGGCTCGGCTCGGGCGGCGTCATGCTCCCCAACCACGCCCCGCTGGTGATCGCCGAGCAGTTCGGCACGCTGGAGGCGTTCGCCCCGGGCCGCGTCGACCTCGGGCTCGGCCGCGCGCCCGGCACGGACGGCGCCACGGCGGCGGCCCTGCGCCGGACCCAGACGCTGAACGAGGGCGCGGACGACTTTCCGCAGCAGCTCGCCGAGTTGACCCGGTTCCTGGACGACGACTTCCCGGACGGCCATCCGTACGCCCGGATCCACGCCGTGCCCGGCCCGGTGCAGGGGCCTTCCGGGCGCCCGCCGATCTGGCTGCTCGGCTCCTCCGGCTTCAGCGCGCGCCTCGCCGGGATGCTCGGCCTGCCGTTCGCCTTCGCCCACCACTTCTCCGCGCAGAACACGATCCCCGCGCTCGACCTCTACCGGGACTCCTTCCGTCCCTCGGAGGTCCTCGACGCGCCCTACGCGCTCATCGGTGTCGCGGCACTCGCCCACGAGGACCCGAAGGAGGCCCGCCGCCAGGTCCTCACGGGAGCGCTGTCGATGCTGCGACTGCGCACGGGCCGGCCGGGCCTGATCCCGACGCCGGAGGAGGCGGAGGCGTACCCCTTCAGCCCGACGGAGCGGGAGTTCGTGGACAGCTGGCTGGCGAACATCGTCTTCGGCACGCCGGACGAGGTGCGGACGGGTCTGGACGATCTGCGCAAGCGGACCGGCGCCGACGAGCTGATGATCACGGCCAACGCGCACGGCGGCGATGTCCGGCTGCGCAGCTACGACTTGATCGCGGACGCGTACGGGATGCCGGACGCGGTCGGCCCGGCGGAGTAAAACCTGGGTTTCCGCGGCCGGTTGGTTCACTCCGGAACCACCGACTCCGCCATCCCTAAGTGAACCTTAAACCGCTCGTCACCGATGGTGGCGGGCGGTTCCGCTTTGTGCTGCACCGCTCTGACAAGGGCTTTCGCTCGTCAATTGGTCTAGTCCTCAATCTGGTTCAGACCATTGACGTGCTGTTCACGCGGCGGCTATCACTTCTCCAACTGCTGTACCGCGTACCCCTCGTATCCCCCTCGGAGGCCGCACGTGCACCCCCGTAAGCCATTGATCGCCGGGCTCCTCACCACGGCCCTCGCCGCAGGAGCGCTCGCCGCGACCGTCGGCCTCGGCTCCGCCCAGGCGGCCGGCGCCGCCACCACCGCCTCGACCGGCGGCGTGAAGATCGCGTACTACGACCAGTGGAGCGTGTACGGGAACGCCTTCTACCCCAAGCACCTCGACACGCGGGGCATCGCGGGCAAACTGGACGTCATCAACTACTCGTTCGGGAACATCCACCCGACCGAGCTCACCTGCTTCGAGGCCAACAAGGCGGCCGGCGACGACGCCAACCCGAACGCCGGTGACGGCGCGGGCGACTCGTACGCCGACTACCAGCGCTCCTTCGCGGCCGCGGACAGTGTCGACGGCGTCGCCGACAAGTGGGACCAGCCGATCGTGGGCGTCTTCAACCAGTTCAAGGAGCTGAAGGCGAAGTACCCCCACCTGAAGATCAACATCTCGCTCGGCGGCTGGACGTACTCCAAGTACTTCCACGACGCGGCCAAGACGGACGCGAGCCGCAAGAAGCTCGTGGCCTCCTGTATCAAGCAGTACATCCAGGGCGACCTGCCGGTCGAGGGCGGCTACGGCGGTCCCGGCACCGCCGCCGGCATCTTCGACGGCATCGACATCGACTGGGAGTACCCGGGCTCGCCCGACGGTCACCTCGGCAACCACTACGGCCCCGAGGACAAGCAGAACTTCACGCTGCTCCTCGCCGAGTTCCGCAAGCAGCTCGACGAGTACGGCGCGGCGAACGGCGGCAAGAAGTACCTGCTGACCGCGGCCCTCCCGGCCGGCCAGGACAAGATCAAGAACATCGAGACGGACAAGATCGGCGCGTACCTCGACTACGCGAACATCATGACGTACGACATGCACGGCGCCTGGGACGGCGACGGGCCGACGTACCACCAGTCCCCGCTCCACTCCGGCGCGAACGACCCGACCGACCCCATCGCTCCGGGCACCGAGAAGTACTCGATCGACAACGCGATCGACTCGTGGATCGACGGCAAGCCGGCCTACGGCATCGCGGGCGGCTTCCCGGCGAACAAGCTGACGCTGGGCTACGAGTTCTACTACCGCGGCTGGAAGGGCGTCCCGGCCGGGGCGGCCAACGGCCTCGCGCAGCCGGCCACCGGTGCCTCGGCGGCCCGCCCGGTCAGCCAGCAGGCGGGCATCGCGCACTACAAGGAGCTCGGCGGCATCGTAGACAACGCGGCGACGACCTTCTGGGACGACCAGGCGAAGTCGGCGTACTTCTACAAGGACGGCGAGTTCTTCACCGGCCTCGACCAGCGGACGATCCAGGCCCGCGCCGACTACGCCCACGAGCGCGGCCTGGCCGGCGCGATGATGTACTCGCTCCTCGGCCTGGACGCCAACACCACGCTCTTCAACCAGATCGTGACTGCGGTCGGCGGCTCCCCGACGACCCCGCCGACCACCACGCCGCCCACCACGACGCCTCCGACCACCACCCCGCCCACCACGCCTCCGCCGACCACTCAGCCCCCGACCGGCTGCGGCTCCGTCCCGGCGTACGTGGCCGGCACCGTCTACACCGGTGGCAGCGTGGTCTCCCACAACGGCCGCAAGTGGCTGGCCCAGTGGTGGACGCAGAACGAGACGCCGGGCACGACCGGCGAGTGGGGCGTCTGGAAGGACCAGGGCGCCTGCTAGCTCCGCGCTGAGCTCCACATGACCACTGCCCCCGCCCGGATGTCCCTCCGGCCGGGGGCAGTTCCATGCCCGCGCTCAGACGGGGAGCGCCGACGCTCCGATCAGCTCCGCGATACGGTCCGGGGCCACCGCGCGCGAGTAGAGCCAGCCCTGCCCCGTGTCGCAGCCGATGCGCCGCAGCCGGGTCGCCTGCCCCGAAGTCTCCACGCACTCGGCGGTGACCGTCAGGCCCAGCCGGTGGGCGAGCTGGACCAGGGCCTCCACGATCAGCTCGTCCGCCGGGTTGGCGTGCGCCTCGTCCTGGAAGCCGCGGACGAACGAGCCGTCCAGCTTGAGGACCGAGACGGGCAGCCGGCTCAGATACGCCAGGTTCGAGTAACCGGTGCCGAAGTCGTCGATCGCGATCCGCACCCCCATGTCGCTGAGCGCCTGGAGCGCCTGGAGCGGCCGGCCCGCCGAGCCCATCACCGCGGACTCGGTCAGCTCCAGCTGGAGCAGATGCGGGGCGAGCCCGGTCTCCGCGAGGATGCCCGCCACGTCCGCCACCAGGTCGGAGTCCCAGACCTGTCGTACGGCCACGTTGACGCTCACGAACAGCGGCCGCTCGCGCGGATGGTCCTTCTGCCACTGCCGGGCCTGCGTGCACGCCGTCCGCAGCACCCATCGCCCCAGCTCGACGATCGAGCCGTCCTCCTCGGCGATCCCGACGAACCGATTCGGCGGAAGCGTGCCGAACTGCGGATGGTTCCAGCGCACCAGCGCCTCCACCCCGTGCACCGCGCCGTCCGCCAACCCGACGAGCGGCTGGTACTCCAGCGCGAACTCCCCGCGCTCCACGGCCGGTCGGAGCGTGGAGGAGAGTGCCTGCCGCGTCATGCGGTGCGCGTTGCGCTCGGGATCGAAGAGGGTCCAGCGGGCCTTGCCGTCGGCCTTCGCCCAGTACAGCGTGGTGTCCGCGGCCTGCATGAGCCCCGTCGCGGTCGTCCCGCGGGCGCCCCGCTCCACCACCCCGATCGAGGCGGAGACCGAGAGCCGCTGTCCGGCCAGGTCGAAGGGCTGCTGGAGCGCGCAGAGGACGGACTGCGCCAGATCCGCGAGCTGTTCGGTCCCCGTGGAGTCCTCGACGAGGATCGCGAACTCGTCGCCGCCGAGCCGCGCCACGAGGTGGCCGCCGCTCCTGGTGTACCCGTCGCTGTCCGCGCACTCCGTCAGACGGGCGGCCACGGCGGACAGGAGCCGGTCCCCGATCCGGTGCCCCATGGTGTCGTTGACCGCCTTGAAGCCGTCCAGATCGAGGTAGCAGAGGCCGATCCGCCCTGTTCCGCCATGCCCGTACGACTCGTACGACGATCGGAAGTCCGGCGACTCCTCGTCCTGGGAGGCCGCCGCCTCCAGGGCCGCCGAGAGCCGCTCGAAGAACAGCGTGCGGTTCGGCAGCCGGGTCACCGGGTCGTGCATCTGGAGGTGGCGGAGCCGCGCCTGCAGTTCGCGCCGGTCGCTGATGTCCGCGATCGAGAGGAGCACGCGGCCGCCGTCGGGCACGGGGGAGCTGTCGGGCATGGGGGAGACGGTGACCTCGGCCCAGAGCGAGCGCCCGTCGGGGTGCTTGAGCCGGCGCGTGCAGCGGAAGCGGGAGCGGCGGCCGCGCAGCACCTCGCGGTACGCGTGCCAGGTGCGGCCGTCGGAGGCGAGGTCGACGAGGTCGGCTGCGGCCTGCTCGGTGAGCGCGTCGGTCTCGGTGCCGAAGAGGGTGCCGAGCGCGTCGTTGGCGGAGACGACGAGGCCGTTCCGGTCGACGACGGCCATGGCGAGCTGGGCTGCTCGGAAGGCGGCTCGGTAGTCGCGGAGTTCGGCGTCGACCGCGAGCTCGTGGTGACGCTCCGTGATCGGAGGCGCGGGCTCCCGTGCGGGCGAGAGCTGGGTGTGCACCGGTCCTTCGGGGGTTCCGCTCACCGCTCGCTCCCGTAGTGCAGTTGGTCGTACGGACGTGGTCGGGATGGGGGTCGGCCTGGAAAGTGTGCCGATCATAGGGGCAGCCGCGGGGGTCATTCCAGCTCCATGGACGCCCTCCCGCCCGACGGGGCCATGAGTCCGCCTGCCGCGGACCCCTGGCCGATCGTTTCTGCGCGGGTCTGACACGGGACTGCGGGGGCCTGACCGATTGTGACGTTCCGTGAGCCGTTGAGCGCGCGTGTCGCGTCGACCCCGTGTCGCGCCCTCACCCGACTGGGGCAGCGGAAAAGTGCGAAACGCCACAAACCGTCACAAGGTGGGTGGGGTGTCCCGCAATCCGGAGCCGGAGGTCTACGTGAGGGGTCAGCAGACACCCGGGGGAGTGGAACGACCGCGGCTGCGTGCCTCCGCGGCGGCCTTCACCTCCCTCGTGGCGCTCGCCGCGACCGGGCTCGTGGCGGGCCCCGCCGTGGGCGCGCCCACGGCCGGTCCCTGCGCCCTGCCGCGTACCGCCGCCCATCACTCCCTGGGTCTGGACACCTGGAACGGCTCCTACCCGAGGCCCGTCCAATCCCTGAACGCGGTCATGATCTTCCTGTCGTTCCCCGACTCCACCCCCCTGGCCAGCCCCGAGGAACTGGCCGCCGACCACTTCCCCAGCACGAGCGACTTCTTCCGGCGCGCCTCGTACGGCCGCTTCGCGCTGCGCCCGGACACGCAGCGGGAGTGGACCCGGATGCCGCGGACGTCCACCGCGTACGCCATACAGCGCGACTGGGACGCGGGGAAGCGCACGGCGTATCTGCGGGACGCGCTCGCGGCGGCGAACGACACGGTCGACTTCGCGCGATACGACATCGTCTACCTGGTCGCCGACCCGGACGCGCCGGGCGTGGACTCCGACGCCACGAAGGTCGTCAACCTGGAGCACCCGCTCACGGTGGACGGCACGGAGATCAAGCGGGTCGTCACCGTCTTCGAGCGCCACCCGCCGGACCGCAACGTGCTGGCCCACGAGACCGGGCACGTCTTCGACCTGCCCGACCTCTACCACCGCCCGACGGACGGCAAGGGCGACTGGGACACCCATGTGGGGGACTGGGACGTCATGGGCAGCCAGTTCGGCCTCGCCCCCGACCTCTTCGGCTGGCACAAGTGGAAGCTGGGCTGGCTTGACCGGAGTCAGGTGGCCTGTGTGCAGGAGCCGGGAACCCGGCTGCTCAGCCTGGAGCCGCTCGCGGCGGCGCCGCCGGCCGGCGGCACGGTGGGCAAACGGCTCGCGGTCGTACGGACCGGAGTGGGCAGCGTGCTCGCGATCGAGGCGCGCGGCGCGACCGGCAACGACCAGGACACGTGCACGGAGGGCGTGCTGATCTACCGCGTACGGAACGAGGCGGCGTCCGGGGACGGCCCGGTCGAGGTCGTGGACACCCATCCGCGGACCGAGGCCTGCTGGGACCGCTCGGTGTACCCGCCGCTGGCGGACGCGCCGCTGAGGGTCGGCGAGACGTTCACGGTGCCGGGGGACGGGACGCGGGTAGAGGCGGTGGACCGGTCGCGGGCGGGCGTGTGGACGGTGAAGGTGACGCTCCCGGAGAACCCCTGAGACGCGCGGTCGTGCGCAGGTACGTCGTGCGTGCACGAAGAAGCCCCCCGCTTGCGCGAGGGGCTTCTTCCGTCTGTGCGCCGCCAGGGACTCGAACCCCGGACCCGCTGATTAAGAGTCAGCTGCTCTAACCAACTGAGCTAGCGGCGCCTGCTGACGTCGTAGACCTTAGCATCCTGATCGGCGGGAGGAAAAATCGATATCCGCACGTCGGCGGCGGAGGCGGCGCGCACCGCCCGGACGCAGGCCCAGAGCATGACCTCGGGTCCCGGCAGCCAGGGATGGCGGGCGTCGGGAGCGACGACCCAGCGGGGGCCGGCGGGCTCGAGCGGGGTCAGCGGGGGGATGGTCACGGCGTCGCCGGTGCCGTGACAGAGCGGCGGCGGGACGGCGTCGCCCCACTCCTCCCAGTGGAGCAGGGACGGTAACCGCTGGGCGGTGCCGGGCGCGGCGAACAGCAGCATCCGGCCCCGGTGGACGGCCACCGGCCCGGTGCCCGGCCCCTCCGACCAGAGCCGGTCGAGCATCCGGCGCCCGAAGATCGCGTCCACGTTCACGACGTCGAAGACCGTGCCGCAGGGGAGTACGGCGGGGGCGGTGGGCCGGGCCTCCCAGAGCGCCAGCGTGGAGCGGGGGTACGTGGCGGCGGAGGCGAGCCAGTCGGCGCCGGCGGAGGTGACGTGCGCGGTGTGATGCCGGCCCTCGTCCCGGTCCCGCAGGAACCGGAAGATGTCGGACCGGTCGGTCCGGTGCTCGTCGATGTCGCTCTGGGCCGGGCTCGGGGGGGTCTCGTCTCGCAGCCATCCGCTCATGGAGCCAGATCTACCGGGAGTGACGGCTCCGTTTCCGAGGGTTGCCGGAAACCGGGACAGGACGGGTGCGCGGGGAGTATCTTTCGCCCCGGCATATGCCAGCGGGTGGTGGCTGGGGCGCGTTGCCGTGCGCAGGGGCGCGTTGCCCGGCGGGGGCGCGCTGCCGGACGGCGGCGCCTTGCCGGCCGGGCGCGGCGCCCGGCCGACCCGCTAGTCGTCCGTCGGGGTGGTGCCGCCTGTACGGATCAGATCCCGGCCGAAATCGATCATCCGGCGCGCGTAGTCCTCGGTCCACTCCGCCCGCTCACCGATGTCCGCAGCCGTCAGCCGGTCGAACCGTCGGGGGTCGGCGAGCTGCGCCGCCGCGATCGCCTGGAACTCGATCGCCCGGTCCGTCGCCGCCCGGAACGCGAGCGTCAGCTCGGTCGCGCGGGACAGCAGCTCACGCGGGTCCTCGATCGACTCCAGGTCGAAGAAGTGCTCCGGGTCGGCGGTCGCCTCGGCAGGCTCGAAGATCAGCGGTGCGGGCCGGAGTCGCCGCTGCTCGTTCCGCTCCGCGGATTCCGCCATCGTCCTTCTCCTCCTCGCACACACGCGGCCCGGACAACCCGGGCCTTCTTCCATTGTCCCGCCTCGCGCAAGGGGGCGGGGCGGCCTCAGTCGCCGAGACCGCGCAGATACACCGCGAGCCCGCCGAAGAACTCCCGTTCGGCGTCGATCGCGGGCGCGTGCCGGGCGGCGTCCGTCATGTACGGGAAGCGGTGCTCCGGCAGCTCCGCGATGGCGGTCGTCCCCGCGCCGGCGAGGGAGCCGAGGTGTTCGAGCTGGACGGCCCCGACGACGTAAGCGATCAGGCCGCGCAGGGCGACCACCCGCTCCTCGCCCTCGATGCCCGCCTCGGCGAGGAGCCCGAGCAGCGACTCCGACCAGCGCAGCAGTCCGGGCAGCCGGTGCCGGTGGGTGACGGTGAGCGGTACGGCGGCGGGATGCGCGCCCACGCTGTCGCGCAGCCGGCGGACCATGACCTCGATCCGCTCCCGCCAGGGCGTGTCGGCGGCGGGCGGGGTCGGGTCGACGGCGCTCAGGACGCGCTCGACGACGAGCCCTTCGAGTTCGTCGCGGTCGGCCACGTACCGGTAGAGCCCCATCGTGCTCATGCCGAGTTCCTTGGCGACGGTGCGCATCGACAGGCCGGTGAGTCCGTCCCGGTCGATGACGGCGAGGGCGGCGGCGGCCAGTTGGTCCTGGGTGAGGGAGCGGGGGCGCGGCATGGGTTGACAGCGTACGCCATACGCCTACGCTGATAGGAGTACACCGTACGCCTACGTGGAGGTGTTCCATGCTCATGCCCGGCGCGGCTGCTCCCGCCCGCACGCTCGACCCGGTCCTCGGCGCCCCGGTCGCCGTGCCGGACCCCGAACGCCTCGTCCATCTGCAGTTCCGCCGTTTCGCCGGCTGCCCGATCTGCCACCTCCACCTGCGGTCGGTCGTACGCAGGCACGCGGAGATCGAGGCCGCGGGCGTCCGCGAGGTCGTGGTCTTCCACTCACCACCGGAGGAGCTCCACCCGCACCTGGACGGCCTGCCGTTCCCGGTCGTCGCCGATCCCGACAAGCGGCTCTACACGGCGTTCGGCGTCGAGTCCTCGCGCCGGTCGCTGCTCTCCCCGCGCGCCTGGGGGCCCGTCGTCCGGGCCGTGCTCCTCGGCACCTGGGAGATGCTGCGCGGGCGGGAACGTCCGCCGGTGCGCAACCCGAGGGGCGGACGGCTCGGACTGCCCGCCGACTTCCTGATCGGCACCGACGGTCGCATCGCGGCCGTCAAGTACGGCGAACACGCCGACGACCAGTGGCCGGTCGACGAACTCCTCGCCCACGCGGCCACCGCCCGCCGCGCCCGCGCCGCGCGAGGCCAGGGCCTGTCCGGCGGATCGGGGTCGGACAGGCCCTAGGGCTGCCAGGCCACGCGGTGTTCCGCCAGGTGGGAGAGGACCGCGTGGTTCGCCTCCCACCCGTCGGGGAACTTGACCGTGACGCCGAGCTGGACCGGTTCCGTCGAGGGGTGGTCGTCCAGGAGGTCCGCCACGCCCGCGCGGCAGACCACGATGCAGGCGTGGCGGTGGCGGGAGGCCAGCACGCACAGGCGGCCCGTCTCCAGGTGGAAGGCCGTGGCGTCCGGGCGGCCCGAGAGCGGGTGGAGGACGACCGTCACGTCGTACTCCCGCCCCTGGAGGCGGTTCGCCGTGTCCACGGTCACGCCCGAGACGCCCAGCTCCGCGAGCGCCGCGCGGACCGCCGCCGCCTGGTCCCGGTGGGCCGTGCCCACCGCGATCCGGTCCGGGGTCAGCGGCACCGGCTCCGGCCCCCGCTCGCTGACCGCCGCGCCGCTCCGGTCCAGGAGACGGCGCACCACCAGCGCCACCGCGCCGACCGCCTCGGGGTCCGTGCGCGGGGTGTGCCGGGCCGGCAGTTCGAGCAGCCCCCACCCGGACTCGGCGGCCTCGTCCAGGACCCGGTCCGGGCCCGAGCCGTCCGACGCCACCCCGAAGGTCAGCCGCCGGTCACCGTGGTCCGTGCCGCTGCGGAAGCGGGTGTACGGATAGAACGCGTCGGACACCAGCGGCGCCGCCGAGGCCGGCAGCCGCCAGGACACCGGCAGCCGGTGCTGCGGCAGGTCCGGATTGTGGGCCAGGAGGGTGGACACCGCACTGGCCGACGGGTCGTACGAGAGCCCCGCCCACTGCTCGGCGCCGACCACCGAGAAGGGGTCCAACTGCCCCGGGTCGCCCACGAACAGCGCCCGCTCGAAGAGCCCCGCCACCGCGAGCAGCGCGTCCGAGCGCATCTGGTACGCCTCGTCCACGATCGCGTGCGCCCACGGATCGACGTTCTTCACATGCGCCCACTTCGCGGCCGTCGAGATGACCACGTCGAGGCCCGCCAGGTCCCCCGCCTTCGACGACTTCCGTACGTTCTCCAGCTCGTCGAGCGCCTTGTCGTACGGATCGCTGTCGTTGGAGTGCAGCCGGCCCATCGGAAGATCCGGCTCCTTCTCCGCGAGCCGCAGCACCAGGTCGTCCACCTGCGCGTTCGTCTGCGCGACGACCATCAACGGCCGCCCCGCCGACGCCAGTTCCAGCGCCGCGCGGACCACGAGCGTCGACTTGCCGGCCCCGGGCGGGGAGTCGACGACGACGCCCCGGGCGTCCCCGTGCAGCGTGTCGGCCAGGATGTCGGCCGTGGCCCGGGCGGCCGCCGCGGAGGGGTCGAAGACATCGGGGCTCACAGCAGGTCCTCCGGCGTGACGGCATCGGGCAGTTCGGCGACGTCGGACCGCGGCGGCCCGCCGTGCGTCCAGGGCGTCTCCTCCGGGTCCGGCAGCTTCGCGCCCACCCGCTGGTCGTGCTCGAACAGTGTCCAGGCGATCCGCTCGCCCTTCTCCGGCACCGAGCCCTCCGCGGGCTCCTTCGACCGGCCCATCCGGTCCGTGACCCGCAGCACGAGCGAGCCGTCCTCCTCGTACCGCACGAACTCCGCCGTCTGCGGCTTGCCTTCGAGCGAGCGGAACACCTTCACCCGGTCGCCCAGGTGCGGGCGGTCGTCCGTGCGGACCGTGAGCAGCGGGCGCGGCGAGGGCCGCTTCGACTCCGACCAGGCCATCGTCACCTCCGCCACCTCCGCGACGAACGCCTCGCCCGCGAGCCGCCGCCCCGCGAGCACCAGCGGATCGTCGAGGGCCTCCTGCGCGTCCAGCTGACCCTGCGCGGACTCCCGCGCCGCCAGCTTCTGGGCCGCCGCCACCGCGTCGTCACGGCGCGGCTGCGGCGGCTCGCCGGCCACGACGCGGTCGCGATGGCCGGTGAACGACCAGCGGTCGCGGGTCCAGCGGTCCGCCACCCGCGCGCCCTCCGGCAGCTCCCGCAGCAGGCCGAGGGAGCGCCAGACCGCGTCCCAGGTCGGCTGGAGCTGCGAGACGATCAGCCGGCGGATCTCCCGCTCCGCGCGGTGCAGTTCGCCGAGCCGCTCGTCCGCGCTCTCGCCGTCCTCGGCGGCGGCCAGCGCCTGCCGCGCCCGGTCGAAGCGCTCGATCGCGGGCGCGAGCAGCCGGTTGTCGAAGGCCGGGTCGGTCGCCGGACCGGCCGGCGGGCACAGCAGCTGCCCGTCGCGGTCCCGGCCGAGCTCGGCCCGCAGCGCCGCCTCGGCCCCCGACTGCCCGTCGTGAGGGTCGATCCAGGCGAGCAGGGCGCCGAGATGCTGGTCCTCCAGGGAGGACTGGCCCGTGGCCCAGTGGCGGTTCAGCAGATCGGTCGCCGAGAGCAGCAGCGAGGAGCCCGGCACCCGGGCCCGCTCCCCGAAGTGCGTCAGCCAGCGGCCGAGCAACGGCACCCGCGGCGGCGCCGGGAACGGCGTCTCCGGGTCCTGCTCCGCCGTCCGCCGGAACCGCATCGAGCGCCCGAGGAGCCGTACGTACTCGATACCCGCCCGGCTCGGCACGATCAACTGCGGGGCGTCCGCGCACAGTTCGACCTCGATCTTGACCTTCTTGCCGGTCTCCGGGTCGATCTCGTTCTTCTCCGCCGCCTCGACCACGTCCGTGAAGGAGTCGATGTACGGCAGGACCTCCTCGGCCAGGTCGGCCAGGAACGCGAACCGCAGATCCCGGTCGCGCGGCTGCGCGACGACCAGCAGCCGCGGCGCCTCGGGATCGGTCCCGACCAGCGCGCCGAGCGGCGCGCCCGCCTCGCCCGCCGTGGTCAGCGGCACGAGGACGAGGGGTCGTTCGGAGAGCCGCCGGTGCCGCACGGTGGCCAGCGGCTGGGCCCGCCCGGACTCGACGGCCTCCAGCCGGGCGAGGGTGGAGATCAGCGACATGCGAGGCCTCCGGTCCCGGCGGGCGCGTACGCCAGTGCCTCGTCGCGCAGCGCCTGCGCCCGGCGGAGCGCGTCGACCGTCGGGTCCTCCGCGTCGCCCTCCTCGCCACGCGCCGCCGCCAGGACCGCGCCGATCGTGGACAGTCCGCCGAGCTCACCCCGTACCGAGCGGCCCAGCGCCTCCACCGCCCCCGCGAGCCGTGCCCGCTCCCGGCAGTGGAAGGCCAGCTCGCAGGCGGACAGGCACTCCGGCGCGTACGCGTGCGGAACCGACTCCACCGCCGACGCCAGCTCCTCCGCGGAGCACGTCTCCACATCGAAGGTGACGCCCTCCGGCAGCGCGGCCGCGATGTCCTCGACACGGGTCAGCCTGGTCAGCTGCCGGCGCGTCACGGACAGCTGCTTGCGGACGTCGACGACCGAGGCCGTCGGCAGGTTGGAGAAGTCCTTCGGGCAGACGAGAAGCACCGAGTGAGCCACCTCCGCGCCCTCCGTCAGGGCCGCGACCCGCTCCAGGGCCAGCACGTACACCGCCGACTGGCGGGCCGCCGCGCCCACCTTGGAGGCGTCCGCCGAACCGTCGATCATCGGGAAGGACTTGATCTCCACGACCGTCCACCGGCCGTCGGGGTGGACCACCACCGCGTCGGGCTCCAGATAGGCGGGGGAGCCGGCCACCTCCAGGGCGAGCATCGGGTGGTCGAGCAGCGCCCACTCCCCGGCGGCGGTCGCCTCGCGCAGCGCGAGCGCCGTGCGTGCCGCCCGCCCCTCGGGCCCGGCCGCGGCCAGATCCGGGAGCCGTACCGTGCCGGGCTCCTCGATGCCGAGCAGCCGCAGCAGCTCACGCCCACTGTCCGCCTTGACCTTCGCCTCGAAGGCGTTGCCCCGCATGAACGCGAACTGGGACTGCCCGAACGCCGCCGGCGAGCCCAGCTTCGAGGCGAGCGCGGCCTTGTCCACCCCGGCGCCGTCGAGCAGCGCACGCCGCCGGCAGCCGGGGTTGGCGGCCAGCGCCGCCAGCGCCCGAGCGTCCAGCGGATGCGGCACCACGGCCGGTCCCCGCAGCTCAGCGAGCTGGAGCCGGAGTGTCGTCTGCGGAGGTCGAGGAGCTCCGCTGCCCAGGGATTCGCTCACCCGCGGAAGTCTCCCATCCGCCACTGACAACCGGGGGCTTCTCGCGTGTACGGACCCGGTCCGCGAGGCGCAGCGCCGGCGCGGTGAGCAGGAGTCCGAGCCCCATCACGGCCGCTCCCGCGACCGCGTCGAGGAAGTAGTGGTTCGCCGTGCCCATCACGATCAGCGCGGTGAGCAGGGGGTAGGCGACGCCGAGCGCCTTCAGCAGGGGGGTGCGCCCGTACCGCCACAACATCACCCCGCACCACAGCGCCCAGCCCACGTGCAGGCTCGGCATGGCCGCGTACTGGTTCGTCATCGCCCCCATCCCGCGCGGCGCGCTGGCCTCGGCGCCCCACCAGCCGTACGAGCTGAACTGCGCCATCGTGTCGACGAAGCCGTGACGGGCGTCGAGGAGCCGGGGCGGGCAGGTGGGCAGCAGGGTGAAGCCGATCAGGCCGAGGAGGGTGGAGACCATCAGCCAGGTGCGAGCCGCCCGGTAGCGGCCTGGGCGGCGGCGGAACAGCCAGATCAGGACGGCCGGCGTGACGACGTAGTGCAGGGAGGCGTACGCGAAGTCCGCGGGGATCCCCAGGGCGGGTGTCTCGGTGAAGAGCCGGTTGAGCGGGTGCTCGGCGTTCAGCCGGAGCGACTTCTCCAGGTCGAGGATGGCCAGGCCGTGATCGACGGCGCTCCGGACGTCACCGCGGGCGAGCAACCGGCCGCAGGAGTACGCGGCGTACACGACGCCGATGAGTATCAGTTCCGTCCACCAGCGTGGCCTGCCCATGCCTGGTCCCCCTCGTGTCGACCAGGGAGAGGGACGTCCGGATCAGGGTCGGGGTTGCCCGGGCGTTGCCGCGAATTCATGTGCGCGATGATGGAGGTGCACTGCGATCCACCGCCCCGTTGAAGAACCAGGGAGCCTTCATGGCACCGCGCATCCTGCTCGCCCGGCACGGCCAGACCGAATGGTCACTGCTCGGCCGCCACACCGGCAGGACGGACATCCCGCTGCTCGACGAGGGCCGCCGCGGCGCCAAGCTGCTCGGCGAGCGGCTGCACCGGGCGCCGTGGAACGGGCTGCCGGACCTGGAGATCCGCACCAGTCCCCTCGTACGCGCGCGTGAGACCTGTGACATCGCCGGCTTCGGCGAGCGGGCGCAGGAGTGGGACGCGCTGATGGAGTGGGACTACGGGGCGTACGAGGGGCTGACCCCGGCCCAGATCCAGGAGCTGCAGCCGGGCTGGCTGCTGTGGCGCGACGCCGTGCCGGAGGGGGAGACCCTGGAGCAGGTCGCGGCACGGGCGGACGAGGTCGTGGAGTGGGCGCGGTCGGCCGACCGGGACGTGCTGGTCTTCGCGCACGGGCACATCCTGCGCACGATCGCGGCGCGCTGGCTGGGCGAGGACGTCTCCTTCGGCGCCCGTATCCGCCTCGACCCGACGAGCCTCTCGGCCCTGGGCTGGGCGTACGGCGCGCCGGCGATCGAGCGCTGGAACGACACGGGGCACCTGGAGTAGACGACCCCGCTTCCGGCGCCCGCGCTATTCAGCGGGCTGCCGCGAGGACCCGGCCCGTGTCCGTCAGGATGCGGCGGATACGGGAGGACTGGACGTCGCCCAGCGAGTCCACCACCTTCCGGGCCTCCGCCGCCGCCTCGTCCGGGCGGCCCGCGTGGGCCAGGTCGCTCGCGAGGTGGGCGCGGTAGAGGGCGAGATTGCGGGCGAAGTGCGGGTTCTGGAGGACCGTCGCGCGGTGCGCGTGGCGGGCCGCGCGGCTCCAGTCGCCCAGCGCCGACCAGCACTGGGCCTCCAGGGCCTCCAGCTCCGGCTCCCCGAAGAAGGACATCCACTCCGGGTCCCCGTCGGCCGTGCCCTGGGCGAAGTGGGTGTGGGCGCGGCCGAGTGCCTGCTCGCAGGCGGCCCGGTCGCCGAGCCCGGCCCACGCCCCCGCCTCCCGAAGGGAGAGCAGGGAGAGCAGCCGGGCGGAGGAGAGCGGCTGCGCCGCCCGCAGGCCGGCCTGGGCCGCCCGGACCGCCTCCCGGTACCGTCCCGCGTCCCTGGCCAGGAACGACGTGTTGCAGAAGGCGTGCGCCTCCAGGGCCGGATCGCCCGCCACGCGCGCGGTGGCGAGGGCCTCCGCGTAGTGCGAGCGGGCGTCGTCGAAGCGGCCGGAGTCATGCGCCAGCCAGCCGACCGAGATCGCCAGCTCGCCGGCGCCCGCGTGCAGCCGGTCCTCGGTGGAGCGGCGGGCCGCGGTGCCCGCGTCGAGCAGGGCGTACGCCGCTCGCAGCGGCTGGGCGGCGGACTTGTACAGGCCGTCGGCGCCGTGCCGGTCGTCGAGCAGCCGGATCTGCCGTACGGCTTCCTCGACGGCCCGGACCTCGGCCTCGCCGATGCGGTGGGCTCCCCGAGGGGAGGGGATCGCTGCGGCGGTGCCGCCGAGTCCCAGCGAGGCGGCCGCCACGGTGGCGGTGCCGCTCGTCATGAATGCGCGACGCAGCACGTCGCTCTCCTCATCGTTCCGGGTCGTGACGGCGGGTGGGGGCGGTGCCCCGGTCGAGACGGCCGGCCGTCGGCCGCGCACCGCCTCCCGCGCCGAGAAGCCCAGGTCCGCCAGGCCGAGACCGGGGAACATGTGCAGGAACACCCGCTCGTACGCGTAGTTGGGACAGCGGATCTCGCCCGCCTCCACGCGTCCGATGTAGCGGGCGTCGCAGGCGACCTGCTCGCCGATCTCCCGCGCCGCCCGGCGGACCGCCGCGGCGAACTCCGCCGGCGAGTGCTGTCCGCGGAGCCGGCGGAAGGCGAGATTGGGAACTGCCCGTGACATCGCCATGGCCGAGCCCTCTCCTGGTGCTGCCGGTGTTCCGGCGGAGCAAGAACGTACCTGCTGTGATCGGTCGCGTACGCAGAGTTTGGCTACAAATCGGATATCTCGCGCGCGATCTGCCATGAACTGCCATCCTTTGCGGCGGCGTGCCGCCGTAGCCGTTGACGCGCACGGGCGTTGAACCATGCGGAGAGACGGAACGTGTCTTCTCAGGAGCGAGGAGGGTCCCTTGTTGGAGATCGGATCGCAGTCGACCGCACGCCACGTACCCACCCCGGACGCCAGCGCCCCGCACGACACCCCCTGCGACCTGGTGACCGTGCCGGTCCGGCAGGGCCTGGAGGCCGTCGACATCCTGCGCCGCGGCGGGGCTCCCGCGGTCGGCCCCGTGCTGCACGACGGGGCCTGCGACACCCTCGGCTTCCTGGTCCCGCCCGGCACGGCGGAGGCCTGGGACATGCCGGGCAGCGCCTGTACGCAGACCTCGGGGCGCGGCCTGCGCATCCCCGAACTGCCGGAGCTCCCCGAACCGGCCGGTGACGCGCCCCGCCCCGCCGGCTGGCTGCTGCCGCCCGGGGACACCGGCGAGGTCACCGACCCGGCGGTGCTCCGCGAGGCCCTCGGACAGGCGGCCCGGCTGATCGAGGCGGCCGACGGCTGCCGCTGAGCGGGCGGGGCACCGCCGCGAGCGCCGATAATGGGGCTCGTGGCCAGGAACAGAACGCGTGAGAGGGCGGCAGCAGCCGTCGCCGTCGTCGAGACCGTCGACGGCGGACTCGCGGAGCTCATACCCGACCGGGAGCGGCCCCGCGGCTGGACGCTGCTGATCGACGGCGCCCCGCAGTCGCACGTGGACCTCGACGACCCGGCCCATCTCTCCTTCGAGTACCAGCGGCGCCTCGGCCACATCGCCGACCTCGCCGCCCCGCCGAACTGGCCGCTGCAGGTCGTCCATCTCGGCGGCGGAGCCTTCACGCTCGCCCGCTACATCGCCGCCACTCGGCCCCGCTCCACCCAGCAGATCGTGGAACTCGACGGGTCACTGGTCCAGCTCGTCCGCCGCGAGCTGCCCCTCGACACGACAGCCCGGATCCGGGTCCGGTCCACCGACGCCCGCGCGGGGCTCTCCAAGGTCCAGGACGGCTGGGCGGACCTGATCATCGCCGACGTCTTCAGCGGCGCGCGTACGCCCGCCCATCTGACCAGCACGGAGTTCCTCACCGAGGTCCGCCGGGCGCTGAGGCCCGGCGGGTTCTACGCCGCCAACCTGGCCGACGGCCCGCCGTTGACCCATCTGCGCGGCCAGATCGCGACCGCCGCCACCGTCTTCCCCGAGCTGGCCCTGACGGCCGATCCGACCGTGCTGCGCGGCCGCCGCTTCGGCAACGCCGTGCTGCTCGCCTCCGACCGGGAACTGCCGGTCGCCGAGCTGACCCGCCGGGTGGCGACGGACCCGCACGCCGGCCGGGTGGAACACGGCCGGGCGCTCGCCGACTTCACCGGGGGAGCGGCGCCGGTCACCGACGCGAGCGCCAAGCCCTCTCCCGTACCGCCGGCGTCCGTGTTCAGATAGCGCGCTCCTCGATCTCCACCCGGGGCGCGGTGTCGTGCCAGACACAGAAGACCGACAGCTCGCGGCCGTCCTGGGTGAACGTGACCCGGATCCAGGTGGGTTGCTTCCAGACCTGCATCTGCCAGCCCGAGGACGGCGTCGCGGAGACCAGCTCGGCCGAGCTCTTGCCGAGGTCGAACACGACCCGGCCGCCGTCCACGGCGTAGCTCTTCACGCTGCCGGCGGCCGGAGCGACGGTCGAGGGGGAGCCGCTGGGCTTGCGCGAGGGGGTCGTGGACGGCGTGGGAGTGGCGCTCGCACTCGTACTCGGCGTGGCGGAAGGGCTCTGCGGCCGTGGGGTGGAGGAGGACATCGGGTCGCCGATCTCGCCGGCCGGTGTGTCGGTGGTCCCGGCCGGAATGGGCAGCGCGCGCGGCGGGTCGTAGACCGTACCGGCCAGTACCGTGTGCACACCCCACCACGACAGCGTGACCGCCGCGCCCGTGGCGAGCGACCACGCCATGGCGTGAACAAGTCCTCTACGCATCCGGGCCATACTGCACCACCGCCCGCGGAGACGTCCCCGAGGGTCCGCGTTCCCTCGTATGGCGTACGGTGCGGGCCATGGCAAGTGTGCTCGTGGTCGAGGACGACCAGTTCGTGCGCTCGGCCCTCATCCGGCATCTGACCGAGGCCTCCCACACCGTACGGAGCGTCGGCACGGCCCTGGAGGCGCTGCGCGAGGTCGCCCATTTCCGTTTCGACGTGGTCATCCTGGACCTCGGACTGCCCGATCTGGACGGGTCCGAGGCGCTGAAGATGCTGCGCGGCATCACCGACGTACCGGTGATCATCGCGACCGCGCGGGACGACGAGACGGAGATCGTCCGGCTCCTCAACGACGGCGCGGACGACTACCTCACCAAGCCCTTCTCCGTGGAGCACCTGTCGGCGCGGATGGCCGCCGTGCTGCGGCGCTCGCGCGCTGCGGCCGGGGAGGCGCCGCCGTCGCGGGTGACCCAGGTCGGCGGTCTCTCGATCGACCCCCTGCGGCGGCAGGCCGAGCTCGACGGGACCAGGCTCGACCTGACCCGCCGGGAGTTCGACCTGCTGGCCTTCCTCGCCGGGCGGCCGGGGGTGGTCGTGCCGCGCAAGGAACTGCTCGCCGAGGTGTGGCAGCAGTCCTACGGGGACGATCAGACCATCGACGTACATTTGTCGTGGCTTCGGCGGAAGTTGGGTGAAACGGCCGCCCGGCCCCGCTATCTGCACACGCTGCGTGGGGTGGGCGTGAAGCTGGAGCCGCCGCGGGAGCCGCAGCCGTGAGATGGGCCCTCGTCAAGGTGTCGCTGGCCGTCACCGCCATGGTCGTCGTCGCCTTCGCCGTACCGCTCGGGCTCGTCGTCAAGGAGATGGCGCGCGACCGGGCCTTCTCCAACGCCGAGCGGCGCGCCGCCGGGCTCGCGCCCGTGCTCGCGATCACCACCGACCGCGACGAACTCGACCGGGCGGTGGCCACCACCGAGGACGGGGCCGCCGGGCGGATGGCCGTCCATGTCCCGGCAGTCGACGAGCCGGGCGGGAAGGGCCTGGAGATCGGCACCCGCCGGGCGGACGAGAACGATCTGCGGACCACCCGGGAACTGGGGCGGGCCACCATCGCCGAGGTGGAGGGCGGCTCCGTGCTGCTCCAGCCGACGGCGCTCTCCTCCGGACAGGTCGCCGTCGTCGAGCTCTTCGTCCCCGAGGGCGAGGTCACCAACGGGGTCGCCACCGCCTGGCTGGTCCTCGCCGGCGTCGGCATCGCCCTGATCGTCGGCTCCGTCGCCGTCGCCGACCGGCTCGGCGTCCGCATGGTCCAGCCCGCCCAGCGGCTCGCGGGCGCGGCCCACGACCTGGGTGAGGGTCGGCTCGGCGCGCGCGTCCCCGAGGAGGGGCCGCCGGAGCTCAAGTCGGCTGCGATCGCCTTCAACTCGATGGCCGACCAGGTCGTCCAGCTCCTCGCCAACGAGCGCGAACTGGCCGCCGACCTCTCCCACCGGCTGCGCACCCCGCTGACCGTGCTCCGGCTCAACGCGGCTTCGCTCGGCTCAGGCCCCGCGGCCGAGCAGACCAGGGCCGCCGTCGAGCAGTTGGAGCGCGAGGTCGACACCATCATCCGCACGGCGCGGGAGGCCAAGCCGCAGACCCAGGCCACCGGCCCGGGCGCGGGCTGTGACGCCTCCGAGGTCGTACGGGAGCGGATGGACTTCTGGTCCGCGCTCGCCGAGGACGAGGGCCGCAAGGTACGGGTGGCGGGCATCGACCGCCCGGTACGGATCCCGGTCGCCCGGCCCGAACTCGTCGCCGCGCTCGACGCCTTGCTGGGCAACGTCTTCCGCCACACCCCCGAGGGGACGGCCTTCTCGGTCGACGTCCACAACGGTGACGACGCCGTCATCGTCCTGGTCTCCGACGCCGGTCCGGGTATCGCCGACCCGGCTGCCGCGCTGGCCCGCGGCAACAGCGGCCACCGCGACGGCTCCACGGGTCTCGGCCTGGACATCGTGCGGCAGATGGCCGAGGCGACGGGCGGCGACGTGCGGATCGGGCACTCGGTGCTCGGTGGCACGGAGGTCCGCATCTGGATCGGTCTGGACGGCCGCCGCTCCGGCGGCGGTTCGGGTGTCCGCCGGGGCCAGCGGGGGCGCCGGAAGAGGCCGTCCGCAGCGAGGGTCCGGTAGGTAGACCGCCCCGGGGTGCCGGCGCGAGGCCTTCCCCTGCGGAACAGATGCCCACAACCGGGGCGGGGCGCGGTCCCAACCTTTCCCCGTTCCGATGGCTTCCTTAAGCGGAGCCTAAGGATCCCCAACCGCGGCCCTCTCGTGGGCATTTGTCCGTTTGTCGGTCGCTAGCGTGCTGCCCGCACCCCACCCCCACCCCCGGCACACAGAGGCAGGCACGCGATGGGCACCAGTTCGCACCGGCGCAGGGCGAGCGGCAGGACCAAGGTCATCGGCGCGGTCGTCGCGGCGGCCGTGATCGGGGGCGCGGCGTTCGCGCTCACGGGCACCGCCCAGGCCGCGGCGGTCGGCGCCGCGTACACCAGGACCAGCTCCTGGAACGGCGGCTACACGGGCCAGTACGTCGTGACCAATGAGACCTCCAGCGTCCAGTCGGGGGGCTGGACGCTGGAGTTCGACCTGCCCGCCGGGACGACCATCGGCTCCCTGTGGAACGGCGAACACACCGTTTCGGGCCGGCACGTCACCGTGAAGCCCGCGAGCTGGAACAAGGAGCTCGCCCCCGGCCAGTCCGTCACCGTCGGCTTCGTGACCTCGGCGGCCGGGGAGGCGGGCGATCCCGCCAACTGCCTGATCAACAAGGCCACCTGCTCCGTCGGCGGCGCCACCCCGACGCCCAGCGGCCGGCCCACCGAGCAGCCCACCGCGACCGCGACGGCCACTCCGAGCCAGACCGCCACGACGGGCCCGACCACGGCCCCGACGACCTCGGCCCCGACCACCCCCACCCCGACGGCGACCGCCACCGGCACCCCGGGCGCCGTCGCGAAGTTCGCGCCCTACATCGACACCTCCCTCTACCCGTCGTACGACATGCTCGCGACCGCCGACGCCACCGGCGTGAAGGAGTTCAACCTCGCCTTCATCACCTCCGGCGGCTCCTGCGCCCCGCTCTGGGGCGGTGTCACCGACCTCGCCAGTGACAAGGTGGCCTCCCAGATCGGCGCCCTGCGGGCCAAGGGCGGCGACGTCCGGGTCTCCTTCGGCGGCGCCGCCGGCCACGAGCTGGCGCTCAACTGCTCGTCCGCCGCCGACCTCGCCGCCGCCTACGGCAAGGTCGTCGACCAGTACAAGCTCACCAAGGTCGACTTCGACATCGAGGGCGCGGCCCTGCCGGACACCGCCGCGAACACCCGCCGCTCGCAGGCCATCGCCCAGCTCCAGAAGTCCCACCCCGGCCTGAACGTCTCCTTCACCCTGCCGGTCATGCCGGAGGGCCTGACCCAGCCCGGCGTGGACCTCCTCGCCGACGCCAGGAAGAACGGTGTCCGCGTCGACGCCGTCAACATCATGGCGATGGACTACGGACCGGCCTACAGCGGCGACATGGGCCAGTACGCGATCCAGGCCGCGACCGCCACCCAGGCCCAGATCAAGGGTGTCCTCGGGCTGTCCGAAGCGGCCGCCTGGAAGGCCGTCGCGGTCACCCCGATGATCGGCGTCAACGACGTCACGACCGAGATCTTCAAGGTCGAGGACGCCGGCGAGCTGGTGGACTTCGCGAAGTCCAAGGGCATCGGCTGGCTGTCGATGTGGTCCTCCACCCGCGACAAGCAGTGCGCGGCCGGCGCGGTGAACCACGCGGACGCCACCTGCTCCTCGATCCTCCAGCAGCCGCTGGCCTTCACCAAGGCGTTCGCCGCCTACAAGTAGGCCACCCCTCCCCCCCACACGCGCGCTCCGGCCGGACCACCCCACCCCCGGCCGGAGCGCGCCCCTTTCCCACGATCGTCGTCTCCTGCGCTACGGCGTCGTGACGAGGGGGCGCGGCGCGGTCCCCATGCCGCTGCCCAGGTAGAAGCTCGGATGCGGGGGCTGGTTGTAGGCGGTGTTCTGCCAGGCCAGCCCCGTGCGGTACATGGTGTCGTGCAACAGCGTGGTGATCTTCGTGCTCGTCTCGTACGGCGTCGAGTGGATCCGCAGCGCGCGGTTGTCCGCCGTGCGCCACACCACCTCCTCGCGCCAGTCGCCGAGGATGTCCCCGGACAGCGCGGGCGTGGCCTTCGTGCCGTTGTTGGAGGCCACCGAGACGCCGGTGAGCAGCCGGGTCTCGCCCGCCGTCCCGTACTTGTCGATACGGGTGCCGTCCAGGAGCTCGCGGGTGGTGTCGCCGTCCCACCAGCTCAGGAAGTTCGCGGACGAGGGCTCACGGCCCTTGGCGGCCCCGCCCTCGTCCCGTATCGAGGTGTCCGACGCCGACCAGACCTCGGCGCCGTCGTTCCCGGCGTAGACGTCCCCGGCGACCCCGCGCCCGTTGTCGCAGCAGGCACCGAGCTGCCAGCGGACGGTGCCGTTCGCCGGGTCGACGTACAGCTCGGCGGGCTGGGAGGACGACTCCGAGACCTTGAAGTACTCCAGGCCCGCCGTTCCCGGGTCGAGGTCGCCGAGGTGCTGGGCGTCGCCGTGCCCGGTCCTGGTCGTCCAGAGGCCGTTGCCGTTGTCGTCGACGGCCATCGACCCGTACACGATCTCGTCCCTGCCGTCGCCGTCCACATCGCCGACGGACAGACTGTGCGAGCCCTGCCCGTCGTACCCCTTGCCGGTGTTGGTGGAGGAGCTGCTGTCGAAGGTCCAGCGTCGTGTGAACCGCCCGTCGCGCCAGTCCCACGCGGTGATCACGGACCGGGTGTAGTAGCCCCGCGCCATGACGAGCGAGGGCCGGGCTCCGTCCAGGTACGCGGTCCCGGCGAGGAACCGGTCCACCCGGTTGCCGTAGCCGTCGCCCCACGAGGAGACGGTGCCGCGAGCCGGCACGTAGTCGGTGGTGCCCAGCGCCGCGCCGGTGAGCCCGTCGAACATGGTCAGGTACTCGGGCCCGGCCAGGACGTACCCGCTGCTGTTGCGGTGGTCGGTGGAGGCGCTGCCGATGACCGTGCCGAGTCCGTCGACGGTCCCGTCGGCGGTCTTCATGGCGACCTCGGCCCGGCCGTCGCCGTCGTAGGTGCGAGGCGCTTGCGGGTACTGCACGAATCCTCCTGGGGAGAGAGCCGTTGCGTACCTCACAGTGGTCGCCGCGCCGGGATTGGTTGCCCGGAACGACCGAGGCCCCGGTTCGTGTGAACCGGGGCCTCGATCTTCAGGGTGAGTAACGGGACTCGAACCCGCGACATCCTGGACCACAACCAGGTGCTCTACCAGCTGAGCTATACCCACCACGACCGGCGGTTTTCCCGAAGGTTTCCCCGACCGGCCGAGAAGAAGTCTACAGGGTCCGAGCGGGTGCTCGCGCCCGCATTCGCCGCGGTGACGTCAGAGGGGCGTCAGGGGGCGTCAGGGGGCGCGAGCGGGGCGTGAGCCGCGCGCGAGTCGGCGTGGCCGCGCGGTGCCGCGGCTACTCGCCGGGCAGGACGTGGCGCGCGGCGATCTGCTTCGCCGTGTCCGAGTCCGGTCCGGGCTGCGGGACGAAGATCGCCTCGCGGTAGTAGCGCAGCTCGGCGATGGACTCGCGGATGTCGGCCAGGGCGCGGTGGTTGCCGCTCTTCTCCGGACTGTTGAAGTACGCCCTCGGGTACCAGCGGCGGGCCAGCTCCTTGACCGAGGAGACATCGACGATCCGGTAGTGCAGGTGGTTCTCCAGCGCCGGCATGTCCCGCGCGAGGAAGCCGCGGTCGGTGGAGACCGAGTTTCCGCACAGGGGCGCCTTGCCCGGCTCCTTGACGTGCTCGCGCACATAGGCGAGGACCTGCGCCTCGGCGTCGGCGAGGGTGGTTCCGCCGGGCAGGGCGTCGAGGAGGCCGGAGGACGTGTGCATCCGGCGCACGATCTCGGGCATGGTCTCCAGCGCCGCCTCCGGCGGGCGGATCACGATGTCCACCCCTTCGCCGAGCACGTTCAGTTCCGAGTCGGTGACCAGTGCGGCCACCTCGATGAGTGCGTCGTCCGTCAGCGAGAGCCCGGTCATCTCGCAGTCGATCCACACCATGCGATCGTTCATGCGTCCTACCTTAGGGGGTGGCCCGGTGATCGGGCCCTGCTTGCGGTGCGTACGCCGACGGGCGCCGCGGGGAGGTGTCCCCGGGGCGCCCGTCGGTTTCACGGTGCGCGGCTCGTGGCGCGCGGTCGGCCGGCCCCTAGGGGGCGCTGCGCTGGCCCGGCAGGGCCGGGCGGCCGGAGGCGTACACGTCGGACGGCGGCTTGCCCGGCTCCAGCGGTCCGCCGGGACGCCGGGCGACCGGCGAGACCTGCGAGGGCACCACCGGGTCGAGCACCGTCGTCGCCGTCTCGGCCTGCGGGCGCCGGGCCCGGTAGGCCGCCCGGTAGGCGGCCGGCGAGGAGCCGAGCTGGCGGCGGAAGTGGCCGCGCAGCGCCACCGGGGAGCGGAAGCCGCAGCGGCCCGCGACCTCGTCGACCGAGTAGTCGGAGGTCTCGAGCAGCCGCTGCGCCTGCAGCACCCGCTGGGTGATCAGCCACTGCAGGGGAGCGCTGCCGGTGAGCGAACGGAACCTTCGGTCGAAGGTCCGCCGTGACATGTACGCGCGGGCCGCGAGGGTCTCCACGTCGAACTGCTCGTGGAGGTGCTCCAGGGCCCAGGCGACGACCTCCGCGAGCGGGTCGGCGCCGATCTCCTCTGGTAAAGACCTGTCGAGGTAGCGCTCCTGGCCGCCGCTGCGCCGCGGCGGGACGACCAGGCGGCGCGCCAGGGCGCCCGCGGCCTCCGTGCCGTGGTCGGTCCGCACGATGTGCAGACACAGGTCGATTCCGGCCGCGGTGCCGGCCGATGTCAGTACGTCCCCGTCGTCGACGAAGAGCTCCCGCGGGTCCACATGGACCGACGGATAGCGCTTGGCGAGCGTCGGCGCGTACATCCAGTGTGTGGTCGCCGGTCGGCCGTCCAGGAGTCCGGCGGCGGCCAGGACGAACGCCCCGGTGCACAGCCCGACGATCCTGGCCCCTTCCTCGTGTGCCCGGCGCAGCGCGTCGAGCGCCTCCGGCGGCGGCGGCGAGGTGATCGACCGCCAGGCCGGTACGACGACGGTGCCGGCCCGGCTGATCGCGTCCAGGCCGTACGGCGCGGTGAGTTCGAGTCCCCCTGTGGTCCGCAGGGGGCCCTCCTCGCCGGCGCACACCAGCAGTCGGTAGCGCGGCACGCCGGCGTCCTGCCGGTCGATTCCGAACACGGAGAGCGGGATGGAGCTCTCGAAGATGGGGCCGCCGCTGAACAGCAGCACCGCGACGACTTCGCGACGGCGGCGTCCGGAAAGCTTCCGTGCCGCCTCCGGTGCGGCGGAGTCCTGGCTCATGACGCTAAGCCCCCCTCGGTGTTCGCGTCTCCCTGGTCCTGTCGCTCCTGCACGTTTCCCCTCGGTTTTGCACGAGACCCCAGTCTTCGATACTCATGATCGAATCTACTGTGTTCCGTGGCGCCGGCGTGACAAGTTCTCCATCCGGCACATTGTCGACAAGGCAACTTGGCGCGAAGCATTCGATCAGGAAGCGTTCCACTCGCGGGCCGCGCAGGGAAGTGCGCCGTGCGTGCATGGCCCGTCCCCGTAGGGTGTGAGCGCCCGCGGCGGGGCTTTCATCCCTGGTGACAACGGGGTTGAGGGGGCATTCCGCCAAGGACTCGCCGGTAAGTGGAAGTTGGCTGAAAACATACGGGTGTGGGTGTGCGAACCTGTCAGCTCTACGGGGGGTGCCTCAACTCCGGCGGGTGTTTCGACCGCCCTGGGAGCGGCGCGACCGGGGCCGCCCGGTCTCGGCGCGCAGACCGCGTTCCGCGCGGCGCAGCAGCACCCGGCACACCGCCGTCACCGCGGCGAGCCCGAGCGCCGTCCCGGCCGCCCCGCCCAGCGAGGTGCCGTAGACGACGAGGACGACCGGAACGAGGACGCAGCAGAAGACCGCCCAGCGGACGACGTCGCCCGCCGACTCCGCCGCCGCGCTCGCAGACGGCTCCGGGGACGGCGCGGACTGCCGGCGCGGGGGGCGGTGACCGCCGTGCGTCGGAGCGGGGGCGGACACGGGGGTGGCGGCGGCCGATGGTGCGGGCACGGGCGGGGCTCCCTGCGACGGTGACTGGACCTGTGGCAACGAGGAGCGGAACGTTCCGGTCACTGCGAGTGGCGTCCGTTCGGCCCCGTACGGACACCTGTAGGACACATCCGGCATTGCCATATCGGGACGGGCTCGTGCATGCTCCCTGGGACGCCGCGCGATCGCCTTGTGTGGCCACGACGGCTCTGGGCAGGAGAGGAGTGTCGCCGTACCCTTGGGGGTATGGGCTTGGGAAGATGATTCCCGGACACTGCTCCGCCGCCAACCGTTGTTCCGTACGACGTTCTCAATCGTTCCCTCTCCACCAGGATCTTCTTCGCCGAGACACCGATGGCCGGTCACGAATTCCCCGAACCCGCGGACCGCAAGCGCGTCGCCGACTCCACGGTCGACCCCCTCGCGGTGGAACAACCACGTCACTCCTGTGATCCCGCCTTCCGGCACGGAGTCGTCGTCGGCTTCGACGGCTCGACGTCCAGTGAGCGGGCGCTCGCGTACGCCATCGGCATGGCCCGCCGCTCCGGCTCCGGCCTGATCATCGTGCACGTCGCCAACCGGCTGCCCACGACCGTCTGGGCGGGCTGCGAGCCGCCGGTCTTCGTCGACGTGCCGGACCACCGCACCGAGGTGCTCGGCCTGGAGCTCGCCTGCGCCGACTACCTCGCCGAGGTCCCGTGGATCCTCGTCGAGCGCGGCGGGGACATCTGCCACGAACTGGAGGAGGTCGGCCGGGAGTACTCGGCCGACGCGATCGTGGTCGGCTCCACGCACGGCATCGTCGGCCGGATCTTCGGCTCGGTGGCCGGACGCCTCGCGAAGCGCGCACAGCGCCCCGTGATCGTCATCCCGTGATCGTCACTCCCTGAGCTCCATCTTCTCGACGCTTCGTCAACTCCCTTGGTACGGCGATAATTTTCGCCGTCGACAGGTGATTTGTGCGCTTGTGAAGGGTACTTAAAGGTCACCGGAACAAGCAGCTCACGCAGCACAACTGCCCACTTGAAGGGAGCCCGCCGTGGACAACGAAGTCGCCGCGGGAAACACCACCTCCACTCTCGGCCACCTCGCGCTCGGACTGACCCTGCTGGCCTTCGGCATCGGCAGCACCGGTGTGATCGACAACGTCGCGGCGTCCGATGCCGCAGCCCTCGCCACCTGGGTCGGCGGGGTGGCGCTCTTCCTCGTCGGTCTGCTCGCCCTGCGCGCCGGCAACGGCGGTTCGGGCACGGCCTATTCGGCGCTCGGCGCCTTCTGGTTCACCTGGGGGACCGGAGTGGGCGACGGCGGCTCGGCCGAGGCGACCGGTCTCTTCCTGCTGCTGTGGGCGCTGCTCGCGCTCACACTGACCATGGCGTCCGCGGGCAGCGGTCTGTTCGGACAGGGCGTGTACGGGCTGCTGTTCGTCGCGCTGCTGCTGCTCGGCATCGGTGCCCTCGCCGACAACGGCGGACTGGCCAAGGCGGGCGGCTGGGTCGCCGCGGTCGCCGGACTCGCGGCCTGGTACGGCGCGACGGCGGCGGTCGCCAACTGGCCGACCTCACTGAAGAGCGCCGCGGGCCGGGGTGTGACGGCCGCCGGCTGACGCGGGCCCGCGCGGGCCCCGGGGCGGGGCCGTGGGGCCCGCGCACGAAAGCGATCCCCTGTGCACAGGTGGCGTGCACAGGGGATCGCTGTGTGTCCGGCCGGGCGTCCGGCCCTCCGGGGACAGGTCCGGAAAGCGGGCGGACGGGCTTTCCCGGCCGTGGTCGAGAGCTCCGGGGTGACAGGCCCCGGGATTCCCCCAAGCTCTCGGCTTCGCTCGAGCTGGGGGACCCCCAGCTACTCGACCGTGACGGACTTGGCCAGGTTGCGCGGCTTGTCGATGTCGCGGCCCATGGCGAGCGCCGTGTGGTAGGCGAGGAGCTGGAGCGGGATGCCCATCAGGATCGGGTCCAGCTCGTCCTCGTTCTTCGGCACGACGATGGTGTGGTCGGCCTTCGCCTGCGGCTGGTGCGCGACCGCGAGGATGCGGCCGCTGCGGGCCTTGATCTCCTCCAGGGCGGCGCGGTTCTTCTCCAGCAGGTCGTCGTCGGGGACGATCGCGACCGTCGGCAGCGCCGGCTCGATCAGCGCGAGCGGGCCGTGCTTCAGCTCGGAGGCCGGGTACGCCTCGGCGTGGATGTAGGAGATCTCCTTGAGCTTCAGGGAGGCCTCCAGGGCGACGGGGTAGCCCCGCACGCGGCCGATGAACATCATCGACTGGGCGCCGGCGTACTCCGCGGCGATCTTCTTGATCTCGTCCTCGGTCTCGAGGATCTCGCTGATCTGCCCGGGCAGCTTGCGCAGGCCCTCGATGATCCGCTTGCCGTCGGTGACCGACAGGTCGCGGATGCGGCCGAGGTGCAGGGCGATCAGCGCGAAGGCGGTCACCGTGTTGGTGAAGCACTTGGTGGAGACGACGCAGACCTCGGGGCCGGCGTGCACGTACACGCCGCCGTCGGCCTCGCGGGCGATGGCGGAGCCGACCACGTTGACGACGCCGATGACGCGGGCGCCCTTGCGCTTGAGCTCCTGCACGGCGGCCAGCACGTCGTACGTCTCACCGGACTGGGAGACGGCGATGTAGAGGGTGTCGGGGTCCACGACCGGGTTGCGGTAGCGGAACTCCGAGGCCGGCTCGGCGTCGGCGGGGATGCGGGCCATGGACTCGATGAGCCCGGCGCCGATGAGGCCGGCGTGGTACGAGGTGCCGCAGCCGAGGATCTTGATCCGGCGGATGGTGCGGGCCTCGCGGGCGTCGAGGTTCAGGCCGCCCAGGTGGACGGTGGAGAAGCGGTCGTCGATCCGGCCGCGCAGCACGCGGTCGACCGCGTCGGGCTGCTCGGAGATCTCCTTGTGCATGTACGTGTCGTGACCGCCCATGTCGTAGGAGGCGGCCTCCCACTCCACGGTCTCCGGGGTGGCCGTCGTCGACGCGCCCGAGGTCGTGTACGTGCGGAAGTCGTCGGCCTTGAGGGTGGCCATCTCGCCGTCGTCGAGGGTGACGACCTGGCGGGTGTGGGCGATCAGGGCGGCGACGTCGGAGGCGACGAACATCTCCTTCTCGCCGATGCCGAGGACGACCGGGGAGCCATTGCGGGCCACCACGATGCGGTCGTTGAAGTCGGCGTGCATGACGGCGATGCCGTAGGTGCCCTCGATGACCTTGAGCGCCTCGCGGACCTTCTCCTCCAGGGTGGTGGCCTGGGAGCGGGCGATCAGGTGGGTGATGACCTCGGTGTCGGTCTCGGAGGCGAAGACGACGCCGTCCGCCTCGAGCTTGGCACGCAGCTCCTGGGCGTTGTCCACGATGCCGTTGTGGACGACCGCGACCTTGTTCTCGGGGTCCAGGTGCGGGTGCGAGTTGATGTCGCTCGGCGCGCCGTGGGTGGCCCAGCGGGTGTGGGCGATGCCGGTGGTGCCGGTGAAGCGCTTGGGGACACGGGCCTCCAGGTCACGGACCCGGCCCTTGGCCTTGACCATCTTCAGGCCGGCGGCCTTCGGGCTGGTGATGACGATGCCCGCGGAGTCGTAACCCCGGTACTCCAGCCGCTGCAGGCCTTCCAGCAGCAGCGGGGCGACGTCGCGCTTTCCGATGTAACCGACAATTCCGCACATAAAGGTGTAACCCCTCCAAGGTAGTGGGCGTGCTCAGCCGTAGACGATGCGGCGCAGCTGCCGGAGCGAGAGCTCCGGTGGCGCCACGGCGCGGTGCGGCAGCTCGGCCGCGATGCGTTCGAAGATCTCGGCGTTCACGGCGCCACCGGACTGCAGCTCGCGGTGGCGGCGGCGGACGAACGCCTCGGTCGACTCGTCGAAGTACGCCAGCACGTCGAGGATCACCCGGGCGGCCTCACCGCGCTGCAGCGCGGTGCTGCGCACCAGGTGGTCGATGAGGTCGTCATGTGACGGGCGGCGTTCGAGCACCCGTGAATACTGAGGGGTACCCGGGGGACTTCGCAAGAATCCTGCCCGAAATCGGGCAGACCCTTCCATGATCGCGGCATCCGAGGGTGAAATTGGTCTACACCTTGACCGCAGAAGTGGTCCACGGTACGCATGGTGACTGTTCGGATACGCATATCCACAGCCGCGAAGTCCATCGAAGGGGACCATGTCTGTGAGACAGCGCAGAACGCTTCCTCGTCTGCTCGGCGCCCTGCTGCTCCTTGCGGCGGCCGGCATCTCCTGTGTCGGAGCCGCCCCCACGGCCCACTCCGCCGCCGAACCCTCGCTCCGCCCGCTTGGCCAGATCGTTCCCGCCCCCGCCTCCGTGGCACCCGGTGGACAGCCGTACACGATCACCGCCGCCACGCGCATCCGGGTCGACGAGGACTCCCGCCAGTCCCGCGCCGTCGCCGACTACCTCGCCGGGCTCCTCCGCCCCTCGACCGGTCACCCCCTGCCCGTCGTCGACGAGTACGAGGCGGTCGGCGGCATCCGGCTCCGCCTCACCCGGGACGCCGCGCTCGGCGACGAGGGCTACCGGCTGCAGTCGGGCCGCAGCGGCATCACCCTCACCGCGCACCGCCCCACCGGGCTCTTCCGCGGCGTCCAGACCCTGCGCCAGCAGCTCCCTGCGGCCGTCGAGAAGAGGACCGTGCAGCCCGGGCCCTGGCAGATCGCGGGCGGCACGATCACCGACACCCCGCGCTACGCCTACCGCGGGGCGATGCTCGACGTCTCCCGCCACTTCCTCACCGTCGACCAGGTCAAGCGCTACATCGACCAGCTCGCGCTCTACAAGATCAACAAGCTGCACCTGCACCTCTCCGACGACCAGGGCTGGCGCATCGCGATCGACTCCTGGCCCCGGCTCGCCACCTACGGCGGCTCCACCCAGGTCGGCGGCGGACCCGGCGGGTACTACACCAAGGACGACTACAAGGAGATCGTGCGGTACGCGGCCTCCCGCCACCAGGAGGTCGTCCCCGAGATCGACCTGCCGGGCCACACCAACGCCGCCCTCGCCTCGTACGCCGAGCTGAACTGCGACGGCGTCGCCCCGCCGCTCTACACCGGCACCAACGTCGGCTTCAGCTCCCTGTGCGTGCCGAAGGAGGTCACGTACGACTTCGTGGACGACGTGATCCGCGAGCTCGCCGCGCTGACCCCGGGGAAGTACCTCCACATCGGCGGCGACGAGGCGCACTCCACGACCCACGTGGACTACGTCGCCTTCATGGACAGGGTCCAGCCGGTCGTCGCGAAGTACGGCAAGACCGTCATCGGCTGGCACCAGCTGACCGGCGCCGCGCCGGCCCAGGGCGCGCTCGCGCAGTACTGGGGACTCGACCGCACGAGCCCCGCGGAGAAGGAGCAGGTCGCCGCGGCCGCGCGGAACGGCACCGGACTGATCCTCTCGCCCGCCGACCGGGTCTACCTCGACATGAAGTACACCAAGGAGACCAAGCTGGGCCTGGCCTGGGCCGGCTACGTCGAGGTGCAGCGCTCCTACGACTGGAACCCGGCGGCCTACCTGCCGGGCGCGCCCGCGGAGGCGGTCAAGGGCGTCGAGGCGCCGCTGTGGACGGAGACCATCTCCACGGACGCCCACATCGACCAGATGGCCTTCCCGCGGCTGCCGGGCGTGGCGGAGCTCGGCTGGTCCCCGGCGGAGACGCACGACTGGGAGCGGTACAAGGTGCGGCTCGCGGCGCAGGGGCCGCGGCTGACGGCGCTCGGGATCGACTTCTACCGGTCACCGCAGGTCCCCTGGCCCACGGCAGAGTAGAACGGAGCGCGGGCCGGGCGGAGGACCGTATTCCGCCCGGCCCGCGCCGGTCTGTGGGACGAACTACCGCGCGAACCGCGCGATCGGATTCACCAGGTCGCCGACGAGCTGGAGCGCCGCCGACGGGTCCGCCAGGTCCACCATCTGCTTGTTGTTGCGCAGCTGGAGGCGGTTGAGGGCGGAGAGCGCGAAGGTCTCCGCGAACACGTCGTACTGCGCGAACTTCTCCGCCAGCTCCGGCTTCGACTCCTGGTAGCCGCGCACGCACTCCGCCACCGTCCGCCAGAAGTCGTCCTCGTCGAGCACGCCCTCCGCCGCCAGCGTCGCCGCGAGGAAGCGGAAGAAGCAGTCGAAGACGTCCGTGAAGATCGACAGCAGCTTCATGTCCTCGGGGACCTCGGCGCGGATCCGCTCCACCGCCGGCGGCAGGACCGCCGCCGGGTCCATCACGCAGATCTCCTCGGCGATGTCCTTGAAGATCGCCCGGGAGACCGCGCCGCGCTCGTCGAGGGCGAGGATCACGTTCTCGCCGTGCGGCATGTAGACCAGGTCGTACGCGTAGAAGCTGTGCAGCACCGGCAGCAGGTACGCGTCCAGATAGCCGCGCAGCCACTGCGTCGGAGCCAGGCCCGAGTCCTTGATCAGGGCGCCGGCGAACGACGCGCCCGCGTGGTCGACATGGAGCAGCGAGGCCATCGTCGCGAGCCGCTCGCCGGGCGCCAGGGAGGCCACCGGCGACTCGCGCCAGAGCGCGGCGAGCATCTTGCGGTAGGGGGAGTAGCGGTCGGTGGCCGCCTCGTACTCCAGGTGCCGGTAGCCGACCGCCGCCCGCTCGCGGATGATCGAGAAGCGCGCCGCGGCGAAGACGGAGTCGGCCTCGATCAGCCCGGCCAGCCAGTCGTTGATCGCCGGGGTCGCCTCCATGTACGCGGCCGAGAGCCCGCGCATGAAGCCCATGTTGATGACCGACAGCGCCGTCTTGACGTAGTGCTTGGCCGGATCCGCCGTGTTGAAGAACGTACGGATCGACTGCTGGGCCAGGTAGGCGTCGTCGCCCTCGCCCAGGTAGACCAGGCGCTCCTGGGCGACCTCGGCGGCGAAGGTCACCGACAGCTTGTTCCACCACTGCCAGGGGTGGGCCGGCATGAGCAGGTAGTCGGCGAGGTCGAGACCCCGCTCGGCGAGGATCGCGGCGAAGCCGTCGACCGCCGTGTCGCCCAGCTCGGCGCGGATGAACGCGTCGTACTCGATGTCCGCGCCGGCCGTGAAGGTGGTGCGGTCGCGGCGCGCCGCCAGCCAGATCAGGTGGATCGGCGCGGCGGCCTCGGGCGCGTAGGCGCGGAACTCGTCCACGCCGAAGCCGAGCCGGCCGTTGTTGGCGACGAAGCAGGGGTGGCCCTCGGTCATCCCGGTCTCGATCGCCTGGAAGTCCGCGCGCGCCAGCTCCGCGGCGGTGACCCGCGGCTTGGTCGACTTGAACGCCGTACCGGCCAGGGTGGAGGAGATCTCCTCCAGGTAGACCGGCAGGATCTCGTCGCTCAGGCCGAGCGAGCCGCGCAGCTCGGTGACGAACTGCAGGGCGTCCAGGGGGAGCTGCTCGTCCCCGCGGTGGCGGCTGATCGACTCGGGGTAGACCTGCCAGTGGTCGAGCGCGAAGCGGTCGGCGGTGAAGCGGTACTCGGTCGCGCCGTCATCGCTGAGGACCCGGTAGCGGCTCTCCCCGAGCTCCTGCGGGTTGAGCAGGCGCTCGTGGGCGAACTCGGCGAGGCCCTTGCGGATCAGCGCGCGGTTGGCGTCCGCCCAGCGGGCGGGGGTGAGGTGGGCTACGGGGTTCATATGCTCACTCCCACGGCGGCTTCGAACTGGGCGCGGGTGCAGAAGGACAGCAGCGCCTTCTTCTCCGGCTTCTGGATCTCGCGCTCGGGCACGAAGCCGACGGCCTCGTTGAGCGCGTGGACGGCCTTGTTGTCCACGTCCGGCTCGACGACGACGCGCTCGGTCGCCGGGTCGTCGAACAGTTCGCGCATCACGGCGGTGATCACGGCGCGGGTGAAACCGTGCACGGGGGTGTCGGTGGGCGCGACGAGGAAGTGCATGCCGACGTCGCCCGGCCGGGGGTCGTACAGGCCGACCAGCTCCAGCTGGGAGGGGTCGTACCGCTCCATGAGGATCGCGGGCACCTCGTCCACGAGGCCGATGAACGCCTGGTGGTGCGGGTTCGCGGCGAACGCCATGTACTCGCGCTCGACGTCCTCCAGTTTCGCGTCCTGCATCATCCAGAAGGCGGCCTTGGGGTGCGTGACCCAGGTGTGGATGAGCTCGGCGTCCGCGAGGGGATCGAGGGGGCGGAAGCGGATGGTCATACGGCGAACTCCTGGAACGCGATGGTCTTCTCGACGGGGTAGTAGTCGTAGCCCAGCATCGCTCCGATGATGTACGCGTTGCGGTACGCGCCCATGCCCAGGTCGGGCGAGGTGATGGAGTGCGTGTGCACGGCGGCGTTCTGCAGGAAGACGCCGCGGCCCGTCGTGTCGATCGAGTAGTTGCGGGCCACGTCGAAGCGGCCCTGCCCGTCCCACAGGAGACGGTCCTCGACCGGCTTCAGGAAGGCCGGGACGGCGTACTTGTAGCCGGTGGCGAGGATCAGACCCTCGGTCTCCACCGTGAAGTCCTTCTCCTGCTCCTCCTGGTGGAAGCCGAGGGTGTACGTGCCGCTGGTGTCGTCGTACGCGGCGGAGTGCAGGGCCGAGTTGGTGAGCAGCCGGGTGGGGACCGGGCCGGCCAGGTTCTTCTGGTAGAGCAGGTCGAAGATGGCGTCGATCAGCTCGCCGTCGATGCCCTTGAACAGGTTCTTCTGCTGGCTCTCCAGGCGGTAGCGGGTCTGCTCGGGCAGCGCGTGGAAGTAGTCCACGTACTCCGGCGAGGTCATCTCCAGCGTGAGCTTGGTGTACTCCAGTGGGAAGAAGCGCGGGGAGCGGGTCACCCAGTTGAGCCGGTAGCCGTGGACGTCGATCTCGGAGAGGAGGTCGTAGTAGATCTCCGCCGCGCTCTGGCCGCTGCCGACCAGGGTGATCGACCGCTTCTTCTGGAGCGCTTCCTTGTTCTGGAGGTAGCGCGAGTTGTGGATCAGGTCGCCGCCGAGGCCCTGGCAGGAGTCGGGGACGTACGGCGGGGTGCCCGTGCCGAGCACGATGCGGCGGGCGCGGAACGTCTCTCCGGCCTCGGTCGCCACCACGTACTCCTCGCCGGCCTCGTCGTACGAGACGGACGCGACGGTCGTGGAGAAGCGGATGCTGCTCAACTTGGCGGCGGCCCAGCGGCAGTAGTCGTTGTACTCCGTCCGCAGCGGGTAGAAGTTCTCGCGGATGTAGAAGGAGTAGAGCCGGCCCTTCTCCTTCAGATAGCTGAGGAAGGAGTACGGGGAGGTCGGGTCCGCGAGCGTCACCAGGTCCGACATGAACGGGGTCTGGAGGTGGGCGCCCTCGAGGAACATCCCCGAGTGCCACTCGAAGTCCGGCTTGGACTCCAGGAAGAGGCCGTTCAGCTCGTCGATGGGCTCGGTCAGACAGGCGAGGCCGAGGTTGAACGGACCGAGCCCGATGCCGATGAAGTCGTACGTGTCGGGGGTATCAGGCGTTGACAAGGGTCTCTCCAAGGTACTGCTCGGCGTGGCCGGCTATCAGATCGAGGACGGCGGCGATGTCGGCCAGGGTCGTCTCGGGGTTGAGCAGGGTGAACTTCAGGTACTGGCGGCCGTCGACCTTGGTCCCGGCGACGACGGCCTCGCCGGAGGCGAAGAGCGCCTTGCGGGCGTAGAGGTTGGCGCGGTCGATGTCCGCGGGCGAGGTGACGGCCTCGGGGATGTAGCGGTAGACGAGCGTGGACAGCTGCGGCTGGACGACCACGTCGTAGCGCGGGTCGGCGGCGAGCAGCTCGAAGCCGGCCGCGGCCAGGTCGCAGACCTCGTCGAAGAGCTCCCCGACGCCGTCGGCGCCCATCACGCGCAGCGTCATCCACAGCTTGAGCGCGTCGAAGCGGCGGGTCGTCTGCAGCGACTTGTCGACCTGGTTCGGGATCTGCAAGGCGACCGTGGGGGTCCCCCCTGCTCGAGCGGAGCCGAGAGCTTGGGGGAGCGGGTTGAGGTAGTCCGCGTGGTACGTCGCGTGGCGCAGCGTGGCCCCGTCCCGGACGAGGACGGCGGAGGAACTCACCGGCTGGAAGAAGGACTTGTGGTAGTCGACGGTGACCGAGTCGGCGCGCTCGATGCCCTCCAGGAGGTGGCGGCGGGTGAGCGAGGCGAGGAGTCCGCAGCCGTAGGCCGCGTCGACGTGCATCCAGGCGCCGTACTCGTCGGCCAGGGCAGCGATCTCGGGCAGCGGGTCGATCGAGCCGAAGTCCGTGGTGCCGGCGGTGGCGACGATCGCCATCGGGGTCAGGCCCTCGGCGCGGCAGGCCTCCAGCTCGGCGGCGAGGACGACGGACTGCATCCGCTTGGTGCGGTCGACCGGGATGGAGATGACGGCGTCGGCGCCGAGGCCGAGGAGGCCGGCGGACTTCTGGACGCTGAAGTGGCTGCAGTCGGAGGTGAAGATCCGCAGCTTGGACAGGTCCTTCGTCTTGGCCTCCTCGCGGGCGAGGAGCAGGGCCTGGAGGTTGGACTGCGAACCGCCGCTGGTGAACACGCCGTCGGCGCCCGGGCCGAAGCCGATGCGGCCGGTGGTCCAGTCGATGAGCTTGCGCTCGATGAGGGTGCCGCCCGCGCTCTGGTCCCAGGTGTCGAGCGAGGAGTTGACCGCCGAGAGGACGGCCTCGCCGAGGACGGCGGGGATCACGACCGGGCAGTTGAGGTGGCCCAGGTAGCGCGGGTGGTGGAAGTAGACGGCGTCGCGGAGGTAGACGCTCTCCAGCTCGTCGAGCGCGGCGGAGGAGTCGCCGAGCGGCTTGTCCAGGTCGACGGCGTCGATCGTGGGGGCCAGCTCGGCGGGCGTGACACCGGTGAACGGTCGTCGCGTCGTGGCGAGTTTGTTCGCCACCCGCTCGACTCCTTCGGTGACGGAGCGCCGGTAGCTCTCCGCCGTGGCGTCGTTGAGCAGGTGCGAGCGCATGAGGGGGGTCCTCCCGGGGACGGAGACTCGATCGGTTCGAAGTAAGGTTAGCCTAACCTAACTTTGAACGCGCAACGACCCCCCACCCGGGACGGGGTGAGGGGTCGTCGTGCGTGAGAGGCGTGCCGGTGGGGCGTTCGCGTGAGGCGTGCGGGTAAGGCGTTCGCGTGAGGCGTGCGTGACCGCTACGCGTCTTCCTGCGTCTCGTCCGGCACCTCGCGCAGGGCGTCCTCGGACAGTCCCTTGCGCCAGTAGCCGACGAACGTGACCCGGCGGCGTTCGAGTTCGCGCTCCCGCACGAAGTGGCGACGCAGCGCCTTCACCGCCCCGGACTCGCCCGCGATCCAGACGTACGGAGCCCGGCCCGGCAGCTCGGCGGCGCGCACCGCGTCCACGGCGGAGGGCGCCCCCTCCTCCCGTACCAGCCAGGTGATCGTGGCGTCGGCCTCGGTCGCGAGCTCCAGGCGGTCGCCTGAGAAGGGGACTTCGAGGTAGACGTGGGCCCGGGTCTCGGCCGGCAGCCACTCCAGGATCGCCGAGGCGGCCGGCAGGGCCGTCTCGTCCGCCCAGATGAGGACGGAGTCGGCGTCGGCGGGGAGCTGGAACCGCACGCCGGTGTTCTCGGCGATCGCCGGTCCGAGCACGACCACCCGGTCACCGGGCTTGGCGTGCTGCGCCCAGCGGCAGGCGGGGCCACCGTCCTCGTGCAGCGCGAAGTCGATGTCGACCTCGGCCGGTTCGGTCCGCTGCTCGCGGACGGTGTACGAGCGCATCACGGCCCGCTCGTCGTCCGGCATCGCGCGCCAGGCGCCCAGGATCGCGTACATGTCCGGGTTGTCCAGCGGCGGCAGGACGGGGGCCTCCTGACCGGGGTGCGGCAGGAAGAGTGAGAGCGACTGGTCGCGCCCGCCGGCGGCGAAGGACTTGAGGTCCTCGCCGGTGAAGGTGACCCGGACCAGGGACGGGCCGAGCCGCCTCGTCCGGTCGACCTGGAGCGAGAAGAACTGGAACGGGGCGGTCTCGGCGTTCGTCATGGGTCAGGACACCTTCTTCGCGTTCTCCAGGGCCTTCGCCAGGTCCTCCAGGAGCGGGGCGCACTTGGCGTAGGAGTAGATGGGCTCGGTCACGCGCGGGATGACCTGGCCGGCCTTGACGGCGGGCAGCGCGGCCCAGGTCGGCTTGGCCTTCAGGGCCTCGGGCTGCAGGGCCGAGGTCCGGTTGTCGAGCATGATGATGTCGGCCTGGTACTTGTCGACGTTCTCCCAGCTCAGGCCCTCGAACCAGCCGCCCTGGTCCAGCTTGGTGGGAACGACCAGGTTGACGCCCAGCTCCTTGAAGTAGAGCGTGTCCGTCGGCCGGACCGGGGTGGAGACGTAGAACAGGTCGGGGGAGCCGGAGCCGATCAGGACCTTGATGTCCTTCTTGCCCTTGGCGGCCTGGCGGACGCGCTCGGCGGCCGCCTCGAAGCGGGCCTTGTCGGCCAGGATCTGCTTGGTCTTGACGTCGGCGCCCAGCGAGGCGGCGAGGTCGGCGTGGCGCTGGAGCACGGCCGGCATCGACTTGTCGGAGGCCCACAGGGCGACGCTCGGGGCGACCTTGAGGATCTTGTCCTTCTGCTCGGCCGGGACGTACCAGAGGTCGTTCTTCTCCCACATGTCCGTGATGAGGAGCTCGGGGTTGAGCTTGAGGTACTCCTCGATCTTGAACTCGCCCCAGACGTTGCCGATGACCGTGACCTTGTTGATGTCGAGGTCGCCGGCCTGGACGTCCGGCTTCTTCTCCTTGGTCTTCGGGTCCTCGACGTACGTCGGACCGAAGACGCCCTTGACCTCGATGCCGAAGTCCTTGAGCGCGGCGGCCATTCCGGTGAAGGCGACGATGTTCTTCGGGGTGGACTTCGCCTCGACCGCCGTGCCGCGGTCGTCGGTGAACTTCCAGGGGCCGGCCTTCTCGGAGGCGCCGGAGGAGGCGCTGTCCTTGGTCTCGGTGCCGCAGGCGGCGAGCGCGGCGCCGAGCCCGAGGGCGCTGCCCGCGGCGAGCAGACCGCGACGGGTGAGATGGGTGGCTCGGGCGTTGCTGGGCATGGCGAAGTCGCTTTCGGTACGTGCCGGGGTCGGCCTGGGCAGGTTGAAGGTAGGTTAGCCTAACCTCATGTCGATCAGTAGGGGCGGGCCCTGGGCTGTACGTCACATGCCAGAGGCATGCGAAAGCCCGTCACCCCGGGCGGAGTGACGGGCTTTCGGGTGAACTGTCGTCCGGTCAGGCGGAGAGGCCCAACTCCCGGGCGATCAGCATCCGCTGGACCTCGCTCGTGCCCTCGCCGATCTCCAGGATCTTGGAGTCGCGCCACATCCGGGCCACCGGATACTCGTTCATGAAGCCGTAGCCGCCGTGGATCTGGGTGGCCTCACGGGCGTTGTCGACGGCCACGGTGGACGAGTACAGCTTCGCCAGGGCCGCCTCCTTCTTGAACGGCTCGCCGAGCACCAGGCGCGAGGCCGCGTCGCGCCACCCGATGCGGGCCATGTGCGCCCGCATCTCCATGTCCGCGATCTTGAACTGGATGGCCTGGTTGTCGCCGATCGGCCGGCCGAAGGCGTGACGTTCCTTCGCGTACTTCACCGACTCGTCGACACAGCCCTGCGCGAGCCCGGTCGCCAGCGCCGAGATCGCGATCCGGCCCTCGTCGAGGATCCGGAGGAACTGCGCGTAACCGCGGCCCTCTTCGCCGAGCAGGTTCGCGGCGGGCACGCGGACGTCGTCGAAGGACAGCTCGCGGGTGTCCGAGGCGTTCCAGCCGACCTTGGAGTAGGGGGCGGCGACCGTGAAGCCGGGGGTGCCGGAGGGGACGATGATCGAGGAGATCAGGGGGCGGCCGTCGGGCTTGCGGCCGGTGACGGCCGTGACGGTGACCAGACCCGTGATGTCCGTACCGGAGTTGGTGATGAAGCACTTCGAGCCGTTGATGACCCAGTCGTCGCCATCGCGTATGGCGGTGGTGCGGGTGCCGCCGGCGTCGCTGCCCGCGCCGGGCTCGGTCAGGCCGAAGGCGCCCAGGATCTCGCCGCTGCACATCCGCGGCAGCCACTCCTGCTTCTGCTCCTCGGTGCCGAAGCGGTAGACCGGCATCGCGCCGAGCGAGACGCCCGCCTCCAGCGTGATGGCGACCGAGGAGTCGACGCGGGCGAGCTCCTCCAGCGCGATGCCGAGGGCGAGGTAGTCGCCGCCCATCCCGCCGTACTCCTCCGGGAAGGGCAGGCCGAACAGGCCCATGCGGCCCATCTCGCGGACGATCTCGTACGGGAACTCGTGGCGCTCGTAGTAGTCGCCGATCTTCGGAGCGACGACGTCGTGCGCGAACTCCTCGACAGTGCGGCGGAGTTCCTCGTGCTCTTCGGAGAGCCGGTGGTCGAGGGACATGGGTTTCGTCACTCCTTGTGGGAGAGGGCGCGGACGGTACGGGACGGGCTCGGTCGGCCCAGTTGTTCGGCCATCCACACGCTGGTGGCGGTGAGGGCGGCCAGATCGACCCCGGTCTCGACACCGAGGCCGTCGAGCATCCAGACCAGGTCTTCGGTGGCGAGGTTGCCGGTGGCGCTCTTCGCGTACGGGCAGCCGCCGAGGCCGCCGGCGGAGGCGTCGACCGTGGTCACGCCGTGCTGGAGCGCGGCGAGGGTGTTGGAGAGGGCCTGGCCGTAGGTGTCGTGGAAGTGCACGGCGAGGCGGGAGGTGGGCACACCGGCCTCGTTGAGGCCCTGGAGCAGGGCCTGGACGTGGCCGGGGGTGGCGACCCCGATGGTGTCGCCGAGACTCAGCTCGTCGCAGCCCATCTCGGCGAGGGCCTTGGTGACGCGGACGACCTGCTCGACGGGGACGGCGCCCTCCCAGGGGTCGCCGAAGCACATCGACAGGTAGCCGCGGATGCGGAGGCCCTGCTCTATGGCGCGGGTGACGACGGGCTCGAACATGGCGAGGGCTTCGTCGACGGTGCGGTTGAGGTTGGCCTTGGCGAAGGACTCGGTGGCGGAGGCGAAGACGGCGATCTCGCGGGCGCCGAGTGCGAGGGCGCGGTCGAGGCCGCGCTCGTTGGGCACGAGAACGGGGAGCCGCGCGGGCACGCCGCTGAGGAGCGGGAAGAGGTCCTCGGCATCGGCGAGCTGGGGCACCCACTTGGGGTGCACGAAGCTGGTCGCCTCGACGGTGGAGAGCCCGGCGGCGGCGAGCCGCCGGACGAACTCGGCCTTCGTGGCGGTCGGCACGACGGTCTTCTCGTTCTGGAGCCCGTCGCGGGGCCCGACCTCGTGGATCCGGACGCGGGCGGGGAGCCCGGCGGCGGGCACGTGCATGGGCAGGCCCGTGGTCATGATTCCTCCCTGGGGGTCACCACGGCGAGGATCTGGTCCATGGCGACGGTGGAGCCGGGGGTGACGTCCAGCTCGGTGACGGTGCCGGCGTGCGGGGCGGAGATGACGTGCTCCATCTTCATGGCCTCGACGACGAGCAGACTCTGCCCGGCGACGACCTCGTCCCCGACGGCCACCTTCACGACGGTGACGGTCCCGGGCATGGGCGCGGCGAGCGTGTCGGCGCCACCGTGCCGTGCGCCGGTGAGCGCGGCGGCGACGGGGTCGTGATCCTGGAGATGCCAGGAATCGCCGTCGCGGCCCAACCAGTTGCCGCTGCGGTGGAAGTGGTGGGTGACTCCGTCCACCGAGACGGTGACCGACTCGTCCGTGACCCGCGCGCCGTCCGGCGCCTCGACCATGACGGGTTCGAGTCCCGTTACTCGCAGTGGGAAGGGCAGCGGGGCGGGCCGGCCGCCCAGGCGCCAGCCGCTCGGCACCGAGAACGGGTCCGTCCAGCCGTCCCGAGCCTCGGGAGCCAGTCCCGCGAGCCGAACCGCCGCCGCTGCCGCGTACACCTCGTCGGGCACGCCCTCCGGGACCAGGCTCTCCGCCTCGCGTTCCACCAAGCCCGTGTCCAGGTCGCCGGACACCACCGACTCGTGGGCCAGGAGCCGTCGCAGGAAGCCCGCGTTCGTCGGGACGCCCAGGGTGACCGTGTCCGCCAGGGCCGCGCGGAGGCGGCGCAGGGCCGTCGGGCGGTCCGGGGCGTGGACGATGACCTTCGAGAGCATCGGGTCGTACAGGCTGCCGACCTCCGTGCCCTCGCTCAGGCCCGAGTCCGTGCGGACCCCGTCACCCGCGGGCTCCCGCAGGGACAGGACCGTGCCGCCCGACGGGAGGAAGCCGCGCGACGGGTCCTCCGCGCAGATCCTCGCCTCGATCGCCCAGCCGTCGAGGCGGACGTCCTCCTGGGCGAAGCCCAGCTTCTCGCCCGCCGCCACCCGGAGCTGCCACTCCACCAGGTCGATCCCGGTGATCAGCTCCGTCACCGGGTGCTCCACCTGGAGACGGGTGTTCATCTCCATGAAGTAGTACGACGAGGGGTCCACGCCCGGCACGATGAACTCGACCGTTCCCGCGCCCACATAGCCGCAGGAGCGAGCCGCCTCGACCGCCGCCGCGCCCATCTGCTCCCGGATCTCGGGCGTCAGCAGGACGCTCGGCGCCTCCTCGATGATCTTCTGGTGACGCCGCTGCAGCGAGCACTCGCGCTCCCCGAGGTGCACGACGTTTCCGTGCCCGTCCGCGAGGACCTGGATCTCGATGTGCCGCGGGCGGTCGATCCACCGCTCCACGAGCAGCGTGTCGTCGCCGAAGGACGACCTCGCCTCCCGCCGCGCCGCCGCGATCTCGTCCGTCAGCGTCGACAGGTCGCGGACCAGCCGCATTCCCTTTCCGCCACCGCCCGCCGACGGCTTCAGCAGCACCGGCGCGCCCAGCTCCCGTGCGGCGGCCTCCAGTTCGGGATCGGCCGCGCCCGGCACCACCGGGACGCCCGCCGCCTTCACGGTCTCCTTCGCCCGGATCTTGTCGCCCATCAGGGCGATCGCGGAGGCCGGCGGGCCGATGAAGACCAGACCCGCCTCCGCGCACGCCCGCGCGAACCCCGCGTTCTCCGCGAGGAAGCCGTAGCCCGGGTGGACCGCCTGTGCGCCGGTGCGCCGCGCCGCGTCGAGGAGCGCGTCCACCGACAGGTACGACTCCGAGGCCGGCGGCGGACCGATCCGTACCGCCGTGTCCGCCTCCCGTACGTGCCGGGCCTCGGCGTCCGCGTCGCTGTACACCGCCACCGAGCGCACGCCGAGCGCGCGCAGGGTGCGGATGACCCGGACCGCGATCTCGCCCCGGTTGGCCACAAGGACTGTGTCGAACATCTTCTGAGGTCCCCTCACATCCGGAAGACGCCGAACTGGGGGTCACCCAGGGGCGCGTTGGCGCAGGCCGTCAGCGCGAGGCCCACCACCTGTCGGGTCTCCATCGGGTCGATGACCCCGTCGTCCCAGAGCCGGGCCGTCGCGTAGTAGGCGTTGCCCTGGGTCTCGTACTGCGCGCGGATCGGGGCCTTGAAGGCCTCCTCGTCCTCCGCGCTCCACTCGTCGCCGAGCTGGTCGCGCTTGACCGTCGCGAGGACGGACGCGGCCTGCTCGCCGCCCATCACCGAGATCTTGGCGTTGGGCCACATCCACAGGAAGCGCGGCGAGTACGCCCGGCCGCACATCGAGTAGTTGCCCGCGCCGTACGAGCCGCCGACGACCACGGTCAGCTTCGGCACGCGCGTGGTCGCCACCGCCGTCACCATCTTGGCGCCGTGCTTGGCGATGCCGCCCGCCTCGTAGTCCTTGCCGACCATGAAGCCCGAGATGTTCTGCAGGAACAGCAGCGGGATGCCGCGCTGGTCGCACAGCTCGATGAAGTGGGCGCCCTTCTGGGCGGACTCGGAGAACAGGATGCCGTTGTTGGCGACGATCCCGACCGGGTGCCCGTGGATCCGGGCGAAGCCGGTGACCAGCGTCTGCCCGTACTCGGCCTTGAACTCCTGGAAGCGGGAGGCGTCCACGATCCGCGCGATGACCTCCCGGACGTCGTACGGGGTACGGGAGTCCACCGGGACCGCGCCGTAGAGCCCCGCCGGGTCGACCTTCGGCTCTTCGACCGGCTCGACCGACCAGGGCAGCGCCCCCCGCGCGGGGAGCGTGGCGACGATGTTGCGGACGATGCGGAGCGCGTGGGCGTCGTCCTCGGCGAGGTGGTCGGTGACTCCGGACGTACGGGAGTGCACTTCGCCGCCGCCCAGCTCCTCCGCCGTGACGACCTCGCCGGTCGCGGCCTTCACCAGAGGCGGGCCGCCGAGGAAGATCGTGCCCTGGTTCCGCACGATCACGGCCTCGTCGCTCATCGCCGGGACGTATGCGCCACCGGCCGTGCAGGAGCCGAGGACCGCTGCGATCTGCGGGATGCCGGCGCCGGACATCCGGGCCTGGTTGTAGAAGATCCGGCCGAAGTGCTCGCGGTCCGGGAAGACCTCGTCCTGCATGGGCAGGAAGGCGCCGCCGGAGTCCACGAGGTACAGGCAGGGGAGACGATTCTCCAGCGCCACCTCCTGGGCCCGCAGGTGCTTCTTCACCGTCATCGGGTAGTACGTGCCGCCCTTGACGGTCGCGTCATTGGCGACGATCACGCACTCGCGGCCCGAGACCCGGCCGATGCCGGCGATCACTCCGGCGGCCGGTGCCTGGTCGCCGTACATGCCGTTCGCGGCCAGCGGGGCCAGCTCCAGGAAGGGCGAACCCGGGTCCAGAAGCGTGTCCACCCGGTCCCGCGGCAGCAGTTTGCCGCGCGCGGTGTGCCGGGCGCGGGACTTCTCGCCGCCGCCGAGCGCGGCCGCGGCGAGCTTGGCGCGCAGGGTGCCGACGAGCTCGTGGTGGGCCGCCTCGTTGGCCTGCCAGGCCGCCGACGCGGGGTCCTCCGCGCTCGTCAGCACAGGTGCCTGCTGCATCGACTGAGCTCCCTTGCTCGGTTAATGAGCGTTAACGTATGTCCTTCAGGTTAACGACCGCTAACCCCATTGTCTAGAATCGATTCCATGACCACCACCGCCAGGACCGACGCCCCCACGCGACGCGAGCAGATCCTCAAGGAGGCCGCTCGCCTCTTCGCCGAGCGCGGCTTCCACGGCGTGGGTGTCGACGAGATAGGAGCGGCCGTCGGCATCAGCGGCCCCGGCCTCTACCGGCACTTCGCGGGCAAGGACGCGATGCTGGCGGAGCTGCTCGTCGGCATCAGCGAGCGGCTCCTGGACGGCGGACGGCTGCGGGTGGGCGACGCGGCCGGGGACCCGCGGGCGCTGCTCGGCGCGCTCATCGACGGGCACATCGACTTCGCGCTCGACGACCGGCCGCTGATCACCCTGCACGACCGGGAGCTGGACCGGCTGAAGGACGAGGACCGCAAGCGGGTGCGGCAGCTGCAGCGGCAGTACGTGGAGCTGTGGGTGGCGGTGGTGCGGGAGCTGTACCCGGCGGCCGGTGAGTCGGAGGCGCGGGCCGCCGTGCACGCGGTGTTCGGGCTGCTGAACTCGACGCCGCACCTCGCGGCGCTGGGGCGCGGGGCCATGGAGGAGCTGCTCAGGCGGCTGGCGCACGGGGCGTTCGGCGCCCTGGCGGAGGCGTAGCCTCCGGTCCACGGGGCGGAATCGGGCGGCCGCCGACGCCACGGACCGGCAGAATGAGCACCATGCCGATACTCAGTCGCCCCGCCCTCGTCGAGCACCTTGTACGGACCCGGATCGCAGGTGACGTCGCCACCCCGCGCGACAACAACCTCTCCCACTACCGCAAGCTCGCCAACGGCGACCGGCATTACTGGCTCGGCCTCGAGCTCGGCGACCGGTGGACCGACGAGCAGGACGTGCTCGCCGTCATGGCCGAGCGGTGCGGGGTGAACGACGACCCCGCCCACCGCACCGGGCAGGACACCATCGACCCCGAGCTGACCGTCGACGCCCTCGACCGGACGGCCGCGCGGCTGCGCAAGGCCGCCGCGGGCAAGGAGCGGGTGCTGTTCGCGACCGGGCACCCCGGCGCGCTGATCGACGCCCACAGCCGGGTCGCCGCCGCCCTACGGGCCAAGGGCTGCGACATCGTACGGATCCCGGGCGGGCTCATCGCGGACGAGGGGTACGTCGTCCAGTTCGCCGACGTCGCCGTCTTCGAGCGGGGCGCCACCCTCTGGCACACCCACTCGCCGGAACCGATGAACGCGATCCTGGACGCCCTCGGCGAGGACGGCCGACCGGACCTCGTCGTCGCCGACCACGGCTGGGCGGGCCGCGCGGGCCAGCGGGGCATCGACTCCGTCGGCTACGCCGACTGCAACGACCCCGCCCTCTTCATCGGCGAGGCCGAGGGCACGATGCAGGTCACGATCCCCCTGGACGACCACGTCCTGGACCCCCGGTACTACGAGCCGCTCACCGACTACCTGCTCGACGCGGCCGGGCTGCTCTGATCGGTTCCTGCTCTACGCGTTCGAGGCATCCCTCGACGCGGCGGCCGAACTCGAGCTGGTCGGGGACACTTCACGCGTCGCCTTCACCGCGCACCACCGCCGCCTGATCCGTCTCGGTCTCAGCGCGGGACGCGGACCACGCCCTCCTGGATGACGGAGATCGCCAGCTGCCCGTCCTGCGTGTAGATCCGGGCCTGGCCGAGCCCTCGCCCGCCCGAGGCGGACGGCGACTCCTGGTCGTACAGCAGCCATTCGTCGGCCCGGAACGGCCGGTGGAACCACATCGCGTGGTCCAGCGACGCCCCGACGACGTCGCCGACCGCCCAGCCGCCCCGCCCGTGGGCGAGCAGCACCGAGTCGAGCAGCGTCATGTCGGACACGTACGTCGCCAGACAGACGTGGAGCAGCGGGTCGTCGGCCAGCTTGCCGTTCGTACGGAACCAGACCTGCGAGCGCGGCTCGCGCGGCTCACCGACGGAGCCCCAGGGCGGGGTGTCGACGTACCGCAGGTCCACCGCCGCACGCGCCTCGACCAGGCGCGCGGCCACGTCGGCCGGAAGGTGCCGGGGCAGCATCTCGGCCGCCGTCGGCAGGGACTCCGGGTCCGGCGCGGCCGGCATGTCGTACTGGTGCTCCAGGCCCTCCTCGTACGTCTGGAAGGACGCGGAGAGGTGGAAGATCGGCTGCCCGTGCTGGACGGCGACGACCCGCCGGGTGGTGAAGGAGCGGCCGTCCCGGATGCGGTCGACCGTGTACACGATCGGCGCGCCCGGGTCCCCGGCGCGCAGGAAGTACGCGTGCAGCGAGTGGGCGATCCGGTCGTTGGGGACGGTCCGCCCCGCCGCCACCAGCGCCTGCGCGGCCACCTGGCCGCCGAAGACGCGGGGGACGACGGCGGAGCGGGACTGTCCCCGGAAGATGTCCTGCTCGATCCGCTCCAGGTCGAGCAGATCGAGCAGGGCATCCAGAGCGTTGTGCGCCTCGGGCACTTACAGGCCCATCGACTTCGCGATGATCGACTTCATGATCTCGCTGGTGCCGCCGTAGATGCGGTTGACGCGGTTGTCGGCGTAGAGGCGCGCGATCGGGTACTCGTTCATGTAGCCGTAGCCACCGTGCAGCTGGAGGCAGCGGTCGATGACGCGGTGCGCGACCTCGGTGCAGAAGAGCTTGGCGCTCGCGGCCTCGGCCGGGGTCAGCTCGCCCGCGTCCAGGGCCTCCAGGGCGCGGTCGGCGACCGCCTCGGCGGCGTCCACCTCGGCCTGGCAGGCGGCCAGCTCGAACTTGGTGTTCTGGAAGTGCGCGACCGGCTTGCCGAAGACGGTGCGCTCCTGCACGTACTGCTGGGCGAAGCGGACGGCGGCCTTGGCCTGCGCGTAGGCGCCGAAGGCGATGCCCCAGCGCTCGGAGGCCAGGTTGTGGCCGAGGTAGTAGAAGCCCTTGCCCTCCTCGCCGAGGAGGTCCTCGACCGGCACCTTCACGTCGACGAACGCCAGCTCGGCGGTGTCGGAGGTGCGCAGGCCGAGCTTGTCGAGCTTCCGGCCGATGGAGTAGCCCTCGGACTTGGTGTCCACGGCGAAGAGGGAGATGCCGAAGCGGCGGTCCTCGGCCGTCGGGGCGGACGTACGGGCGCAGACGATCACGCGGTCGGCGTGGACGCCACCGGTGATGAAGGTCTTGGCGCCGTTGAGGACGTAGTGCGTGCCGTCCTCGGAGAGCTTGGCGGTGGTCTTCATGCCCGCGACGTCGGAGCCGGTGCCCGGCTCGGTCATCGCCAGCGCCCACATCTCGTCGCCGGAGACGAAGTTCGGGAGGTAACGCTTCTTCTGCTCGTCGGTGGCGAGCATCTTGATGTACGGCAGGGCGAGCAGCACGTGCACGCCGGAACCGCCGAACTGGACGCCCGCGCGCGAGGTCTCCTCGTAGAGGACGGCCTCGAACTTGTGGGTGTCCAGGCCCGCGCCGCCGAACTCCTCGGGGACGTTGATGCCGAAGATGCCCAGCTCGCCGAGCTTGCCGTAGAACTCGCGCGGCGCCTGGCCGGCGGCGAACCACTCGTCGTAGACGGGGACGACCTCGGCCTCGATGAAGGCGCGGATGGTCTCCCGGAACGCCTCGTGGTCCTCGTTGAATACGGTACGGCGCACGAGCCGCCTCCTCGGAGTCCTGGGCGCCTGGCCCACTATGCCTAAGCGCTTGCTCAGTCAAGTTACCCATCAGTTCACGCCGCTGTCCAGATCTGAGGGCCGCAGGGTTGCCCACATCACGTCCGCTCAGGCGCCAGGGGCCTGAGCGGTGATCCAGCGGTGGTTGAGGGTGTCGTACTCGAACACGGGGCTCCCCTCGATGCCGCTCGTACGGAACGGCCGGCCGTCGTCGGTGATCCGGACCGTGCCGGTCCGCCCCGCGCTGCTCCACTCCAGCTCCAGGTACCAACGGCAGTCGCAGCCGACCGTCCGGGCGGTCACCAGCAGTTCCTCGGGGGCCGAGGCCGTCACGGCGTACGGGAGGGAGACCGCGGGGATCGGCCGGCCGGTGTCGCCCGCGAGGGCGTCGAAGCCCGCGACGGAGCGTGCCACGGGACGGTGCGCGTCGAGGTTCACGTCGAAGAAGCGGGGGGTGACGGCGCCGCCGCAGCCGTTGTCCATCCGGTACGCGTTCCGGGCGAGGGGCTCCGCGCGGCCGGTGACCCGTACGTGCAGGGCTTCGATGAGCACCGCCGTGGTGGGAGACCTGCCCTGAAGGGAGAGGCGCACGAGGGTGTCCCCTCCGTGCACGGCGTCCTGGGCACGTGCCCACGGCGCGGCGTCCTGCGCCGCGGGAGGTGGGGGCACCTGCTCGGGTCCGCCGTCGACGAGGTAGGTGTGGCCGCAGCCCTGCTTCCAGACGTGCGATGCGACGGTCCAGGTGAAGGGCGGCGCGGGGGCTGGGGCAGGGGGACCGGGGGAGGTGCGTTCCGCGGTGGGGGCGGCCCGGCTCCCGGAGTCCGATCCGGAGCCCGAGCCGGAGGCGGTCGACGGGCCGAGAGCGAAGAGCGCGAGGGTCGTGGTGACCGCCGCGGCGGTCCCGGCGCGCAGCCGCGCGCGGCTCGGACGCGTCCCGTGCGACCCGGCGCGCGGGACGGGTGCCGGCGCCGGCACCCCCACCGGATCCGCCGCCGCCCTCCTCGGTCCCGGCCCCGGCTCCGGCGCGGGCGATGGCCTCCGGACCTGGTCGGCCCGGGTCCACAGCAGCTGGAGGCGGTGCCGCTCCTCCTCGGTCGCTCTGCAGAGCCCGGCCAGCCGGTCGATCACGGTGAACCGCTCCGGCACCGTCTCGCCGGAGCAGTACCGGAAGAGCGTGGACGTGCTCACGTTCAGCCGCCGCGCGAGGGAGCCGTAGCTGCGGCCGGAGCGTTCCTTGAGCGCGCGGACCTGCCGCGCGAACTCCTCGACCGCCGGGTCCTGCGTCCGTCCCATCCGCGTTCCACCCCCTTTACGTACTCCCACGTCAGCGGGGGTGGAACGGTTCCGGCACGGCGCGGGCACGCGCCGCCGTTGCGCCCGCCGTTCCTCCGCCCGGACGCTGGCGGAGTCTTCACGACCCGCAGCGATCAGGGGGATCCCGTCATGACCACGTTCCGCTCCGTCCTCGCCGTCTCCGGCGCCGCCCTCGGCCTCGTCGCCCTGGCCGCCGTTCCGTCCGCCACGGCCTCGGCGGCCCCGACCACCACCACGGCGCCGCGGCCGGCGTTCCTGTCCGCGGCGCAGATGCCGCCCTCCGCCACGCCGTGGACAGCCGATCCGGTCACCGCGGGGCTGCCGGAGACCGGCATGTTCTGCTCCCCGGGCGTGCTCCCGGTCGAGGGCACCAGCCACCGCACCTTCCGCACCGAACTGGACACCGGCGCTGTCCAGGTCACCACGGTCGCCGCGACCGAAGCCAAGGCCGCCGGGCTCGTCGACGCGCTGCGCAAGGCGTTGGCCGGCTGCGGGGAGCGCCTCGAGCGCGAGTACCCCGGCATCGACGCGAGCAGCCTGTACCAGGGCAGGCTCGCGGTGGAGGAGGGCGCGTACGTCTACAGCCTGGACACCGAGAACCGCGAGATCGGGACCACGGACATCCATCTCTTCTCGGTGGGCCGTGACGGACGGACCGTCACCTACGTCCAGTGGGGGCAGATGGGCGACCTCGAGGACGCCCCGGTGCAGGACTTCAAGGCGACCACGCGTACCGCGGTGAACAAGCTCTGGCCCTGACCCTGGCTGTCCAGGACGTCCCGATCGCGGTCGGTCACACCCTCCCGGTCACACCCTGGCGAGGGCGAACCACAGCTCCATCCGTACGTCCGCGTCGTCCAGGTCCATCTCCAGGAGCGTGGCGCAGCGGGCGATGCGCTGGCGGACGGTGTTGCGGTGGATGTCCAGGGCGACGGCCGTGCGGTCCCAGTTGCCGTGCAGGGACAGCCAGGTCCGCAGCGTCTCGATCAGCGGCTCGCCGATCGGCGCGAGCAGGGTCCGTGCGTACGCGGACGCCTCCTCCCGGTCCATCAGCCCGCCGAACCCGGCGGGCCGGTGGCGTACGAGCGCGGCGCGGGTCGCCTCGGCCCGCCGCAGCGCCCGCGCGGCCTGGGCGTCGCCGACGGCGAGGTCCCGGGCCTCGACCGGGGCGCCGGCCCCGAGGGTCCACCCGGGCTGGGCGGTGACGGGGGAGGAGGCCGGCAGCAGGAGCCGGACGGCGGCTCTGCCCTCGTGACCGGGCCGGGTGGGCTTCCCGGTCCGCCCGGACGGCTCGCCCGCGTGGCGGCCCGACTCCGTGGCCCCGGTGTCCTCCGGCTCGCCCGCGTCCACCAGAGGGGTGCCCAGGGCCGAGGCCAGCGTCGCCGCGGCGAGGGGGGTGCCGTCGCCGCCGCGGGCGTGGACCACGGTCCAGGGGCCCGGTCCCAGGGCGGGTGCGGCCTCCTCCGGTGGGGCGCCAAGGAGGAGGCGGACCAGGGCCGCGTCCCGGGCCGAGACGTCCGCGCCGCGGTGCGGGGCGGTCAGCAGGGAGAGCAGGACGACCGCCACCCCGGCGATCGTGTGGTCCGCGGCCTCCCGGCGCTCGGCGGCCACGCCCAGGGCGAGACCGCCGCCGCCCAGCGCGTACGCCGCGAGCCGCATCCCCCCGCCGTCCGCGCTCGCCGACGCCGGGCCGCCGGGGCGCGGGCCCACCACCCCCGCCAGGTCCCGCAGCGCGGCCTCCGCCTCCGCGCCGATCGCCCGGCCCGCCGCCGCGTACGCCGAGCCGTCCGCCGCGTAGAGCACCGCCCGCCCGCCGAGCCGGGACGCCAGCGCGCCGAGGACCGCCGGGACCGGAGCCGGCCGGGCGGCCGCCGTGGCCAGCGACTGCTGCGCCTCGGTCACCCGGCGCAGCTCGCGGTGGCGGGCCTCCGCCATCAGCCGCCACACCGCCCGGGCCACCGCCGTGAACGGCGTCTGCGGCGGCACTTCGAGCAGCGGGAGCCCGTGACGCTCGCACGCGGCGACGAGGGCCGCGGGCACCGTGTCGTACACCGGCGCGACGCCGAACCCGAGCGCCGCCGCGCCCGCCGCCACCACCCGCTCCACATAGTGCGCCGGGTCCGGGAGCTGCACGCCGGCCGTCATCAGCAGCTCGCCGCCGAGCAGATACGGGTACGGGTCGGCCATCTCGGAGGTGTGCACCCAGTGGATCGCCGCGTCCGGCGGCCCCGCGAGCAGCCGGAGCCCCAGGTCCTGGCGGCTGAGCAGAGCGGCCAGTGAGACGGGTGGAGCCGGTGGAGCCGGCGGGGCGGATGCGGGTTCCTGGGCGGTCATCGCTATGGACCTTTCGTACATTGCCCCCGATGAACAGTGGATGAAACTTACGCTTCAGGGGCCCTTTCCGGCCACCTAGTCTCGACCCATCCAGCGGCCGCGGGTACGGGCGGATGTCCCCGCGATCAGTCACTGGAGTCACTCCACCCGCACGACACGCCACCGAAGTGAACGAGGGAGGGCCCCATGGCCGTCGACTACACAGTGATCGTCCTGTACTTGGCCGGCATGCTCGCGATGGGCTGGTGGGGCATGCGCCGCGCCAAGTCCAAGAGCGAGTTCCTGGTGGCGGGTCGTCGGCTCGGCCCCTGGATGTACTCCGGGACCATGGCCGCCATCGTCCTCGGCGGCGCCTCGACCATCGGCGGCGTGGGCCTCGGCTACAAGTACGGCCTCTCCGGCGCCTGGATGGTCTTCACCATCGGCCTCGGCCTGCTGGCGCTGAGCGTCTTCTTCTCCGCCCGCATCGCCCGGCTGAAGGTCTACACCGTCTCCGACATGCTCGACCTGCGCTACGGCGGCAAGGCCGGTGTCATCTCGGGCGTGGTCATGTGGGCGTACACGCTGATGCTCGCGGTCACCTCGACCATCGCGTACGCCACGATCTTCGACGTCCTCTTCGACCTGCCCCGCACGTTCGCGATCGTCCTCGGCGGCGCCATCGTCGTCGCGTACTCGACGCTCGGCGGCATGTGGTCCATCACCCTCACCGACATGGTGCAGTTCGTGGTGAAGACCATCGGCGTGCTGATCCTGCTGCTGCCCATCGCCGTGATCAAGGCCGGCGGCTTCGCCGAGATGAAGGCCCAGCTGCCCACCGAGTACTTCGCGCCGCTCGGCATCGGCGGCGAGACGATCTTCACGTACGTGCTGATCTACACCTTCGGCATGCTCATCGGCCAGGACATCTGGCAGCGGGTCTTCACGGCCCGGACCGACAAGGTCGCCAAGTGGGGCGGCACCGTCGCCGGTACGTACTGTCTCGTGTACGCCCTGGCCGGCGCCGTCATCGGCACCGCGGCCAAGGTGCTCTACCCGAACCTGCCCAGCGCCGACGACGCCTTCGCGACCATCGTCAAGGACGAGCTGCCCATGGGTGTGCGGGGCCTGGTCCTCGCCGCCGCGCTGGCCGCCGTCATGTCGACCTCCTCCGGCGCGCTGATCGCCTGCGCCACCGTCGCCAACAACGACATCTGGTCGCGCCTGCGCGGTCTGGCCACCGGCAACGGCGACGACCACGACGAGGTGAAGGGCAACCGCCTCTTCATCCTGCTCATGGGCATCGCCACCATCGCCATCGCCATCGCCCTGAACGACGTCGTGCAGGCCCTCACCGTCGCCTACAACCTGCTGGTCGGCGGGCTGCTCGTGCCGATCCTCGGCGGCCTGCTGTGGCGCCGCGGCACCGTGCAGGGCGCCCTTGCCGCGGTCACCGTCGGCGGCCTGTCCGTCATTGGCTTGATGTGGACTTACGGAATCTTGGCAAATGAGCCTGTTTACTATGGTTTGTTGGCCTCGCTCGCCGCGTATGTGATCGTTTCCCTGGCGACCCGCCCGACGGACGCCGCCGTGCTCGCGAACTGGCGCGCCCGGCTGGCCGGCCAGGACCCCGAATCCGCCGAAGCCGACGAGACGCCGGAGACCGTTCCGGCCGCCTCGACCGGCTGACCGCACCGCAGACTCCCGGTCGGGGGCCCCGAGACCCGAGGCCCCCGACCGGACCCCACCGATACACCCAGGAGGACCCGACCATGAGCAGCAGCGACCAGAACGCCTTCCGCGGCCCGATCGACTCGTCCCGCATCCCGCGGTACGCCGGTCCCGCGACGTTCGCCCGGCTGCCGCGACTCGACGAGGTCGGCACCGCCGACGTCGCCGTGGTCGGCGTCCCCTTCGACAGCGGCGTCTCCTACCGCCCCGGCGCCCGCTTCGGCGGCAACGCGATCCGCGAGGCCTCCCGCCTCCTGCGCCCGTACAACCCGGCCCAGGACGCCTCGCCGTTCGCCCTGGCGCAGGTCGCCGACGCCGGTGACATCGCCGCCAACCCGTTCAACATCAACGAGGCCGTCGAGACGATCGAGGCCGCGGCCGACGACCTGCTCGGCACCGGCGCGCGCATGATGACCCTCGGTGGCGACCACACCATCGCGCTGCCGCTGCTGCGCTCCGTCGCCAAGAAGCACGGCCCGGTGGCCCTGCTCCACTTCGACGCGCACCTCGACACCTGGGACACCTACTTCGGCGCCGAGTACACCCACGGCACGCCGTTCCGCCGCGCCGTCGAGGAGGGCATCCTCGACACCGAGGCGCTGTCCCACGTCGGCACCCGCGGCCCGCTGTACGGCAAGCAGGACCTCACCGACGACGAGAAGATGGGCTTCGGCATCGTCACCTCGGCGGACATCTACCGCCGTGGCGCCGACGAGGTCGCCGACCAGCTGCGCCAGCGCATCGGCGACCGCCCGCTGTACATCTCCATCGACATCGACTGCCTCGACCCGGCGCACGCCCCCGGCACCGGCACCCCGGAGGCGGGCGGCATGACCTCCCGCGAGCTCCTGGAGATCCTGCGCGGCCTGTCCTCCTGCAACCTGGTCTCCGCCGACGTCGTCGAGGTCGCCCCGGCCTACGACCACGCCGAGATCACCGCCGTCGCCGCCTCGCACACGGCGTACGAGCTGACGACGATCATGTCCCGCCAGATCGCGGCGAGCCGCGCGAAGTAGCCCCCTGGTGGTTTGTGGGCATTCGTTCTGCAGGGGCGGAACGGGTGGGCACAAACCACCCACCGGGCCGCACCCGACCACCACGCCACGCCCAGAGGGACCGTCCATGACCCACGACCACGACCTGGTGCTCCGCCCCACGGAGGCCCAGACCGCCGCCGCGCTCAACCCGCCCGCAGGGCGCAACGGCGGCGACCTCGTCGTCGAGACCCTCTCCGGTCTCGGGGCGACCACCGTCTTCGGCCTGCCCGGCCAGCACGCCCTCGGCATGTTCGACGCGCTGCGCCGCTCCTCGCTCTCGTACGTCGGACTGCGCGTCGAGAACAACGCGGGCTTCGCGGCCGACGCGTACGGCCGGATGACCGGCGAGGCGGCCCCGCTGCTGCTCTCCACCGGCCCCGGCGCGCTGATGTCGCTCGCCGCGCTCCAGGAGGCGGCCGCCGCCTCCGCGCCCGTCCTCGCGATCGGCAGCCAGGTCCCGGTGGCCGGCCTCGGCGGCGGGCGGCACGGCTACCTCCACGAGCTGCGCGACCAGCAGGCGTCCTTCCGGGACATCGTGAAGTCCGTCCACACCGTCCGTACGCAGTCCCAGATCCCGTCCGCGATCGCGGCGGCCTGGGAGTCGGCGCTGACCGCCCCACACGGGCCGGTCTGGGTCGAGATCCCGCAGGACGTGCTGCTCGCCGAGACGTCGCTACCCGTCGTCACGGCGATGGACGCGACGCCCGAGGAGGTCGTCCCGCGCCCCGAGCTGACGGCGGTCGCGGCCCATCTCCTCGCGAACGCCGAGCGGCCCGCGATCATCGCGGGCGGCGGAGTCGTCCGCTCCGACGCCTCCGGCAAGCTGCGCGCGCTCGCCGAGCGGGTCAACGCGCCCGTGGTCACCACCTTCGGCGGCAAGGGCGCCTTCCCCTGGGAGCACCCGCTCTCGCTGCAGTCCTGGCTGGAGGACCGGCACACCACCGACTTCCTGGAGGACGCGGACGTCCTGCTGGTCGTCGGCTCCGGCCTCGGCGAGCTGTCCTCGAACTACCACACCTTCGCCCCGCGCGGCCGGGTGATCCAGATCGAGGCGGACGCGGGCAAGCTGGAGTCCAACCACCCGGCGCTCGGCATCCACGCGGACGCCCGCCTGGCGCTCTCGGCGCTCCTGGAGACCGTGCCGGAGCGCCCGGACGAGACCGCCCCCGCCCGGGTCGAGGCCGTCCTCACCAAGGTCCGGGACCGGATCGCGGCCCAGGACCTCGGCCTGGAGCAGCGGATCGTGGCCTCGGTCCGCGAGGCGCTGCCGGACGACTCGCCCAGCTTCTGGGACATGACGATCCTCGCCTACTGGGCGTGGTCGGCCTTCGACGCCCGCCACCCGAACACGATGCACTCGGCCCAGGGCGCCGGCGGCCTCGGCTACGGCTTCCCCGCGGCCCTCGGCGCGGCGGCGGCCGACCCGACCCGGCCGGTCCTCGCGGTCTCCGGCGACGGCGGTGCGATGTACTCGATCGCCGAGCTGGCGACGGCGAAGCAGTACGGCTCGAACGTCACCTGGCTGATCGTGGACGACGGCGGCTACGGGATCCTGCGCGAGTACATGACGGACGCCTTCGGCGAGGCCACGGCCACCGAACTCGCCCGCCCGGACTTCGTCGCCCTGGCGGAATCCTTCGGCGTCCCCGCGGCCCGCACGACCCCGGAATCCCTGACGGCCGACCTGTCGAAGGCCCTGGAGACCCCGGGCCCCTCGGTGGTGGTCCTCCCGGCTCTCCTGCGCATGTTCGAGCCGACGCACATCTGAACCGCGCGGTCCCTGGTCCTAGGACCAGGGACCGGACCTGTGCGCGAGTTTGTTGCGGCGGGATGAAATCCCACCTCACCCGTGTTGGTGCCTTCCGGTAGAGCAGGACGAACGGGAGGCACCACGTGGCCGCGGCGGGGCAAGAAGAACGGGGCTGGGCGCGCAGGCTGGCCGGGTACGCGTGGCGGTACCGGACCAATGTCGTGCTCGCGCTCGGGTCATCCCTGGCCGGCATGGCCGTCCTCGCCCTCGTGCCGCTGATCACCAAGGTGATCATCGACGACGTCATCGGGGCGAAGACCAGGTCTCTCGGCGTCTGGACGGGGCTCCTCATGGGCGCCGCCCTCGTCGTCTACGTCCTCACCTACATCCGCCGCTACTACGGCGGCCGGCTCGCCCTCGACGTCCAGCACGACCTCCGTACCGAGATGTACGGCACCATCACCCGGCTCGACGGCCGGCGGCAGGACGAGCTGTCCACCGGGCAGGTCGTCGGGCGGGCCACGAGCGACCTCCAGCTGATCCAGGGCCTGCTCTTCATGCTCCCGATGACGATCGGGAACATCCTGCTCTTCCTGATCTCCCTGGCCGTCATGGCCTGGCTCTCCCTCCCGCTCACCCTCGTCGCCCTCGCCGTCGCCCCCGCCCTCTGGTTCATCGCCAAGCGCAGCCGCGTCCGGCTCCACCCCGCCACCTGGTACGCCCAGGCGCAGGCGGCCGCTGTCGCCGGGGTCGTCGACGGCTCCGTGACCGGCGTCCGGGTCGTCAAGGGCTTCGGGCAGGAGGAGCAGGAGACCGGCAAGATCCGCGACGCCAGCCGCAAGCTCTTCGCCGGCCGGCTGCGCACGATCCGGCTCAACTCGAGGTACACCCCCGCCCTCCAGGCGGTCCCCGCCATCGGTCAGGTCGCCGTCCTCGCGCTCGGCGGCTGGCTCGCCACCCGCGGCCAGATCACGCTCGGCACCTTCGTGGCCTTCTCCTCCTACCTCGCCTCGCTCGTCGGCCCGGTCCGGATGCTCGCCATGGTCCTCACCGTCGGCCAGCAGGCCCGCGCGGGCGTCGACCGCGTCCTGGAGCTCATCGACACCCAGCCGGCGATCGAGGACGGTACGAAGGAGCTGCCGGCGGACGCCGAGGCCACCGTCGAGTTCGACGACGTGAGCTTCGCGTACGAGGGCGCCTCCGGCACATCACGTCCCGTCCTCGACGGCTTCTCCCTGGAGATCCGCTCCGGCGAGACCGTCGCCGTCGTCGGCGCCTCCGGCAGCGGCAAGTCCACCGTCTCGCTCCTGCTGCCGCGCTTCTACGACGTCACCCACGGGGCCGTCCTCGTCGGCGGCCACGACGTCCGCGAGCTCACCCTCGACTCCCTGCGCGCCGCCATCGGACTCGTCCCCGAGGACAGCTTCCTGTTCTCCGACACCGTCCGCGCCAACATCGCGTACGGCCACCCGGACGCCACCCAGGAGCAGATCGAGAACGCGGCGCGCGCCGCCCAGGCCGACCGTTTCATCGCCGAGCTGCCCGACGGCTACGACACCAAGGTCGGCGAGCACGGCCTCACCCTCTCCGGCGGCCAGCGCCAGCGGATCGCCCTCGCCCGCGCCATCCTCACCGACCCCCGGCTGCTCCTCCTCGACGACGCCACCTCCGCCGTCGACGCGCGCGTGGAGCACGAGATCCACGAGGCCCTCGCCTCCGTGATGGCCGGCCGCACGACCCTCCTCATCGCCCACCGCCGCTCCACCCTCGGCCTCGCCGACCGGATCGCCGTCCTCGACGACGGCCGGCTCTCCGACATCGGCACGCACGAGGAGCTGGAGGAGCGCTCCGCGCTCTACCGGCAGCTCCTCACCGACCCCGACGAGCTCGGCGGCGTCTCGCCCGGACACGCCGTGGCGGTGGAGGTCCCGGAGGACCGCACCCTGCGCGCGGAGCTGGACGCCGAGTTCGACGCCGAACGCGGCATCACGCCCACCCTCTGGGTACGCGAGGAGAACGCCGCCGCGGAGTCCTCGGCGCCCGGAGCCACCCCCGAACTGCTCGCCGCCGTCGAGGCGCTCCCGCCCGCCACCGACACCCCGGACGTCGACGAGGCGCGGGCCGTCACCCCCGAGGAGTCCTACGGGCTGCGCCGCCTGCTGCGCGGCTTCGGCCTCCCGCTGCTCATCAGCCTCGGCCTCGTCGCCGTCGACGCGGGCATGGCCCTGCTGCTGCCCGTACTGATCCGGCACGGCATCGACGACGGCGTCAACAAGCTCGCCATGGGCGCCGTCTGGGCCGCCTCCGTGCTCGCCCTGCTGACCGTCGTCGTGCAGTGGGCCGCGCAGACCGCCGAGATCAAGATGACCGGCCGCACCGGCGAGCGGGTCCTCTACGCCCTCCGGCTGAAGATCTTCGCCCAGCTCCAGCGGCTCGGCCTCGACTACTACGAGCGCGAGCTGAGCGGCCGGATCATGACCCGGATGACCACGGACGTGGACGCGCTGTCCACGTTCCTCCAGACCGGGCTCGTCACCGCATTCGTCTCCGTCACGACCTTCTTCGGGATCATGGGCGCGCTGCTCGTCCTCGACCTCCAGCTCGCCCTGGTCGTCTTCGCGACGCTGCCGGTCCTCGCCCTCGCCACGTTCTTCTTCCGCCGCTCCAGCGTGAAGGCGTACGAGCTGGCGCGGGACCGGATCAGCGTCGTCAACGCCGACCTCCAGGAGTCGGTCTCCGGCCTCCGGATCGTGCAGGCCTTCCGCCGCGAGCGCTCGGGCGCCGCCCGGTTCGCGGACCGCAGCGCCGACTACCGCGAGGCCCGCATCCGCGGGCAGTGGCTGATCTCGATCTACTTCCCCTTCGTCACGCTGCTGTCCTCCGTGGCCGCGGCGGCCGTGATGATCGTCGGTGCGAACCGGATCGAGGCCGGCACCCTGACGACGGGCGCCCTGGTCGCGTACCTGCTCTACATCGACCTCTTCTTCGCGCCCGTGCAGCAGCTCTCCCAGGTCTTCGACGGCTACCAGCAGGCCACCGTCTCCCTGAAGCGGATGCAGGAGCTGCTCCAGGAGCCGACGTCGACGGCCGCCGCCGACGCACCCCTGGACGTGCTGTCGCTGCGCGGCGAGGTCGCCTTCGAGGACGTGACGTTCGCGTACGGGTCCGCCGACGCGCCCGAGGAGGCCCTGACGGGGATCGACCTGCGCATCCCCGCCGGGCAGACCGTCGCCTTCGTCGGCGAGACCGGTGCCGGGAAGTCCACCCTGGTCAAGCTGGTCGCGCGGTTCTACGACCCGACCGCCGGCCGCGTCACGGCCGACGGCACCGACCTCAGGGACCTCGATCTCACCGCGTACCGCCACCGGCTCGGGGTCGTGCCCCAGGAGGCGTACCTCTTCGCCGGGACGATCCGTGACGCCATCGCGTACGGCCGCCCCGAGGCGACCGACGCGGAGGTCGAGGCGGCGGCCCGCGCGGTCGGCGCCCACGACATGATCGCGACCCTGGACGGCGGCTACCTCCACGAGGTCGCCGAGCGCGGCCGCAACCTGTCCGCCGGTCAGCGGCAGCTGATCGCGCTGGCCCGCGCCGAGCTCGTCGACCCGGACATCCTGCTCCTCGACGAGGCCACGGCCGCCCTCGACCTGGCCACCGAGGCCCAGGTCAACCAGGCCACCGACCGCCTGGCCGGCCGCCGTACGACGCTGGTCGTCGCCCACCGCCTCACCACCGCCGCCCGCGCGGACCGCGTGATCCTCATGGCGCACGGCCGCGTCGTGGAGGACGGCACCCACGACGAGCTGCTGGCACGGGACGGCGCGTACGCGGAGCTGTGGCGCACGTTCATCGGCGAGGCGGAGCCGGCCGCGGCCAAGGTGGTCTGAGCTCCGGTCGGTCCGGGAGCCGGCGGCGTACCGCCGGCGCCACCGCCACCGGCTTCTCGTGAAGGCAACCGCGCAGCGCTCCCCTGCGTCGTACGCATGTACGGCACAGAGTCGGGAGGGGATCCAGGTGTTCGGTGGGACCAGCGTGACGACACGCGGCACACGGCTGCTCGGGCATCTGCTGGCGGTGCTGCTCGCCGTCGGCGCCCTCACCCTCGCCGGACCCGGTACGGCGTCCGCCGACGCCGCCTCGCTCTGCAGCGGGCGCCCCACCAAGACGGTCGGCTTCGCCACCGGTGAGCTGCGCCTCTACCGCAGCCGCCAGTACGTCTGCGCCCTCGCCGTCGCCAAGGTGCCCGGCCCGCGCCGTGACATGTCCGTCTCCCTCCAGCCCCGGGGCGGGCTGCCCGTCGTCGACAGCGGCCGCTTCACCCGCCAGGCGGGCCCCGTCACCGTGCACGCCCTCAACCGCTGTGTCCGTGCCAGCGGTTCCATAGCCGGCCGGAGCGGGGCGACGGGCTGGGTCCTGTGCTGAAACCTGTGCCGGAGCAGAGGTAAGGGCCAACTGGGTCTGGCGGCACACACGTTGCCCCCGCTAGGTTCGCGACACCGTTGTGAATCAAGGGGAGGGTGAATGCGCAAGTCGCTGACATGGCTGGCGTCGCTCACGGTGCTCATAGGCACCGTCGGAGCGAGTGGCGCGGCTACCGCCGCGGAGCCGGCCACCGGCAGCACGACCGCCGTCGCGGACAGCGCCGTCGGTACGGACATCAAGGACCGCATCCTGGCGATCCCCGGGATGAGCCTCATCGAGGAGAAGCCGTACGCCGGCTACCGCTTCTTCGTCCTCGAGTACACCCAGCCGGTCGACCACCGCCGCCCGTGGAAGGGCACGTTCAAGCAGCGGCTCTCCGTCCTCCACAAGGACACCGACCGCCCGACCGTCTTCCACACCAGCGGCTACGGGCTGAGCACCAACCCCAGCCGCCGCGAGCCCACCCGGATCATCGACGGCAACCAGGTCTCGATGGAGTACCGGTACTTCACGCCGTCCCGTCCGCAGCCCGCCGACTGGTCCAAGCTGGACATCTGGCAGGCCGCGAGCGACCAGCACCGCATCTTCACCGCCCTGAAGAAGATCTACGGGCAGAAATGGCTCTCCACCGGCGCCTCCAAGGGCGGCATGACGGCCACGTACTACGAGCGCTTCTACCCGCGCGACATGGACGGCGTCGTCGCGTACGTCGCCCCCAACGACGTGGTCAACAAGGAGGACTCGGCCTACGACCGGTTCTTCGAGACCGTCGGCACCAAGGAGTGCCGCGACCGCCTCAACGCGATGCAGCGCGAGGCGCTGGTCCGCCGCGAGCCGCTCCAGAAGAAGTACAAGGAGTGGGCGGCCTCCGAGGGCGCCACCTTCAACACCGTCGGCTCCCTCGACAAGGCGTACGAGGCCGTCGTCCTCGACTTCGTCTGGGGCTTCTGGCAGTACTACGGCGAGGACGTCTGCGCCGACGTGCCGGACGCGGCCACCGCGAGCGACGACACCGTCTACGAGACGATCGACGCCTACTCCGGCTGGTCCTTCTACACCGACCAGGGCCTCGACCCGTACACGCCGTACTACTACCAGGCGGCGACCGAGCTCGGCTCGCCCAGCATCAAGCTGCCGCACCTGAACGGCCTGTCCCGGTACGGCTACCAGCCCGCCCGGAACTTCGTGCCGCGCGAGATCCCGATGAAGTTCGACCCGTCGGCCATGCGGGACGTCGACGACTGGGTCCGCAAGAACGCGAACCAGATGCTCTTCGTCTACGGCGGCAACGACCCGTGGGGAGCCGAGCCGTTCCGCCTCGGCAAGGGCGCCCGTGACAGCTATGTCTACACGGCCCCGGGCGCCAACCACGGCGCCCAGGTCGCCGGTCTCGTCGAGGACGAGCGGGCCAAGGCCACGGCGCGCATCCTCGCCTGGGCCGGAGTCGACGCCCCGACGGCCGCCGCCGCGCAGCCTCTGGCCCGCTTCGACGCCCGGCTCGACAAGCCGGCCGACGAGGAGCTGAGCCGGGAGCACGGCGTACGCCCGTAAGCACGCGGCGTACGTCCGGCGGGACGCGGAGTACGTCTAGAGGGATGCGGCGTACGTCCTGCACAGGGATGCGGCTACGTCCCTACGCGCCCGGCGGTGTCACAGCCGCCGGGCGCAGCCCACCGGGCTCTCCCCGCCCAGCGCCACGAACAGCGCCGTCGACGACGGGCAGTGTTCGCGGGCGGTGACCGCCGAGACGACCCGGTACACGGGCGGGCGCTCGCCGGAGCCGTCGCAGGCGGTCTCCTTCACCTGGCCCCCGCGTGAGGCGGAGAGGCAGTCCCCGACGACCGTGCGCGGTCCGCCGCCCCGGCCCGGGTCGCCCGGATGCGGCGGTTCCAGGTTCCGCATGCAGGCGTACCCCTGCGGCACCGCACCGTCGCCGTTCTCGTCCGCCGCCGAGAGGTTGTCCGAGACGTGCAGGACGAAATCCGTGGTGGCCGGGCACATCGGAGCGGCGGACGTCCCCGGGGGCTGCCCCTCGTACCGGGTCGTCACCCGCGCCGCCGCCTTCTCGCTGGTGCACGGCACCTCGCGGTACACCGCGCCGCGGGTGGAACAGTCCCCGGGCCCCAGGAACACCGCCCCGTGGTCGGCGGGCGAGGTCGTGTACGTGACGGGGCCCGGCGGCCTGGTGTCCGGCGCCCGCTGGCAGCCGGCGAGAGCGACCAGCAGCACCCCGAGCGGCAGCACCCCGAACAGCCCCACCCCGCTCCTGAGAGCGCGCATGAAAAGCCCCCCCGATCTCCGCGTCCAGCGTGGCCCGCCAGGGCGGGCGTTCGCCAGGGAGAACGGGGGGTCTGCGTCCTCAGTTACGTTTCGCGTAGGACAGGCCGTGGCCGACCGGGTACAGCACCTGCGCCGGATCGTCCGCCCGCTGGACGGGGACGGGCAGACGCCCCCGCGGCAGGGCGTGACCCGCGATCACCCGTACCGCGGCCCGCAGTTCGACATCGGTCCAGGAGTACGCGGCGACGGTCGCCCGCTGCCCGGTGAGCCTGGCGATGTCGTACGGGTTGCGGATCGCGACCGTCACGACCGGCACACCGGTGGCGACGAGCCGGGAGACCAGGGTGCGCTGCGGGCTGGTGTCCGAGACGTTGTACGTGCCCACGACCACGACGTCCTTGCCGGCCGCCGCGGCCACCGCCTCGTCGATCCTCGCCGCGGTCGGGGTGATCCCGGTGGACAACGCCGTGGCGGTGAAGCCTAGTTCGGTGAAGGTCGTGGCGAGGGTGGTGGTAGGGGGGCCGGTGGTGCCGGACGGCGAGGCCGGATCGGCGCCGACGACCAGCACCTTGCCGTGGCTGAGCCGGCTGATCGGCAGGAATCCGCCCTCGTTGAGGAGCAGGGTGGTGGTCTCCTCGGCGATCCGGTCGGCCTGGGCCAGGTGGTCGGCGGCGCCGACCGTACGGTCCACTCCGGCGGCGGTGACGAACGGCTTGCGGAACAGCCCCAGTTTCGCCTTGAGGCGCAGAATCCGCAGGATCGATTCGTCGAGCCGGGCCTCGGTCAGCTCGCCGTTCTTGACCGCCTGGAGGACCGCGTTCCAGGCGATGTCCAGCTTCGGCGGGTTGAGCAGCTGGTCGACGCCGGCCTTCAGCGCGAGCACCGGCACGCGCTCGTCGCCGTACTTCGTGCGGACGCCCTCCATGCCGAGCGAGTCCGTCACCACCACGCCGTCGTAGCCGAGTTGTTCGCGCAGGATGCCGGTCAGGATGGGCCGGGAGAGGGTCGCCGGGTCCTCGCTCGGGTCGAGCGCGGGGACGACGATGTGCGCGGTCATGATCGAGTCGATGCCCGCGGCGATCGCGGACCGGAACGGCGGGGCGTCCAGTTCGGCCCACTGCTCGCGGGTGTGGCTGATGGTCGGCAGACCGTAGTGGCTGTCGACGGCGGTGTCGCCGTGCCCGGGGAAGTGCTTGGAGGTGGCCGCGACGCCGGCCCGCTGGTAGCCCTTGACCTGGGCGGCGACCAGGTCGGCGACGGCCTGCGGGTCGGAGCCGAAGGAGCGGACGCCGATGACGGGGTTGGCGGGGTTGACGTTGACGTCCGCGACCGGCGCGTAGTTCTGCCGGATGCCGACGGCGGCCAGTTCGGCGCCCGCGATCTGCGCGGCCTTCCGGGCATCGGAGTGCGAGCCCCCGGCGCCGAGCGCCATGGCGCCGGGCACCAGGGTGGCCGGCTCGCCGACCCGGCAGACGATGCCGTGCTCCTGGTCCGTGGAGATGAGCGCGGGGACGGGCGTGGGCTGGGCGAGGGCGGCCCGCTGGATGCCGTTGGAGAGGGCGGCGATTTGGTGTGGGTCGCGGGTGTTGTGCGCCCAGGTGAAGTAGATGACGCCGCCGACGTGGTACTTCTCGACGAGTTCGGCGGCGGTGCGGACGCCGATCTCCTTGAGGTTCAGGTCGATGTCGGCCTGGTCGGGGGCGGTGGCGGAGTGGCCGTACACCCGCATGACGAAGAGCTGGCCGACCTTCTCTTCGAGGGACATCCGGGAGATGAGCTGCTCGAGGGTGCGGTCGCCTGTCGCGTGGGCGGGGGTGCTGACCCCGGTGACGGAGGCAGCGGCGGCTGCGGCGGTCACCGTGAGAAGGGTGCGTCTGGAGGGGGCGCGGTGGTGCACTGATGCTCCTTCCGGCCGTGCAGGGTGGGAGGAAGTGGGTGAAGGAAACTTCCAAGGAGCACGGATAGCCCGAAAGTAACTGCCAGGTCAAGGACCTGAGCAGGAATCGGTCGCGCGGGTCGGTCGGGTCGCTTGCGTCGCGCGGGTCGGTCGGGTCGGTCGGTCGCTCAGGTCGTCGACGACGCGACCTGGGGCCAGAGCTCCTGGAGCGTGCGGACCGTCTCCCTGATCGCGGGGCGGCGGGCGGCGCCCGTGCGCCACAGGGCGTGCAGCCGGCGCCTCGGCATCGGGTCCAGCCGGACCGGGGTCACCTCCGGCGGCAGTGTCCCGCGGCCGAGCCGGGGCACCATCGCGATGCCGAGCCCCGCCGCGACCAGGGCGACCTGGGTGTGGTTCTCCTCCGCCTGGTGGACGATGTGCGGTTCGTACCCGGTGGCCCGCAGCGTCTGGATCAGCCAGTCGTGGCACACCGTCCCCGGCGGCTGCGTGATCCACCGCTCGTTCGCCAGCTCCTCCCGCCGTACCGTCGCCCGCGCCGCCAGCGGATGCTCCCGCGGGACGAGGACGTCGCACAGGTCGTCGCCGATCACCGCCTGTTCCACGCCCGGCGGGGTCGGGAGTGGAGCGATGTCCCAGTCGTGGGCGACGGCGAGATCGATCACGCCCCGGGAGACGAGTTCGATCGAGATGTGGGGGTCCACCTCCGAGAGGCGGGCGTCGAGCGAGGGGTGACGGACTGCCAGCTCCGCGAGGGCCCGCGGCATCAGACCGCGCGCGGCGCTCGCGAAGCAGCCGATCGCCAGGCGTCCGGCGGGCAGCCCGCGCCGCTCCTCGAGCCGTACCTCCGCCTCCTCGACGATCGACAGCAACGTCTCGGCGGTCGCGGCGAGTTGGTGGGCCTCGTCGGTGAGCCGCACGCCGCGGCCCTGGCGTTCGAGCAGGGTGGTGCGGGTCTCCCGCTCCAGTTTCGCGATCTGCTGGGAGACGGCGGACGGGGTGTAGCCGAGGGCGGCGGCCGCGGCGCCCACCGTCCCGTGGACGGCGACGGCATGGAGGGCGCGCAGGCGTCCGAGATCCAGCACGGTCGTACCCCTTCCGGGCAGCTCGATGAAGCGTTGCTTCATCCAACCATGAAGGAGAATTCGCTGGTGCTACACGGTCGATGGCGGCGATGCTCGACGGCATGCGCCCCGCCCACATCGCCCTGGCCGCGCTCGTCGCCGCCGTCTGGGGAGTCAACTTCGTCGTCATCGAGATCGGCCTCGACCACTTCCCGCCGCTGCTCTTCTCCGCTCTGCGCTTCCTCGCCGCCGCCCTGCCCGCCGTCTTCCTCGTCGGCCGCCCCAAGGTCGCGTGGAAGTGGATCGTGGGGGTCGGGCTCGTCCTGGGGGTGGCGAAGTTCGGCCTGCTCTTCACGGGGATGGACCTGGGCGCCCCGGCCGGGCTCTCCTCGCTGATCCTTCAGGTCCAGGCGGTCTTCACGGCCCTGTTCGCCTTCCTCGCGCTGGGTGAACGGCCCGGGAAGATCACGATCGCGGGCATGGCGGTGGCACTCGCCGGCATCGGTGTCGCGGCGGTCGACGAGGGCGCCTCGGGGCCGCTCGCCGGCTTCGCGCTGTGCATCGCGGCGGCGGCCTGCTGGGGTGTCTCCAACGTCCTGACCCGCAAGGCGTCCCCGCCCGACGCCCTCAACTTCATGGTCTGGGTCAGCACCGTGCCCATCCTGCCGCTGCTCGCCCTCTCCCTCCTCCTGGAAGGGCCGGAACGCGACCTCGCAGCGCTGCGCGGCCTCGACTGGACCGGCGCGGGCGTCATCGTCTACGTCGCCTGGATCACCACGGTCTTCGGCTTCGGTGCCTGGGGCCGGCTCCTGCGCCGCTACCCGGCCTCCTCGGTGGCCCCGTTCTCCCTCCTGGTCCCGGTCTTCGGGATGTCCTCGGCGGCCCTCTTCCTCGGCGAGGGCATCACCGGCCTGCGCTGGTGCGCGGCGACCCTGCTGGTCGGGGGAGTGGCACTGACCTCCTTCGCGCCGAGGCGCCCGGCGGGTACGGAGGTTGTTGCCGAGGCAGGTACGAAGGCGGATACGGAGGCAGGTACGGAGGCGGTTGGGAGCCGCATACCCTCGCGTTAGGGCACCCGGCCCAGCCTCCCTCGGGCCCGCTCGCGCCCGTCAGTCCCGCGGGCGCGCCGTCGAGTCCCGTACCAGCAGCTCCGCCGGGATCGTCGCGAGGCCGCCCGGCGGGGCGTCCTCCGTGCCCATCGCGAGCCGGCCCGCCCGCGCGCCCGCCTCCTGGAGTGGCAGGCGTACGGTCGTCAGGGCCGGGACCGCGTCGACCGAGAACGGGAGGTCGTCGAAGCCCGCCACCGAGACGTCCTCCGGAATGCGCAGCCCCCGGTCCCGCAGCGCCGCGCACGCGCCCAGCGCGACCGTGTCGTTCGCCGCCACGACCGCCGTCAACGACGGCTCCTGACGCAGGAGTTCGAGCGTCGCGTCGTAGCCGGAGCCCCGGTCGTACGACCCGTGGACGACGGGCCCTTCGGGCAGCTCCGCCCCGGCCAGCGCCTCGCGGTGACCTTCGAGCCGGTGCCGGGTCGTCGTCCGGTCCGCCGGCCCCGCCACGTAACCGATCCGCCGGTGCCCGAGCGCCAGCAGGTGCTCGGTGAGCCGACGCGCCCCTGCCCGGTTGTCGAAGGTCAGCGCGGCCACGCTCGAGTCCCCCGGCACGGGCGGCCGGCCGCACAGCACGATCCGCGTTCCCGCGTCCGTGAGGCGTGCCAGCTTCGCCGCCACCGCCGTCATGTGCTCCGGGTCCTCCAGCGATCCGCCGGTGAGGATGACGGCGGCGGCGCGCTGGCGCTGGAGCAGCGTGAGGTAGGTGAGCTCGCGCTCGGGAGAGCCGCCGGTGTTGCAGACGACGGCCAGCTTCTCGCCGCCCGCCCGCCCGGACGCGCCTTCCCCGATGGCGCTCTGCGCCGCACCGGCCATGATCCCGAAGAAGGGGTCGGCGATGTCGTTGACGAGGATGCCGACGAGGTCGGACGTGGCGGCGGCGAGCGAGCTCGCGGGCCCGTTCAGTACGTAGTCCAGCTCGTCCACCGCCCGCAGCACCCGTTCCCGGGTCGACGCGGCGACGGGGTAGTTGCCGTTCAGGACGCGGGAGACGGTGGCGGGGGAGACCCGGGCACGCGCGGCCACATCCGCCAGCGTGACGGTCATCGCGTACCTCCGAGGGGGAGTCGGGGAGAGTCGGCCGGACCCCTTGTCCGGCGCGTTGTCGGCAGGCTAGCGTCTCCGGTTGTAGAAAGCGCTTTCTTTCTGCTTCTCGTGACCGTGGAGGGACCTTCGTGACACGCAGGACAGTCCGTATCGCCATGAACGGCGTCACCGGACGCATGGGCTACCGCCAGCACCTCGTCCGCTCGATCCTCGCCCTGCGCGAGCAGGGCGGCCTCGATCTCGGCAACGGCGAGACGCTCTGGCCCGAGCCCGTCCTCGTCGGCCGCCGCGAGCACGCCCTGCGCGCGCTCGCCGAGCGCCACGGACTCACCGAGTGGTCCACCGACCTCGACGCCGTCCTCGCCGACGAGTCGGTGGAGATCTACTTCGACGCCCAGGTCACCTCCGCCCGCGTCGAGGCGATCCGCAAGGCCGTCGCCGCCGGCAAGCACGTCTACACCGAGAAGCCGACGGCGGGAGACCTGGCGGGCGCCCTCGAGCTCGCCCGGCTCGCCACCGAGAAGGGCGTCAAGCACGGCGTCGTCCAGGACAAGATCTTCCTGCCGGGCCTGCTCAAGCTGAAGCGCCTCATCGACGGCGGCTTCTTCGGCCAGATCCTGTCCGTGCGCGGGGAGTTCGGCTACTGGGTCTTCGAGGGCGACTGGCAGGACGCCCAGCGCCCCAGCTGGAACTACCGCGCCGAGGACGGCGGCGGCATCGTCGTCGACATGTTCCCGCACTGGGAGTACGTGCTCCACGAGCTCTTCGGCCGGGTCACGAGCGTCACCGCACACGTCTCCACGCACATCCCGCAGCGCTGGGACGAGCAGGGCAAGCCGTACGCGGCGACCGCCGACGACGCCGCGTACGGCATCTTCCAGCTGGAGGGCGGGGCGGTCGCCCAGATCAACTCCTCCTGGGCGGTGCGCGTGAACCGCGACGAGCTGGTCGAATTCCAGGTCGACGGCACCCACGGCTCGGCCGTGGCCGGCCTCCGCAACTGCCGCGTCCAGCACCGCTCGGCCACCCCCAAGCCGGTCTGGAACCCGGACATCCCGGCGACCGAACCCTTCCGCGAGCAGTGGCAGGAGGTCCCGGACAACGCGGCGTTCGACAACGGCTTCAAGGCCCAGTGGGAGCTCTTCCTGAAACACGTGGTCCTCGACGAGCCGTACCAGTGGGACCTGCTCGCGGGCGCGCGCGGTGTGCAGCTCGCCGAGCTCGGCCTGAGGTCGTCGGCAGAGGGCCGGCGCCTGGAGGTCCCGGAGGTCTCCCTGTGATCCGCCTCCCCGACGGCTCCGGCGGTGTACGGGAGTACAGCCCGCGCCCGGCCCGGCCCCCGGCCTCCGAGGGCGGCGCCCTGACCTCCCGTACCGTCTTCTCCGCCGCCCACGTCGTCGCCGACCCGTACGCCGACACCACCCCCGACTCTCCGGCCGCCGTCGACTGGGACGCCACCCTCGCCTTCCGCCGCCACCTGTGGGCGCAGGGCCTCGGCGTGGCGGAGGCGATGGACACCGCGCAGCGCGGGATGGGCCTGGACTGGGCGGGCGCGGCCGAGCTGATCCGCCGCTCGGCGGCGGAGGCGAAGGCGGTGGGCGGCCGCATCGCGTGCGGGGCCGGAACGGACCAACTGTCGGGCCCCGCCGATCTCGTGACAGTCCGCAAGGCGTACGAGGAACAGCTCGCGCTCGTCGAGGAGACCGGCTCCCAGGCCATCCTCATGGCCTCGCGCGCCCTCGCCGCGGCCGCCGAGGGCCCGGACGACTACCTCGACACGTACGGCCATCTCCTCCGCCAGGCGAGCGAGCCGGTGATCCTGCACTGGCTGGGTCCGATGTTCGACCCGGCGCTCGACGGCTACTGGGGATCGGCCGACCTCGACACCGCGACCGACACCTTCCTGGAGGTCATCGCGGCGCACCCCGACAAGGTCGACGGCATCAAGGTCTCCCTCCTCGACGCCCGGCGCGAGATCGACCTGCGCCGCCGGCTGCCGGAGGGCGTCCGCTGCTACACGGGCGACGACTTCCACTACCCCGAGCTGATCGCGGGCGACGAGCAGGGCTTCAGCCACGCCCTGCTCGGCATCTTCGACCCGCTGGGCCCGCTGGCGGCGGAGGCGGTCCGGATCCTGGACACGGGCGACGTCAAGGGGTTCCGGGAGGTCCTGGACCCGACGGTGGACCTGTCGCGCCACCTCTTCCGGACCCCGACCCGCTTCTACAAGACGGGCGTCGTGTTCCTGGCCTGGCTCGCCGGCCACCAGGAGCACTTCACGATGGTCGGCGGCCTGCAGTCCGCGCGCTCGCTGCCGCACCTGGCACGGGCGTACGAACTGGCGGACGGGCTCGGCCTGTTCCCGGACCCGGAGCTGGCGGAGTCCCGGATGAAGTCCCTGCTGACGGTGTACGGAGTGAACCAGTGACCCTCGAAGCCCTCTCCCGCTTCAGCATCAACCAGATGACGGTGAAGCAGCTCTCGCTGCCGGAGCTGGTGGAGCAGTGCGTACGGCTCTCCGTCCCGGGCGTGGGTCTGTGGCGCGAACCGGTCGCGGAGTACGGGGTCGAGGCGGCGGCCAAGCTGGTCCGGGACGCGGGCCTGACGGTCACGTCGCTGTGCCGGGGCGGCTTCTTCACGACGGCGGAGTCCCTGGACGACAACCGCGCGGCGATCGACGAGGCGGCGACCCTCGGCACGGACACCCTGGTCCTGGTCTCGGGCGGCCTCGCCCCGGGCAGCCGCGACCTGACGGCGGCCCGCGCCCGGATCACCGACGCGATCGCCGAACTCGCCCCGTACGCGGGGGAGCGGGGCGTCCGCCTCGCGATCGAGCCGCTGCACCCGATGTACGCGGCGGACCGCTGCGCGGTCTCCACCCTGGACCAGGCCCTGGAGATCGCGGACCACTTCCCGTCCTCGCAGGTCGGCGTGGTCGTGGACACGTACCACATCTGGTGGGACGATCGCGCCCCTGCGGCGGTGGCCCGCGCGGGCGCGGCGGACCGCATCCACGCCTTCCAATTGGCCGACTGGACCACCCCACTACCGGCCGGAGTCCTCAACGGCCGGGGCCAGTTGGGCGACGGCGCGATCGACCTGCGGGCCTGGTGCGAGCTCCTGGAAGGGGCGGGGTACCGGGGCCCGATCGAGGTGGAGCTCTTCAACGACGGGCTGTGGGCGAGGGACGGCGTGGAGGTCCTGGAGGAGACGGTGCGGAGGTTCTCGGACCACGCCGGCCGGCTCGGCTGACCCCAGGGTCTTGGTGCCTCAGTCGAGCCAGTCCAGCGGGTCCTCCGAACCGGTGTTGCCTTCCAGGAGCGTCGTGAAGGAGACCGGCAGCCCGAGTGCGGCGAGCCGGTCGGCGGACTCGGCCGAGAGCGTCAGCTCCTCGTTCGCCTGCACCGTTCCCGCGACCGAGACCTGGGCGAAGCAGCCGACGGTGGTCAGCGCTTTGATCTCGTCGAGGAGTGGCCCGACCTGAGCGGTCAGCGCCGCGATCTGCTCGCCCAGGTCGTCCGAGAATTGCTCGTCGAGGGTGTATGCCCACCAGCCCGGCCCGTGGTGGACGGAGGCGCCGGTCTGCCGCTCCGCGAGCGGGGCGAGCCCGAGGGAGCGGTCGACGGCCGAGGGGTTCAGGCCGCTCCCGGTGAGGGCCAGGGAGGTGGTGATCGAGGTCCACACAGGGGTCACCGTTCGCTTGTGCTGGGGGCGAGGGCCAGGGGAACACCGAGGCGGGCTACTCGGCGCATCTGCTCGGGGGTGAGGGCGATCTGCGAGTCGTTGTCCACGTATCCCCTGATGGTGAGTGTCACGGCGACGTCGTTCGCCAGGAGTTCGCGCACATCATCGGCGTGCGGTTCGACTGCCGTCAGGATGGTGTCGAGCTGTTCCGGGAACACCCTTGTGGAGCGCTCGTCGCATTGGAGTCGCCATTCCCCGTCGACATCTCCTGGTGGTCCCCACCGGCTGGGGCCGGGTAGCCGGGTCCCCGTCGGTTGGATATTCAGCTTCTTGGTCACTTCGTCCGGGTCGAGATCGGGTCCCCTGACGACAAGAGACACATCGGTCAGCACCCAAGCCGCGCCTTGCTGATGATCCGCATTCACCGTTCGGTCCGTTCTGATTCAATCATCGGGGAGGCCGGAGAGGCAGGGGCGGCGTCGTCGCCCGGGCGCGCCCCACCTAGCGAGAGCGCCGGGCCACTCGGTTGAGGCGTCGGCGCCCGGCCCGGTCGGGGGTCATTGGCGGCTGACCGTACGGGTCACGCCCGCGGCGATCGTCGTCGCCAGGATCCAGCCGGTGATGATCAGGGCGTAGGACAGCCACTGATGCCAGCCATCGGGGGCGAACGCCGACTCCTGGCCGAAGTTGATGACCGGCAGGAGCAGGTCGAGGGTGTAGAAGACGGGGTTGAAGTCAGGGGCCTCGTCCGCCTTGACGGGACGTGGGTGCTCCAGGCCGTATGCGACGGAACCGACGGCCATGAGGGACAGCAGCCAGACGGCTGCTCGCAACGGGCGGAATCCGTAGCCGACAGTGGCGTCCTGGACGTACCCCCACAGCCGCCCGTACCAGGTGAGTGTGGCGCGTCGGCGGCGTTGCTTGGCAAGTTGGACGAGCCGGGCGGCGTCGTCGTCACCGACATGGCGGTAGGCCGCCATCAACTGCTCGTAGCCGTAAGGCTCGTACCGGTCGCCGTCCCGCTCCAGCATCGGAAGGCGGCGATCGGCCGGTTCGTGCGGGGTGAGCACGGTGTACGTGAGATTGCTGAGATGCACCTGATCCGGCAGCATCTCCGGTTCAAGGGTCAGAATCTCTATCTGAGAACGCCGCAGATTCAGGGCGCCCTCGATGCGATCGCCGCCGCGCAGCCAGAGTTCACCGATGACACAACTGCTCGCCCGTAACGCCGTGTCGCCCGGATGCGACAGGCGGGCGTGCAGCAGGTCGAGACGGCCCGAGATGCGCGAGCCTCGGAGCTCGATCCTGCCCTGCGCACGTACGCACCGCGCTCGTACATGAGCTCCCACGTTGAGGTTCTGGGCGTCCAGCGCGGTGCCATCGGGCTGGTTGAACTCGGCGTCCTGAATGTTGATCCGCCCGGCGACGGAGGCGCCGGTAAGCCGTACCTGTCCTTGTGCGCGTATCTCCGGCGCCCACAAGTCATCCCCGATCGCTGCTTGGTTGAGCTGGAGCACCGGCTCGGAGTCGTCCGGCGCGGTGAACTCCGCACGCTCCATGAACAGCGCCCCGGAGATCTGCGCTCCGCCGAGCCGCACCGGCCCCCGCATACGGCAGTCCGTCATCCGCAGGACCCCCTCGACCCGCAACGTGGCCGCGGCCATGCCCGGAAGAACGGACTTGCTCAGGTTGATCTGACGCAGCTGGGCACCGTACAGGTCGGGAACGTCGTCGAACTGGCAGTGGCTCAGCCGGATGGCGGCGTCGATCGTGGCGTACTTCAGGTCCAGTGCGCCGGTGATCCGCGCTCCCGTGATCTTCAGCGCGGCGATCTCCCCCTCCTCCTGCGGAGCCTTGAGCAGCAGCGCTCGCAGCACGCTCGCCCGTACTGTCCGCTCGGCGCCCCAGGTTTCGCCAGGCACCGGATCCTCGTTCTCGGAGGCACGGAAATCCACGGATTCGCCGCGCGGAAAGGCCCGCCACACACGCACCTCGGCCGGCGTCAGATCGTTGGTCTCGCTCACGCCGGGACTCTGACGTGCTGCGTTCGAGACGTCAACTGCACTACGGAGCACGACATGCTGTCCGACATCCTCGGTACCGCCCTGCCCGCCCCAGCGGCGGCCAATGGCAAGGCCGGTCACCGGACAACCTACGCTCGGAGTGAGGGCGGCCGGTGCCAGAAACACGCGAACCCTGTCAGCCGCGCGCTCCGCCGAAGGAACCGCGCTTGACCGCCGTAACGAACGAGGACCAGCGGTCCGCCGAGAAGATCAGCGCCGGGCCGGTGACGGCCTTGCTGTCGCGGACGGGCACACCGGCGTGGCCGCGGGCGACCTCAATGCATTCGCCCTGACCGCCGCCGCTGTAGCTGGACTTGTACCAACCTGTGAGGGCGGACGAGTCGGAGACGGTGTGCTCACTGCTGACCATGTGCGTGTTCCTCTGCTGCTGCCCTCACGAGGGCCAGTGACTCCGTTTGCGACAACGCGTCGCTCAGCGCAAGAGCGTAGGCCGTTTGACTGGCGCTCACCAGGGCCGGGTCATCCATCAGGTGGCCGGTGAGGAATCCTTCGACGTAGGCGACCGGGGCGGAGTCCTCGAAGCTCATGAGGGTGAGCAGGCTCTCCATGAGCGCATGCGCCCCGGCGCTGTTCGGCAGTACGTGCAGCCGGAGTCGGCCTGCCTCGGCCAAGTCGGCAAGCTTGTCCAGCTGTTCCGCCATGACCGGCCCGCCGCCCACCTTGCGTCGAAGCACGGCCTCGTCGAGCAGCGTCCAGACGGCGGGGTTCAGTGGTCCGTCGAGGATCCGGGAGCGCTGTGTTCGGATGACAACGGCCTCGTCAAGTTCCTCCGCCGTGTGGTTCGGCCGGTACGCGCGAAACAGGGCACGCGCGTAGTCAGGGGTCTGGAGCACACCGGGAACCAGCGAAAGCCCGAACTGCTGGATCGTCGTGGCCTGTTGCTCCAGCTCGGCGGCCGCCGCGAAGTGGTCGGCGTACTTCGACTCCAGGTCCTCCAGCCAGCGCAGGAAGAACCCGTCCGTACCCAGCGCCCGGTCGATCCGCCGCGCGTCGTCCGGCTTCGGGAGCCGTCTGCCCGCCTCGAAGTGGCTGATCAGGGTGGGCGAGCACACGACCTCGTCGCCCAGCGCCTCCTGGGTGAGCCCGGCCGCTATCCGCCGCAGCCTCAACTCCTCCCCGTACTTCTCACGTGGCGTACGTGGACGGTGCTTCTCCATGTGAACCAACTCCCCAACCTGACGAGTGCGCTGTCAAGCCTCTGGTACTGGAAGCGTAGCCACTGCCGACCCCACGCTGTGAGTGATGTGCCACGGAGCGCAATCGCCGTGGTTCGCCTCACACCTGGAGAAAGCAGGTTGACATGCCCGAACTCATCTCCCGGCTCAAGGAGCGTTTCCTGCGCCGCCGGACGCCGGCACCGAGCTCCCACCCCGCCACGGACCCGTACGCGTGCCCCTACGTCGGCGGCCCGACGGCCTTCCGCACGGGAGAGCGCCCGCTGCGAGGTGAGGACAGTCCGCTGGTGCGCCCGTACCTGCTGGCGCACGAGCGGCGGTCGGCGCCCCGACGCGCGCTGTGGATCGCCGCGTGAACGCCGGGCGCCTGCTGCCCTGGACGGGCCCCGAGGGCAAGCCCTGCTATGTCGTCGGTGACGGCACGGGTTACGTATCCCGTCTCGCCGACGAGATCGAGAGCGTCCAACTCGGCATGGCGGACGACCTCCTCGGCCACGCCTCCGACCTCCTCGCGGATCAGGGCGTGACCAGCGGAGAGCTTCGGTATCTCGCGTGTCGCCTCAGCGAGTCCCTGCGGGACGTCACGCGCGTCGCCGAAAGCAGGGGAGCGCGGCTCATGCAGGGGGATTCCGCCCCCGAGTCCTGAAGGCTGTCCACAGGCCCCGTCCCACTGTCCGACCCCTACGCTACGTTCGGTCAATGTCCAACCAGGGTCAGGCCGTGGTCGAAGGGGTGCTGGAGCGGATCACCTACGCCAACGAGGAGAGCGGGTACACGGTCGCCCGCGTCGACACCGGTCGCGGTGGCGGGGATCTCCTCACGGTCGTCGGGGCGCTGCTCGGGGCCCAGCCGGGTGAGTCGTTGCGGATGGAGGGGCGTTGGGGGTCCCATCCGCAGTACGGCAAGCAGTTCACGGTCGAGAACTACACGACCGTGCTGCCCGCCACCATCCAGGGCATACGCCGCTATCTCGGCTCGGGGCTCATCAAGGGCATCGGCCCCGTCTTCGCGGACCGCATCACGACGCACTTCGGCCTTGACACCCTGGACATCCTCGAAGGGGCCCCCGGGCGCCTGATCGAGGTGCCGGGCCTGGGTCCCAAGCGGACCAGGAACATCACGGCCGCCTGGGAGGAACAGAAGGCGATCAAGGAGGTGATGGTCTTCCTCCAGGGGGTCGGCGTCTCCACCTCCATCGCCGTGCGCATCTACAAGAAGTACGGGGACGCCTCGACCTCCGTCGTACGCAACCAGCCCTATCGGCTGGCCGCCGACGTCTGGGGCATCGGCTTCCTCACCGCCGACCGGATCGCGCAGGCCGTCGGCATCCCGCACGACAGCCCCGACCGGGTCAAGGCGGGGCTGCAGTACGCCCTTTCGCAGTCGACCGACCAGGGGCACTGCTTCCTGCCCGAGGAGCAGCTGATCGCCGACGCCGTCAAGCTGCTCCAGGTCGACACCGGCCTGGTCATCGAGTGTCTGGCCGAGCTGGCGCAGGACCCGGAGGGGGTCGTACGGGAGTCGGTGCCCGGGCCCGAGGGGCAGCCGGTCACGGCCGTGTACCTGGTGCCGTTCCACCGCGCCGAGCTCTCCCTCGCCGGGCAGGTCGGGCGGCTGCTCCGCACCCCCGAGGACCGGATGCCGGGCTTCCAGGACGTCGCCTGGGACAAGGCCCTGGCCTGGCTCGCCGACCGCACCGGGGCCTCGCTCGCGCCCGAGCAGGAGGAGGCCGTGCGGCTCGCCCTGACCCGCAAGGTCGCCGTCCTGACGGGCGGGCCGGGGTGCGGGAAGTCGTTCACGGTCCGCTCGATCGTGGAGCTGGCCCGTGCCAAGCGCGCCAAGGTCGTCCTGGCCGCGCCCACGGGCCGCGCCGCCAAGCGCCTCGCCGAGCTGACCGGCGCCGAGGCGTCGACCGTCCACCGGCTCCTGGAGCTCAAGCCGGGCGGCGACGCGGCCTTCGACCGGGACCGGCCGCTCGACGCCGACCTGGTCGTGGTGGACGAGGCGTCCATGCTCGATCTGCTGCTCGCCAACAAGCTCGTGAAGGCGGTGGCACCCGGTGCCCACCTCCTCCTCGTCGGGGACGTGGACCAGCTGCCCTCGGTCGGCGCGGGCCAGGTGCTCGGCGACCTGCTGGCCCCGGACAGCCCGGTTCCGGCCGTACGGCTGACCCGGATCTTCCGGCAGGCGCAGCAGTCGGGGGTGGTGACCAACGCCCACCGCATCAACGCGGGGCTCCCGCCCGTCACCAGCGGCCTGCCGGACTTCTTCCTCTTCGCGGAGGACGAGACCGAGGACGCCGCCCGGGTCGCCGTCGAGGTCGCCGCACGGCGGATTCCCGCCAAGTTCGGTCTCGATCCGCGCCGGGACGTGCAGGTTCTTGCGCCCATGCACCGGGGCCCCGCCGGCGCGGGCGCGCTCAACGGACTGCTCCAGCAGGCCGTCACCCCGGCCCGCCCAGACCTCCCCGAGAAGCGGTTCGGCGGCCGGGTCTTCCGCGTCGGAGACAAGGTCACCCAGATCCGCAACAACTACGAGAAGGGCGCCAACGGCGTCTTCAACGGCACGGTCGGCGTCGTGACCTCGCTCGACACGGTCGAGCAGCGGCTGACCGTACGGACCGACGAGGACGAGGAAGTGCCGTACGACTTCGACGAGCTGGACGAACTGGCTCATGCCTACGCCGTCACCATCCACCGCTCGCAGGGCAGCGAGTACCCGGCGGTCGTGATCCCCGTCACCACCAGCGCCTGGATGATGCTCCAGCGGAACCTGCTCTACACGGCCGTCACCCGCGCCCGGAAGCTCGTCGTCCTGGTCGGTTCCCGCAAGGCGATCGCCCAGGCCGTCCGTACGGTATCCGCAGGCAGACGCTTCACCGCCCTGGCCCACCGGCTCTCGGCAGTCGTGTGAAAGAGGACCCCGGACTTCCACAAGCGGGGCGAAGGGGGCAAGATGAGCAGGTTGGCGGCACTGAGTGCCGCCAAATGGCCCAATGGTCGACCCCGAGTGCACTCTCCTGAGCCAAATGGGGGATGGTAGAGACAGTCAGGGCACCTCGAAGAAGAGGCACTACGTCGGTGAGGGATGACGTGAGCGACAACTCTGTAGTACTGCGGTACGCGGACGGTGAATACACCTACCCGGTGGTCGAGAGCACCGTCGGCGACAAGGGCTTCGACATCGGGAAGCTCCGAGCCCAGACCGGTCTGGTCACCCTGGACAGCGGATACGGCAACACCGCCGCCTATAAATCCGCCATCACCTACCTCGACGGCGAGCAGGGCATTCTGCGGTACCGCGGCTACCCCATCGAGCAGCTGGCGGAGCACTCCACCTTCCTCGAGGTGGCGCACCTGCTGATCAACGGTGAGCTTCCGAAGGTCGACGAGCTGTCGACCTTCCAGAACGAGATCACCCAGCACACGCTGCTGCACGAGGACGTCAAGCGCTTCTTCGGCGGCTTCCCGCGCGACGCCCACCCGATGGCGATGCTGTCCTCGGTGGTCTCGGCGCTGTCCACGTTCTACCAGGACAGCCACAACCCGTTCGACGAGAAGCAGCGTCACCTCTCGACGATCCGGCTGCTCGCCAAGCTGCCGACGATCGCGGCGTACGCCTACAAGAAGTCGATCGGCCACCCCTTCGTCTACCCGCGCAACGACCTCGGGTACGTCGAGAACTTCCTGCGCATGACCTTCTCGGTCCCGGCCCAGGAGTACGAGCTGGACCCGGTCGTGGTCTCGGCGCTCGACAAGCTGCTGATCCTGCACGCGGACCACGAGCAGAACTGTTCGACGTCCACCGTCCGTCTGGTGGGTTCGAGCCAGGCGAACATGTTCGCGTCGATCTCCGCCGGCATCTCGGCCCTGTGGGGCCCGCTGCACGGTGGCGCCAACCAGTCGGTCCTCGAGATGCTCGAGGGTATCCAGGCCAACGGCGGCGACGTCGACTCCTTCATCAACAAGGTGAAGAACAAGGAGGACGGCGTCCGCCTGATGGGCTTCGGCCACCGGGTGTACAAGTCCTTCGACCCGCGCGCCAAGATCATCAAGGCCGCGGCGCACGACGTGCTCTCCGCGCTCGGCAAGTCCGACGAGCTGCTGGACATCGCGCTCAAGCTGGAGGAGCACGCGCTCTCCGACGACTACTTCGTCTCGCGCAACCTCTACCCGAACGTGGACTTCTACACGGGCCTCATCTACCGCGCGATGGGCTTCCCGACCGAGATGTTCACCGTGCTCTTCGCGCTCGGCCGCCTGCCGGGCTGGATCGCCCAGTGGCACGAGATGATCAAGGAGCCGGGCTCCCGCATCGGCCGCCCGCGCCAGATCTACACCGGAGAGGTCCTGCGCGACTTCGTCCCGGTCGAGGGCCGCTGAGCCTCGGGCCGCTGAAGCCCCTCCTCTTCACGAGGCGCTGAACGAAAAGCGCCCCGCTGTCGATCCCCCCACGGGTCGACGAGCGGGGCGCTTCCCATATCCCCGGTGCGGATTCCCCCCACGGGATCCGGGCCGGGCGTCTGCCGGGTTCGACAGAAGCTACGCGGGTCTGCGCGGTCTGCCGGGGTACGTACGTACGGGAGGGCCGCTCAAAGCTCCCCGGTGCACGTGCCCCGGCCAACGCTTGCCTGGGACGTCCCCCAAGACATCCCATGAACGTCCCCCAAGACGTTCTTGGCATCGCCCACTTAGACTCGCGAACGGCCCGAATGGTTACCCCTAAATATCTGTGATCTAGGTCTCTTTGTGAAGGTCCTGTGCGTCACGTGTAGGTGAATTCACGTGAACCTCCGAAGTCGCAGGCTGTTTGTCACGACAAAGACGGACGAAAAGGCCATGGCCAGGCCCGCGATCATCGGGTTGAGCAGGCCGAGCGCCGCCAGCGGCAGAGCCGCGCAGTTGTAGCCGAAGGCCCAGCCCAGGTTCCCCTTGATCGTCGCCAGGGTGCGGCGGGAGAGCCGGATCGCGTCCGCCGCCACCCGGAGGTCGCCGCGGACCAGTGTCAGGTCGCTCGCCTCGATGGCCGCGTCCGTGCCGGTGCCCATGGCCAGGCCCAGATCGGCGGTGGCGAGTGCCGCCGCGTCGTTCACGCCGTCGCCGACCATCGCGACCGTCCGGCCCTCCGCCTGGAGGCGCCGGACCACATCGACCTTCTCCTGCGGGAGCACTTCGGCGAAGACCCGGTCCGCGTCGATGCCCACCTCGGCCGCGACCGTCTCCGCGACGGCCCGCCCGTCGCCGGTCAGCAGGACCGGGGTCAGGCCGAGGGCGCGCAGCCGGACGACGGCCTCCGCGCTGGTCTCCTTGACCGCGTCGGCGACGGTGAAGGCACCGCGCGCCCGGCCGTCCCAGGCGACCAGGACCGCGCCGGGCTCCGGCACCCCGGGCACCTCCACGCCCTCGGCCCCGAGCAGCGCCGCGCGGCCGACCAGGACCCGGTGGCCGTCGACCGTGCCGCGCACACCGAGACCGGGCACGTTCTCGAAGGACGCCGGCACGGGGAGCTCGCCCACGGGCTGCCCGAGCCTCTCCGCGGCGCCCGCCGCGACCGCTCGGGCGACCGGGTGCTCGGAGGCGTGCTCCAGGGCGCCCGCGAGGCGCAGCAGCCGGGCCTCGTCCTCGCCCTCGTACGCGTACACCTTCTGGAGCCGCATCCGGCCGGTCGTGACGGTGCCGGTCTTGTCGAGGACCACCGTGTCGACGCGGCGGGTGGACTCCAGGACCTCCGGGCCCTTGATGAGGATGCCGAGCTGCGCGCCGCGGCCGGTGCCGACCATGAGCGCGGTCGGGGTCGCGAGGCCCAGGGCGCACGGGCAGGCGATGACGAGGACGGCCACGGCGGCGGTGAACGCGCCCGTGGTGTCCTCCAGCACGAACAGCCAGGTCAGCAGGGTGCCGAGGGCGATGTAGAAGACCACGGGTACGAAGACGGCGGAGATCCTGTCCGCCAGGCGCTGGGCCTCGGCCTTGCCGTTCTGCGCGTCCTCGACCAGCTTCGCCATCCGGGCCAGCTGGGTGTCCGCGCCGACCCGGGTTGCCTCGACGACGAGTCGGCCGGAGCTGTTGACGCAGCCGCCGGTGACCGGGTCGCCGACCGTGACGTCGACCGGGACGGACTCGCCGGTGAGCAGCGAGGCGTCGACGGCGGAGGCGCCCTCGGTCACGGTGCCGTCGGTGGCGATCTTCTCGCCGGGGCGTACGACGAACAGGTCGCCGGTCCTGAGGGCGGATACCGGGATCCGTACCTCCGTGCCTCCCCGCAGGACCGCCACGTCCTTGGCGCCCAGCTCCATCAGCGCGCGGAGCGCGGCGCCGGCCTTCCGCTTGGCCCGCGCCTCCAGAAAGCGGCCGAGCAGGATGAAGGTGACGACACCGGCCGCGACCTCCAGATAGATGCTGAAGGCGCCGTCGGTGCGGCCGACGGTCGGGTCGAAGCCGTGCCGCATCCCGGTCATGCCCGCGGTGCCGAAGAACAGCGCCCACAGCGACCAGCCGAAGGCGGCCAGCGTGCCGACCGAGACGAGGGTGTCCATCGTCGCGGCGCCGTGCCGCAGGTTGGTCCAGGCGGCGCGGTGGAACGGCAGTCCGCCCCAGACGGCGACCGGGGTGGCCAGGGTCAGGGAGAGCCACTGCCAGTTGTCGAACTGGAGGGCCGGGACCATGGCGAGCAGGACGACGGGTGCGGAGAGCAGGGCGGAGACGGTCAGCCGCTGACGGAGCGAGGCGAGTTCGGGGTCCGCGTCCCGCGTCGTTGCCGAAGACGGCACAGGCTCCGGATCCGGCGGCGGGGGTTCCTCGGCCGTGTACCCGGTCTTGACGACGGTCGCGATCAGATCGGCGACCTCGGTCCCCGGCGGGTGCTCGATCCGCGCCTTCTCCGTCGCATAGTTCACGGTCGCGGTGACACCGTCCATGCGGTTGAGCTTCTTCTCGACGCGGGCCGCGCAGGAGGCGCAGGTCATCCCGCCGATGACGAGCTCGGTCGTGAGGGTGGGCGCGGGGCTCGATGTCATGTGCGGTTCCAAAGGGGAGCAGGGCCGTACCGCGTAACGGTACGGCCCTGCGTATGTATGCCGGGAAGAGCCTTGGGGCCTGCCCTGCGGATCAGCCCCTAGGCCTGGCCGACGAGCTCGTAGCCGGCCTCGTCGACGGCGGCGCGGACGGCTTCCTCGTCGAGCGGGGCCTCGGAGACCACGGTGACCTGGCCGGTGGCGGCCACGGCCTTGACGGAGGAGACCCCGGCGATCTCGGAGATCTCACTGGTGACCGCGCCCTCACAGTGCCCGCAGGTCATTCCCTTGACCTGGTAGACGGTGGTGAGTTCGGTCTTCGTCTCGGCGGTCATGACGGTCTCCTCTTCGAGCGCGTGCTGGTTCAGGCTCGTACTGAAGCACACCCTATACCCCTAGGGGGTATGAATTCCACCCTCGTGGCGCCCCCGTCGTGCGAGCGCGCGCAGCCACGTGGGTTCGGGGAGGAAACCGCTGCCGGCGAGTCGGTCAGGGAGTCCTGGTGAGAGGCCCCTCGACGCTCGCCTCGCCGACCAGCGGGTCGAGGTAGCGGAAGAGGACCTTCTTCAGCTCGGCGGAGGTGGCGTCCCGCTCCGGCCCCTCGGGCGCGGCGAGGACCAGGGCGAGGCCGCCCTTGAAGACGGCGAAGGTCATGTCGGCGATGCGGGCGCGCTCCTCCTCCGGGAGGTCCGGGAGGTAGTGGCCGAGCAGGTCGCGCACGCGGGCCAGGAGCGAGGCGTGCAGCTCGTCGTGCTCCTCGGCGATCCGGCCGGGGATCTCGGAGCCGTGCATCAGCGCGAGGAAGACCGGGTTCTGGCAGTTGAACTCGATCAGTGGGTCGACGACCGCGTCGAGCAGCTCGGGCAGCGGCAGCGCGAGGTTCTCCGGCGTGAACGCCTGGCCGTGCGCCTCCCGCATCTCGTGCATGAGGCGGCCGCCGAGCTCGACGGCGATCGCCTCCTTGTTGGGGAAGTACTGGTAGAGCGTGCCGGGGGAGACGCCGGCGTCGCGGGCGATCGCGTTGGTGCTGGTCGCCGTGTACCCGTACGCGCAGAAGGTGTTCGCGGCCGCCTGGAGCAGCTGTGCGATGCGGCGCTCGCCGCGGGCCTGGCGGCGGCGCGGCTTCGGTTCTTCGGACATGGCTGTCCCCAGCTTCCTCAACACGTTTGACAAACGCGAGTGGTCGCTCGCATTCTTGGGAAACGCGAGTGATCGCTCGTGTTTGCCAGTCTATGGCAATGAGCGACCCATGCGGCCTGCCGGGAAGCGAGCGCATGGGTCACGGTGAAGGGGACACCGCGTCATGGCCGAAGTCAAGAATTCAGGGCCCGCCCGGGGCGGGGGGTGGACCCGGTTCGTGACGGCCAGGCCACGCCTGTCCTTGCTGGTCGCCCTCGTGATCACCGCGCTCGCCGTCCTCGCGGGCGGCGGGGTCGCCGACCGGATGGGCAGCGGCGGCTGGGAGGACCCCGACGGCGAATCCACGTACGCGACCCAGGTCCTGGAGCGGGAGTTCCCCGCCTCCCAGCCCAATCTGCTCCTCCTCGTCGACGCGGGGGCGGCCGGGGTCGACGACCGGGCCGTGGCGGCCGAGGCGCGGCGGCTGGCGGAGCGGCTCGACGCCGAGCCGGGGGTGAGCGGCGTCGGTTCGTACTGGGGGACCGGGTCCCCCGCCCTGCGCTCCGAGGACGGACGGCAGGCCGTGATAGCCGCCCGCATCGAGGGTGAGGAGAAGGCGGCGGGCGAGATCCTCCAGAAGATCGCCCCCGAGTACCGGGGCACGCACGGGCCGGTCGAGGTGTCCGTCGGTGGGCCGCTGGCCGTCATGCACGAGATGCAGACGGTCATTCAGGAGGACCTGCTGCGCGCCGAGCTGATCGCCCTGCCCGTGACGCTCGTCCTGCTCGTCATGGTCTTCGGCAGTGCGGTCGCCGCGCTCCTGCCGCTCGGCATCGGCATCGTGGCCATCCTCGGGACGAACGCGGTACTGCGCGGCATCACGGAGTTCACCGACGTCTCGGTCTTCGCCCAGAACCTGACCACCGCCCTCGGGCTCGGACTCGCCATCGACTACGCCCTGTTCGTGGTCCGCAGATTCCGCGAGGAGCTGGCCGCCGGCGCCGACGTCAGGACCGCCGTCGGCACCACCCTGCGCACGGCCGGGCGGACCGTGCTCTTCTCCGCCCTGACCGTGGCCGTCTCGCTCGCCGCGATGCTGGTCTTCCCGCAGTACTTCCTGCGCTCCTTCGCCTACGCGGGCATCGCCGTGGTGCTGCTCGCCGCGGCGGCCGCCCTGATCCTGCTGCCGGCCGCGCTCCTGCTGCTCGGGGAGCGGGTGAACGCGCTCGACCTGCGGCGTCTGTTCCGGCGCCGCCGGTCCTCCGAAGGCGCCGAGTCCGGGGCCGGTCCCCGTGCCGAGTCCGGGGCCGGCTGGGCGTGGACGGCGGCGCTGGTCATGCGCCGGGCCCCGGTCTTCGCCGTGGCCACGACCGCCGGTCTCGTCCTCCTCGGACTGCCCTTCCTGGACGTGAAGTTCGGCACCGCCGACGACCGGCAGCTGCCGGTCACCGCCGAGTCCCGGGTGGTCCAGGACCAGTTGCGGGACGGCTTCCCCGGCAGCCCGGGCGGCGGACTCACCGTGCTCGCCGAGGGCCCCGCGACCCCCGCCCAGTACGCCGCGTACCGCGAGCGGATCGAGGGCCTCGACGGGATCGAGCGGATCGACGGGCCGGTCACCTCGGGCGCCGGAGCGGACGCCCGCGCGTACTTCACCGTCGTGCCCGAGGGCGAGGCCGTCGGGGACACCGCCCAGAGCGCCGTGGGCGAACTGCGCGCGCAGGAAGCCCCGTTCGACACCTCGGTGACCGGGGCGGCCGCCGTCCTCGTCGACTCCAAGGACGCCATCGCCGACCGGCTGCCCTGGGCGGCGGCGATCATCGCCGTCGTCACCCTGCTCCTGGTCTTCCTGCTCACCGGCAGCGTGCTGATCCCTCTCCAGGCCGTCGTTCTCAACGCGCTCAGCCTCACCGCGATGTTCGGCGCGGTCGTCTGGGTCTTCCAGGAGGGTCATCTGTCCGGGTTGCTCGGCTTCACCTCGACCGGCGACATCGAGACGACCCTCCCGGTGCTGATGTTCTGCGTGGCCTTCGGGCTCTCCATGGACTACGGCGTCTTCCTGCTCTCCCGGATCAAGGAGGAGTACGACGCGACCGGCGACCACGACCACGCGGTCCGGTTCGGACTGCGCCACACGGGCGGGCTGATCACCGCCGCGGCCGTGATCCTCGCCGTCGTGATGGTGGCCATCGGCACCTCCCGGGTGACCAACACGAAGATGCTCGGCCTGGGCGTCGCGCTCGCCGTGCTGATGGACGCGATGGTGGTGCGCAGCCTGCTCGTCCCGGCCGTGATGAAACTGACCGGGCGGCTGACCTGGTGGGCACCCGGCCCGCTGCGGCGCTTCCACGACCGGTTCGGCATCAGCGAGGGCGGCGCCGCGCCGACGACCGTCACGGGGGCGGGTCCTGCGGAGCGGGCGAACGACACCGCCCGGGACAAGGAGCCCGTCGCGAGCTAGGTTCGAAGGCCGGATTCCGGTACGCGGTGAAGGGCGGGGCCCATGAAGGCAGTGGTGTTCGAGCAGTACGGACAGGACGCGGAGATCCGGGAGGTACCGGACCCCGCCCCCTCCGCCCACGGCGTGGTCGTCCGGGTCGAGGCGACCGGTCTGTGCCGCAGCGACTGGCACGGCTGGATGGGACACGACCCCGACATCGTCCTGCCGCACGTCCCCGGGCACGAACTCGCCGGCGTCGTGGAGGCGGTGGGCGCGGACGTGGCGCACTGGAAGCCCGGGGACCGGGTCACCGTGCCGTTCGTCTGCGCCTGCGGGAGCTGTCCGTCCTGCGCGGCCGGGGACCAGCAGGTCTGTGAGCGGCAGACGCAGCCCGGCTTCACCCACTGGGGCTCGTTCGCCGAGTACGTCGCCCTGGAGCACGCGGACGTGAACCTGGTGGCGGTGCCGGAGGAACTGTCCTTCGCGACGGCGGCCGGGCTCGGGTGCCGGTTCGCGACCGCGTTCCGGGCCGTGGTCGCCCAAGGGCGGCTCGCGGCGGGCGAGTTCGTCGCCGTCCATGGGTGCGGGGGCGTCGGGCTGTCGGCCGTGATGATCGCGGCGGCCTGCGGGGCGCGGGTGGTCGCCGTCGACGTGTCGCCGCCGGCGCTGGAACTGGCGCGGGCGTTCGGAGCGGCGGAGTGCGTCGACGCCTCCGCCCTGGCGGCGACGCCCGGGGGGACGGCGGCGGCGGTGCGGGAGCTGACCGGCGGCGGCGCCCACCTGTCGATCGACGCGCTCGGCTCCCCGGCCACCTGCGCCGCCTCGGTGGAGAGCCTGCGCCGCAGGGGCCGGCACGTGCAGGTCGGTCTGCTTCCCCCGGCTGCCGGGGACCCGGTCGTGCCGATGTCCCGGGTGATCGGTCTCGAACTGGAGATCCTCGGCAGCCACGGCATGGCCGCGCACACCTACGGTCCGATGATGGAGATGGTCCGCGCGGGCAGGCTGCTCCCCGACCGGCTCGTCACCGCCACGATTCCGCTCGCGGCGGCCCCTGCCGCGCTGGCGGCGATGGGCTCGGCGCCCGGATCGGGCGTGACGGTCGTCCGGCCCTGGTCCTGACGGCCCGAGGCCCCGGGTCGGGTGACGACGGGGGCCCTCGGGCGTGGCGGGAGGCGCGAGGTCAGTCGCGGCGGCTCCGGTTGCCCGGGCGGTTGGCCACCCAGCCGCGGATCGTGTCCGCGTACCAGTACGGCTTGCCCGACTCGACGTGATCGGGCGGCGGAAGGAGACCGTGCTTCCGGTAGGAACGGACGGTGTCCGGCTGCACCTTGATGTGCGCGGCAATGTCCTTGTACGACCAGAGCTTTCTTTCCGTCATGCGGGGCACCTCCCTGCGCGCCTCGCAGCGGCGGCGGGGGTGCCGTTCGGGGGAGCTGCGGGCCGGCGCTGGCGATCACTGAGCCTGTGCCCGATGCAACGACCCCTCCGAACGAGAAGAGAGCGGCTGTCGACCGGCTGTGACGGAAAGCCCGCGTAACGGAGACATGTGTGACGACAGGAGGACGGACGTGACGTAAGTGACGCACGATCAAATAGGTGCGGATCGGCGCGCCTCGGTGCCATCGGGCGCCGGAACCTATGCCCCGCAGGAGCGCAGGAGACGGCGCGTGCGGACCGCGATCGGATACGGCGTGTCGGGGTCGCACGGGTACATGTCCTGCTCGACGATGGCGAACAGTTCCACGTCCAGGGCCTGCGCCGCTGCCAGGACCGGTTCCAGGGCGGGGACACCGGACGGCGGCTCGCACATCACGCCCCGTGCCACGGCCGGACCGAAGGGCACCTCGTCCGCGACGACGCCGGCCAGGATCTCCGGATCGACCTGCTTGAGATGCAGATAGCCGATCCGCTCGCCGTAGGTCTCGATCAGCTTGACGCTGTCGCCGCCGCAGTACGCGTAGTGCCCGGTGTCCAGGCAGAGCGAGACCAGGTCGGGATCGGTGGCGTCCAGGAAGCGCGCCACGTTCTCCTCGCTGTCGACATGGGTGTCCGCGTGCGGATGGACGACGATCCGCAGGCCGTACCGTTCCCGGACCTCATGACCCAGACGCTCGGTCAGACCGGTCAGATCGCGCCACTGTGCGGGGGTGAGCGTGCGGTCCTCCAGGACCGCGCCGGTCTTGTCGTCCCGCCAGAAGGACGGGATGACGACCAGGTGCTCCGCACCCATCGCCTGGGCCAGGGCCGCGTTGTCGGCGACATGGGCCCAGGTCCGGTCCCAGACGGCGGGACCGTGGTGCAGCCCGGTGAACACCGTCCCGGCCGAGACGCGAAGCCCCCGGCGGCCCGTCTCCTCAGCCAGCACCGCGGGGTCGGTGGGCAGATAGCCGTACGGGCCGAGTTCGATCCACTCGTAACCGGCCCCGGCGACCTCGTCGAGGAAGCGCTGCCAGGGGACCTGCCGGGGATCGTCGGCGAACCAGACGCCCCAGGAGTCGGGGGCGGAGCCGATGCGGATACGGGACAGAGGCGACGGCTGCGTCATGACAGCCACCTTGACCGCGCCCGGAACGACGAGTCAAGACGCTCGTCCGAATGTAAGGACATAGCGTTGACAGTGTTCGGGGCGGAAGGCTAGACCTGGGTGCGGGGCCGAGGCGAGAGGTGGCGCGCGTGGATGCGGAGCCGTACGAGCTGATCACGATGGGGCGTCTCGGCGTGGACCTGTACCCCCTCCAGGTCGGCGTTCCGCTCGCCCGGGTGGAGACCTTCGGGAAGTTCCTGGGCGGCTCGCCCGCGAACGTGGCGGTGGCGGCGGCGCGGCTCGGCCGACGGACGGCGCTCGTGAGCCGGACCGGGGCGGATCCCTTCGGTACGTATCTGCACGAGGAGCTCCGCGGGTTCGGGGTCGACGACCGGTGGGTGACGGCGGTCGCGCAGTACCCGACACCGGTCACCTTCTGCGAGATCTTCCCTCCGGACGACTTCCCGATCCACTTCTACCGACAGCCCAAGGCCCCCGACCTGGAGATCCACCCAGCTGAGCTGGACCTCGCGGCGATCCGGGCGGCACGGGCGTTCTGGGTGACCGGGACGGGGCTGAGCGTCGAGCCCAGCCGGGCGTCGACGCTGGGCGCGTTGGGGGAGCGGGACGGCGCGGGACTCACCGTCCTCGACCTGGACTGGAGGCCCACGCTCTGGCCCGAACCCGACGAGGCCGGCCCGCTCTACCGGGAGGCCCTGGGCGCGGCCACGGTCGCCGTCGGCAACCTCGACGAGTGCGAGGTCGCGACCGGTGAACGCGAGCCGTACGCCGCCGCCCGCGCCCTGCTCGCCGCCGGTGTCCGGCTCGCGGTCGTCAAGCAGGGCCCCAAGGGCGTCCTCGCGATGACCGCCGACGGCGAGAGCGCGGAGGCGCCGCCCCTGCCGGTCGAGGTGGTCAACGGCCTCGGTGCGGGCGACGCGTTCGGCGGGGCGCTGTGCCACGGCTTGCTGGCCGGCTGGGACCTCGACCGTACGATCCGCTGGGCCAACGCGGCGGGCGCCATCGTCGCGGGGCGGCTCGCCTGCTCCCCGGCGATGCCGTACCCGGACGAGATCGAGCGGGCGCTCGCCACCGGCACCGGCTCGATCCCGGAGCGCACGCCATGACCGACGAGTTCGTCCCCGACCCGGACCTCGCGACCGGGGGAACCGCACCCCCGGACCTCCCCTCCGACCCGGACGCCGAGACGGACCCGTCGCACGCCGGCCCGTCCGGAGTCCCGGACACCACCGCCATCCCGTCGCACGCCGGTCCGCCCGGAGCCCCGGGCGCCGAGACCGGGCCGCCGCGAGACGCGCCGTCCGAAGCCCCGTACGCCGAAGCCCCGTACGCCGAAGCCGCGAGCCCGCACCCGCTCCTGGGGACGCATGGGCCGGCCGGCGGCGCGTACGGCCCGGCTGCCGGAGCGGCGGCCGTGGGCCGGCCGCACGACCGCCCAGCGGCGTCCCCGGGTGACAGTTCCTGGTACGAGGCGCCGCCCCGGATCCGTCGCACGGCGGCAGCTCGCCCCCGTCCCGCCCGCGGCGCGGAGCCCGTCGACGTCGAGCGGCTCGTCACGCTCCGGGCGCACCATCCCGAGGCCGTCGCCGAGGCCGCCGCGCGGCGGCGGACCCGGCCGCTGTTCGCGGGGCGCGACCGCCTGCTGATCGTCGCCGCCGACCATCCCGCCCGTGGGGCGCTGGCCGTCGGGGACCGGCCGTACGCGATGGCCGACCGCGCCGATCTGCTCGGCCGACTCCGTCTCGCGCTCTCGCGCCCCGGCGTCGACGGGGTCCTCGCCTCCGCCGACATCCTCGACGACCTGCTCCTCCTCGAGGCCCTGGACGACCGGCTCGCCGTCGGCTCCATGAACCGCGGCGGGCTCGCCGGCGCGGCGTTCGAGCTCGACGACCGGTTCACCGGCCACCGCCCCCAGGACCTCGCCCGGCTCGGCTTCGACGCCGGCAAGCTTCTCCTGCGGATCGACCCCGACGACCCCGGTTCCCTCTCCACCCTGCACTCCGCCGCCCGCGCCGTCGACGAGATGGCCGGCCTGCGGCTGCCCGTGTTCGTCGAACCCTTCCTCTGCCGGCGCGACCGCGCGGGGCGCCTGCACAACGACCTCTCCGCCGAGGCCGTCATCACCTCCCTCGCCGTCGCCTCCGGCCTCGGCGGCACCTCCGCCTACACCTGGCTGAAGGTCCCGGTCACCGAACACCCCGACGACATGGCCCGCGTCATGGAGACCACCACCCTCCCCGCCGTCCTGCTCGGCGGAGACCCGGGCCCGGGCCCGGACGCGCAGGAGCTCGCGTACGAGAAGTGGCGCGGCGCGCTGCGCCTGCCCACCGTCCGCGGGCTGGTCGTCGGGCGCTCGTTGCTCTATCCCCCGGACGGGGATGTGGCCGGAGCCGTCGATACCGCTGCGAGCCTGCTGCACGACGCGGTAGGAAGGGGTACGCACCTCACATGAGCTCTCTCCATCTGCCCGCCGGGACAGCCTCCCGCGGGCCGTACGCCCTCCACATCGACCCCGACCGGGCCGGCTGGGGGTACTCCGCACTGCGCGTCCTCGAACTCCGCCCGGGAGACACCCACCTCCTGGAGACCGGGGACAGCGAGTGGATCGTGCTTCCGCTCACCGGCGGCTGTACGGTGCACGTCGACGGCCTGAATCTCCAACTCCTGGGCCGCGAGAGCGTGTTCGGCGGAGTGTCCGACTTCGCGTACGTGCCCCGCGACGCCCGGGCCCAGATCGCCTCCGGTGCGGGAGGCCGCTTCGCTTTGGCAGGAGCGAAGTGCGAGCGACGACTCCCCGCTCGCTACGGCCCCGCGCCGGAGGTACCCGTCGAGGCCCGCGGCAGCGGCAACCAGGCCCGCCAGGTACGGAACTTCGCCGCGGCGGACGTCTTCGAGGCCGACCGGCTGATCGCCGTCGAGGTGATCACCCCCGGTGGGAACTGGTCCTCCTACCCGCCCCACAAGCACGACGAGCACCGCCCCGGCGCCGAGTCCGAGCTGGAGGAGATCTACTACTACGAGATCGCCGACGGCGGAGTCGGCTACCAGCGGATCTCCCCCTCCAGGCCCGGCGGCGCCGACCTCCTCGCCGAGGTCCGCAGCGGCGACGCCGTCCTCGTGCCCGACGGCTGGCACGGCCCGTCCATCGCCCAGCCGTCCCACGCCATGTACTACCTGAACGTGATGGCGGGACCGGGGCAGGAGAGGGAGTGGAAGATCTGCTTCCACCCCGACCACACGGAGGGATACCGATGACGAGCGGGACCCGGCTGACCGTCGCACAGGCGCTGGTGCGGTTCCTCGCCGCGCAGTACACCGAACGCGACGGCGTACGGCAGCGGCTGATCGCCGCGACCTGGGGCATCTTCGGCCACGGGAACGTCGCCGGGATCGGCCAGGCCCTCGTCGAGTACGCCGACGAGATGCCGTACCACCAGGGACGCAACGAACAGGCCATGGTGCACGCGGCCGTCGGCTACGCGCGCCAGTCGAACCGGCTCTCCGCGCACGCCGTCACCACCTCCATCGGCCCCGGCGCCACTAACCTCGTCACGGGCGCCGCGCTCGCCACGATCAACCGCCTGCCCGTCCTCCTCATGCCCGGCGACACCTTCGCGACCCGCCCCGCCGACCCGGTCCTCCAGCAGCTCGAAGTGCCGTACGCGGGCGAGGTGTCGGTCAACGACTGCCTGCGGCCCGTCTCGAGGTACTTCGACCGGATCACCCGCCCCGAGGCGCTGATCCCGGCCGCGCTCGCCGCCGCACGGGTCCTCGCCGACCCCGTCGAGACCGGCGCGGTCACGCTCGCGCTGCCCCAGGACGTACAGGCGGAGGCGTACGACTGGCCGGAGGAGTTCTTCGCCGAGCGGACATGGACGATCAGACGCCCCCGCCCCGACGCGGCCGAACTCGACGCGGCCGTACGGGCGGTCAGGTCCTCCGTACGCCCCCTGATCGTCGCCGGCGGCGGGGTGAAGTACAGCGGCGCCCAGGACGCGCTGCGGGAGTTCGCCGAACGCACCTGGATCCCCGTCGCCTCGACCCAGGCCGGCAAGGGCGTCCTGCCGTACGACCACGTCCGCGACGTCGGCGGCATCGGCCACACCGGCACCTCCACCGCGAACGCCCTCGCCAGGACCAGCGATCTCGTCATCGGCGTCGGCACCCGGTACACCGACTTCACCACCGCCTCCGCCACCCTCTTCCCCGAGGGCGTCCGCTTCCTGAACCTCAACATCGCGGCCTTCGACGCCCACAAGCAGGGCGCGCTGCCGCTCGTCGCCGACGCCCGCGAAGGGCTCACGGCCCTCGCCGAGGCGCTCGGCGACCACCGCCAGGACATGGTCCAGTGGCTCTTCGCCAAGCAGGACTGGCAGGAGCGGACCGATGCCGCCTATGCCGTGTCCGATGAAAGCGTCCGGCCCACCCAGACCCAGGTCCTCGGCGTACTCGACACTCTGGTCGACGACACCGACATCCTGATCAACGCGGCCGGCTCGCTCCCCGGCGATCTCCACAAGCTCTGGCGGGCCCGGTCCTCGGACCAGTACCACGTCGAATACGGGTACTCGTGCATGGGCTACGAGATCCCGGCGGCGATCGGCGTCGCGCTCGCCGCGCCCGGGCGGCCGGTCTGGGCGCTCGTCGGCGACGGTACGTATCTGATGAATCCCACCGAAATCGTCACGGCCGTCCAGGAGGGACTGCCCATCAAGGTGGTGATCCTGCAGAACCACGGGTATGCCTCCATCGGAGGTCTCTCGGAGTCCGTGGGCGGCGAGCGGTACGGCACGGCCTACCGCTTCAGGGACCCGGACGGAGGGTTCACCGGTGCGCCGCTCCCCGTCGACCTGGCCGCCAACGCGGCCTCCCTCGGCATGCGGGTGCTGACCGCCCGCACCGTACGTGACCTGCGAGAAGCCCTCGCCGACGCCCGGGTGTCGACCGTTCCCACATGTGTCTATGTCGAGACCGAAACGGCAGACACAGTGTCGGGCGCGCCCCCTGCCCAGGCGTGGTGGGATGTGCCTGTGGCCGAGACCTCGACCCGCGCGTCGGCGGTCAAGGCCCGGGAGGAGTACGACCGGCACGTCACCGCCCGACGCCGCCATCTCTGAAGGAGTATTTCGTCATGACGAACACCGTCAAGACTGTCAACCACTGGATCGGTGGCAAGACCGTCGAGGGCACGTCGGGCAACTGGGGCCCGGTCACCGACCCGGCCACCGGCGCCGTGACCACGCAGGTGGCCCTGGCCTCGGTCGAGGAGGTCGACGCGGCCGTCGCCGCCGCGAAGACGGCGTTCGAGACCTGGGGCACGGCGTCGCTGGCGCAGCGCACCACGATCCTGTTCAAGTTCCGCGCGCTGCTCGACGCCAACCGTGACGCGATCGCCGAGCTGATCACCGCCGAGCACGGCAAGGTCCACTCGGACGCGCTGGGCGAGGTCGCCCGCGGTCTGGAGATCGTCGACCTGGCCTGCGGGATCACCACCCAGCTCAAGGGCGAGCTGTCCACCCAGGTGTCGAACCGGGTGGACGTCGCCGCGATCCGCCAGCCGGTGGGTGTCGTGGCCGGCATCACGCCGTTCAACTTCCCGGCGATGGTGCCGATGTGGATGTTCCCGATCGCCATCGCGTGCGGCAACACCTTCATCCTCAAGCCGAGCGAGAAGGACCCGTCGGCCTCGCTGAAGATCGCGGAGCTGCTCGCCGAGGCGGGCCTGCCCGAGGGTGTCTTCAACGTCGTGCACGGCGACAAGGTGGCCGTGGACCGGCTCCTGGAGCACCCGGACGTCTCGGCGATCTCCTTCGTCGGCTCGACGCCGATCGCCCGCTACATCCACACCACCGCCTCCGCGAAGGGCAAGCGCGTCCAGGCGCTCGGCGGCGCCAAGAACCACATGCTGGTGCTGCCGGACGCGGACCTGGACGCCGCCGCCGACGCGGCGGTCTCGGCGGCCTACGGCTCGGCCGGCGAGCGCTGCATGGCGATCTCCGCGGTCGTCGCGGTCGGCGCGATCGGCGACGAGCTGGTGCAGAAGATCCGCGAGCGCGCCGAGAAGATCAAGATCGGCCCCGGCAACGACCCGACCTCCGAGATGGGCCCGCTCATCACGGCCGTCCACCGCGACAAGGTCGCCTCGTACGTGAAGGGCGCGGCCGACGAGGGCTGCGAGGTCGTCCTGGACGGCACCGGCTACACGGTGGACGGCTTCGAGGACGGCCACTGGATCGGCCTGTCGCTCCTGGACCACGTGCCGACCACCGCGAAGGCCTACCAGGACGAGATCTTCGGCCCGGTGCTGTGCGTGCTGCGCACGGAGACGTACGAGGAGGGCGTCGCCCTCATCAACGCCTCGCCGTTCGGCAACGGCACCGCGATCTTCACCCGTGACGGCGGCGCGGCCCGCCGCTTCCAGCTGGAGATCCAGGCGGGCATGGTCGGCGTGAACGTGCCGATCCCGGTGCCGGTGGGCTACCACTCCTTCGGTGGCTGGAAGGACTCGCTCTTCGGCGACCACCACGTCTACGGCAACGACGGCGTCCACTTCTACACCCGCGGCAAGGTCGTCACCACCCGCTGGCCGGACCCCTCCGAGGCCCCCGCCGGCGTGGACCTGGGCTTCCCGCGCAACCACTGACCCACCCGCGCGCTGTCGACCCCCGCCGGCTCTGCCGGCGGGGGGCAGCGCACCGAGGGATAGGCGTGCGTGGCCCAGTGTTCGGCGGCGGTCATGCCCAGCAGCACGACGTCGTGATGGCTGCCGGCGAAGAACTCGTGCTGCCGCAGTCGCCCTTCCTCCACGAAGCCCAGCTTGCGGTAGAGAGCGAGGGAAGCCTCGTTGAAGGCATAGACCTCGACCTCGCACTTGTTGTAGCGCTGTTCGGCGAACATGTAGGTGAGGACCAACTCGGTGGCTTCGGTCGCGTAACCGCGCCCCCGATGCTCGCGGGTGATCGCGATCCCGGTCTTGAACCGTCCGGCCCGTGGATCCGTTTCTCCGACCGTCACGGATCCCGCGAACGCACGCTCGGACGTCGTCTCGACGACGAGCCGGAACGCCCCCGTACCGGGCGCACGACCGGCACGCTCGTTGGTCCAGGACCGGAAACTCTCGTCCGAGCGCGGCGGCTCGACGAGGTCCGCGTTCCGGACGTCGACGGTGTGCGCGGCCAGTGCGCGGAAGTCCTGCCAGTCCTCCGGCTCGACACCCCGCAAGCGCACCTTGCCGCCCGTCCACATGTCGCTCATGACGCCCACCCAGCCTCGGTCGATTGCAGGCAGGGTAAAACGACTGGCCCCGAAGGTGCGCGTTCGCGCACCCTGGGGCCATGTCCGTTGATCCGCCCAAGTACCAGATCCGCGCCCTGCACACCGAGTCGACGGTGACCGTCTATCAGGCGTACGACCCGTCCATCGGCCTTCCGGCCGCCCGTGAGGGCCGCTTTCCGCCCGCCTGGAAGCGGGACCGGATGACGTGGATCAAGCCCTCGTTCCTGTGGATGATGTACCGCTGCGGCTGGGGCCTGAAGGAGGGGCAGCAGACCGTCCTCGCGGTCGAGATCACCCGCGAGGGGTTCGAGTGGGCGCTGCGCAACGCCTGCCTGTCGCACTACGTACGGGGTTTTCACGCCGATCAGGCCGCCTGGAAGCGGGAGTTGAGGCAGGCCCCGGCCCGGGTGCAGTGGGATCCCGAGCGGGATCTGCGACACGGGGCGCTGCCGTACCGGTCCCTGCAGCTCGGGCTCGCGGGCGAGGCGTCCAGGCGGTATGCGGACGAGTGGACCGTCTCCGTACGGGACGTCACGCCGCTCGCGCACGAGATCCACGCCCTCGTGCGCGAGGGGCGGTCGGACGAGGCGCGCACGCGGATGCCCGAGGAGCGGCCGTACCCTGCGGGTCCGGAGCTCCTCGGGCATCTGGTGGCCTAGAAGGCCCGGTCGCCTAGAAGATCGAGTGCAGCAGCTTGTTCGGGGAGCCCGTCCGCGGGTCCTGGACCTTGCCGCTGGTGGCGTTGTTCACCAGTGCGGTGCTCACCTGGGCCGGGGTCGCCGTCGGGTTCGCCGACAGGTAGAGGGCCGCCACGCCCGCGGTGTGCGGGGCCGCCATCGAGGTGCCCGAGATGGTGTTCGTCGCCGTGTCGTTGTCCTTCCACGCCGAGGTGATGGAGACACCCGGGGCGAAGAGGTCGACGCACGTGCCGTAGTTGGAGAACGACGCCCGCTTGTCGGCGGAGTCCGTCGCACCGACCGTGATCGCCTCGGGGACGCGGGCCGGGGAGTAGTTGCAGGCCCGGGCCGGCAGGCCGAGGAAGTTGCCGTTGCCGGCGGCGACCGCGTACGTGACGCCGGAGGCGATCGAGCGCTTCACCGCGTCGTCCAGCGAGGTGTTGGCCCCGCCGCCCAGGCTCATGTTGGCGACGGCCGGCTTGACGGCGTTGGCCGTCACCCAGTCGACACCGGCGATGACCCCGGCGGTCGTCCCGGACCCGTTGCAGTCCAGGACCCGGACGGCGACCAGCTTCGCGCCCTTGGCGACGCCGTACTTCGCGCCACCCACCGTGCCCGCGACGTGCGTGCCGTGGCCCTGGCAGTCCTGGCCGTTCTGGCCGCCGCCGACGGTGTCCGTGCCGACCGTCGCCCGGCCGCCGAACTCGCTGTGCGAGGTGCGGATTCCGGTGTCGATGATGTACGCGGTGACGTTCGACGCGGTCGTGTTGTACGTGTACGTCGTCGACAGCGGCAGATCCCGCTGGTCGACCCGGTCGAGGCCCCAGGTCGCGCCGGGCTGCGTCTCGGCCATCCGTACGGTCGCGTTCTGCTCGACGTAGGCCACCCGCGGATCGGAGGCCAGGGCCGCAGCCTTGGCCTGGGACATCGAGGCGGAGAAGCCCTTCAGGACCGAGCGGTACTGGTGCTTCGGGGTCACACCCAGATCGGCGGCGCGGGTCGAACCGTCCTTGAGGACGACGATCCAGCTGTTCTCGACGGCGAGGGAGGCCGGGGCGAGGCGGAGGTCCCCGACGGTGGCGCTCTGGGCCGCGGGGGAGGCCGCGAACTGCAGGCCGGCGGCGAGCGCGAGGACGGGGACGAGCGCTACGGCGCGGCGGGGTATTCGGGTCATGTGGTGGGGCACCTGAACCTTTCGTTGTCCGGGTTACCGGCAAGTACGGGCGTGCGTGGTGCGCCACAGAGTCTCCTGTTGACATGCGTCGTACAAGAGGGCGTCCGGTCCCCTCACCGGTCCTTCACGTCGAACTCCCACGTCAGCATGGTGAAACCACCGTCGTCCGTCGCTCCGGCCGACCGGTACGTCGCGAGCGCGGGCCCGTTGTCCGTGTCCACCCCGACCCACATGTCGTAACAGCCGCGCTCCCGCGCCTCCGCCGCCAGCGCCTCGGTCAGCGCGCGCCCGATGCCCCGCCGCCGGTACGCCTCGTCCACCGACAGCTCGTACAGACACAGCTCCACCCCCTTGTCCGGATGGAGCATCTCGATCCCGCTCACCAGTCCCGCCGGGAAGCCGTCCTCCGCGTACGCGATCAGCATCAGATGCCCCGGCGCGGCCAGGAACGCCTCCGCCCACGCCGCCCGCGGCGGGTTGTCGTAGAGGTGCGCAGCGGCCAGCAGCTCGCCCACCGTCGTCGCCCGCCGGATCTCCATCCCGGCCCCTTCCCCTTTTTTGGGGCTCGGTTCGCCTCCGGGCGCCTTCAGCGTGCGTCGACGGTCGATCGTGCTCGACGGCTCGTTCCTCGCCGCCTCCGCGCGTTCTCCCTTTCGACGCCCGCGGCGCCCTTCGGCTCACTCGCCCGGGGTCTCACGGCGCATACCGCGCCTGGTGTACGCCGACCGTAGTCCGTACGCCTCCAGGAGGCCCGCGATTTCCGCCCCGGGGCAGCCGTGCCTCACAGGACGCCCGCATAGGCTCGTCACCATGCCATTCCGACTTCCCCGGTGGGCCGCGGTCACCGCGGCCCTCGCCGTGCTCGCGGGCGCCGGCACCTGGACCGCCGTCGCCGCGGACGAACCACCGCCCGTGCACCGCGCGGACCACGTGCTGGACATGCCCGGGGCGCGGATCGACACCTCCTACTTCACCGCCGGCCCCGCCTCCGACCGCCGGCCGGCCGTCCTGCTCGGACACGGCTTCGGCGGCTCCAAGGACGACGTCCGTGCCCAGGCCGAGCAGCTCGCCCGCGACGGCTACGCGGTCCTGACCTGGTCGGCGCGTGGATTCGGCGCCTCCACCGGGCAGATCGGACTCAACGACCCCGACCACGAGGTCAAGGACGTCCAGCGGCTCCTCGACTGGCTCGCCCAGCGCCCCGAGGTCCTGCTCGACAAGGCCGGCGATCCGCGCGTCGGCGTCACCGGCGCCTCCTACGGCGGCGCCGTCTCGCTGCTCGCCGCCGGGTACGACACCAGGGTCGACGCGATCGCCCCGCAGATCACGTACTGGAACCTCGCCGACGCCCTCTTCCCGAACGGCGTCTTCAAGAAGCTCTGGGCCGGCATCTTCTTCTCCGCCGGCAACCAGCCGAGCGGCGGAAGCCGGCAGCCGGCCGGCGACCAGTCCGCCGCGACCGGCGCCTGCGGACGCTTCACGCCCGAACTCTGCGCCCTCTACCAGCGCGTCGCCGTCTCCGGGAAGCCCGACGCCGCCGCCCGTACGCTCCTCGAAGCCCGCAGCCCCTCCGCCGTAGGGGACAGGATCAAGGTCCCTGCCCTGATCGTCCAGGGGCAGACCGACTCCCTCTTCCCGCTCGGCCACGCCGACGCCATGGCGAAGGCGATCGCCGCCAACGGCGCGCCCGTCGCCGTCGACTGGATCGCGGGCGGCCACGACGGGGGCGACCGCGAGACCGAGCGGGTCGAGGCCCGGATCGGCGACTGGTTCGACCGTCACCTGAAGCAGGACAAGGGCGCCGACACCGGACCCGCGTTCCGCGTCAGCCGCACCGGGGGAGTCGACTCCTCCGACGGGGAGGCGCAGCTGCGCAGCGCGACCTCCGACCGCTATCCGGGGCTCACGGGCGAGGCAGGCGACACGCTGTCCGTCCCGCTCGACGCCGCCCCTCCGCAGTCCTTCGCCAACCCCGCCGGGGCCAACCCGCCCGCCATCTCCGCCGTCCCCGGTGTCGGCGGCGGACTCTCCCAGCTCTCCTCCCTCGGCGTCGGCCTCTCCCTCGACTTCCCCGGCCAGTACGCCCGCTTCGATGCGAAGCCGCAGGTCGAGTCGGTGCGGATCACCGGCTCGCCGACCGTCCGCGTCACGGTCACGTCCGACAGCCCGGACGGCTCGGCCGTCCTCTTCGCCAAGGTCTACGACGTCGGCCCCGACGGACGTCAGCAGGTGCTGCCCGCCCAACTGGTGGCCCCCGTCCGCGTCGAGGACGCCGGCAAGGGCAGGAGCGTCGAGCTGACGCTGCCCGCCATCGACCACGAGGTCGAGGCCGGCCACCGGCTGCGGCTCGTGCTCTCCGCCACCGACCTCGGCTACGCCTCCCCGGCCGCACCGGCCGGCTACACCGTCGCCGTGGAGAGCCCGCTCACGGTCCCCACCGCGCCCTCCGTGGACACCCAGGCGGCCGCGATGCCCTGGTGGGTGTGGGGCCTGCCGCTCGCCGGAGCGCTGATCGCCGCCGCGCTGCTCTTCACCTCCCCCACAGCCTTCGGCGTGGGAGGTGCCCCCACCGGGCGCTGGCGCGCCCGGCGCCGGACCGCGGCCCCCGCCCCGGACCCCGCGCTCGCCGCCGTACCGCTGCAGATCACCGGGCTGACGAAGAAGTACGCCAAGTCCTCGGAACGGTATGCCGTACGGGACCTCTCCTTCCGCGTCGAGCAGGGGCAGGTCCTCGGTCTGCTCGGGCCCAACGGCGCCGGAAAGACCACCACCCTGCGGATGCTCATGGGCCTGATCACCCCCGACGACGGGGAGATCCGGGTCTTCGGCCAGGCCGTCCGGCCGGGCGCCCCGGTCCTGTCCCGCGTCGGCGCGTTCGTCGAGGGCGCCGGCTTCCTGCCCCATCTGTCCGGACGGGACAACCTGGAGCTGTACTGGAAGGCCACCGGCCGCCCCGCCGAGGACGCGCACATCGAGGAGGCCCTGGAGATCGCCGGCCTCGGCGAGGCGCTCGCCCGCGCCGTACGGACGTACTCGCAGGGCATGCGGCAGCGGCTCGCCATCGCCCAGGCCATGCTCGGCCTGCCGGATCTGCTGATCCTCGACGAACCGACCAACGGACTCGACCCGCCACAGATCCGCGAGATGCGGGACGTGATGATCCGGTACGCCGCCGAGGGCCGGACCGTCATCGTCTCCAGCCACCTCCTCTCGGAGGTCGAGCAGTCCTGCACGCATCTCGTGGTCATGGACCGCGGGCAGCTCGTCCAGGCCGGTCCGGTCGGTGAGATCACCGGCGCGGGCGACACCCTGCTCGTGACGCTCGGCGACACCGTCCCCGACCCGCTCGTGGACAAGATCGGCGCGCTGGCGGGGATCGGTTCGGCGGTACGGACCGAGGGCGGGCTCCTCGTCCGCCTCGACGGGACCGACGCGACCGGTCTGATCGGCGAACTCGTCCGCCTGGACGTGCCCGTGACCGGTGTGGGACCGCACCGGCGCCTCGAGGACGCGTTCCTGACCCTGATCGGAGGAGGATCCGCATGAACACGACGACCGCTGAACCAGCGGAGCTCGTGGAGACCGCCCCCGGCTACCGGGCGGGGCACACCCTGCCGCTGCGCGTCGAGGCCGTACGGCAGCTGAAGCGGCGCCGCACCCTGGTCATGGGCGCGGTTCTCGCCGCCCTGCCGTTCATCCTGATCATCGCCTTCGCCATCGGCGGGGACCAGGACGGCGGAGGCAACGGCCGGATCACGCTGATGGACACGGCGACGGCATCGGCGGCGAACTTCGCCGCGACCTGTCTCTTCGTCTCGGCCGGCTTCCTCCTCGTGGTGGCGGTGGCCCTGTTCTGCGGGGACACCGTCGCCTCCGAGGCGAGCTGGTCCTCGCTGCGCTATCTGCTGGCCGCGCCCGTCCCCCGGGCCCGGCTGCTCTGGTCCAAGCTGGCCGTGGCCCTCGGCTTCAGCGCGGCGGCGATGGTGCTGCTGCCGCTGGTGGCGCTCGTCGCGGGCACGGTCGCCTACGGCTGGGGGCCGCTGAAGCTCCCCACCGGCGGCGCTCTGCCCGCCGCGGAGACGCTGCCCCGGCTCGCCCTGGCCGTCGCGTTCATCTTCGTCTCCCAACTGGTCACCGCCGCCCTCGCGTTCTGGCTCTCCACCCGGACCGACGCCCCGCTGGGCGCCGTCGGCGGCGCGGTCGGACTGACGATCATCGGCAACGTCCTGGACGCCGTCACGGCGCTCGGCTCCTGGCGTGACTTCGTGCCCGCCCACTGGCAGTACGCCTGGGTGGACGCGCTCCAGCCCCAGTTGGAGTGGGGCGGGATGGTGAAGGGCACGGCGATCTCCGTGACGTTCGCCGTGGTCCTCTTCGCGCTCGCCTTCCGGGGCTTCGCCCGCAAGGACATCGTGTCGTAGCACCTCGGGGAACCCTCACAGCCACCCCCTTCGAGCCGCTTCCGCGCCCGCGCGGACGCGGCTCGTCGTGCCCAGGGCGTGCATCAGCTCGCCGACCCGTCGGCTGTAGGTCCGGCCGGACATGCCGAGGCGGGCGGCGGCCGTCTCGTCCGTGAGGCCGGCGAGGAGCGCTTCGAGGACCGGGCGGAGCTGGGGAGGGAGCTCGCGCGGCGGGGCAGTGGCACCTGCCAGCTCCTCGCCCGCGTCCCAACTGGTGTGATGGGCGCGGGCCAGGGCCTCCACGACGACCGGGTCGCGGATCAGCAGCAGCCCGTTGTACATCAGCTCCAGATCGAGCGGGACCGCCGCCACCGTACGGTCGACGAGGATCATCTTGAAGGGGATCGAGTCCGTGAGACGGGCCCGCCCCGGCACCCGGACCGCGCCCACCACCTGGGCCAGGGCGTGACGCGGCACGATCCGTCTGACCTCCGGCGCCCGCTCCGCCGCGGCCCGCATGCACGCTCCTGCCAGCTCCAGGAACGGCTCGGGGATCGCACGGCCCGCGGAGGCGGCGGGATCGTCGAAGGTCAGCAACTCGTGCCGCGTCGAGGCGGCGAGCCCGGCCAGCGCCGCGCTGATCCGCCGCGCGCCACGGACGGGTCGGCCCGGAGGCCGCTGCGCCTCGATCACGGCCCGGTTCATCGCCGATCGCGCGAGCATCACGGAGCCCGCAGTCTCACCCACCGCTGACCACCCCCGCCCGATCGGTGTGCCACTCCATGTACGCATGTGACTGCACACGGTGACAACCCCTGTTGAGGAGGATGGCGAGTCCATGCCACGGGAGCCCGCCCCAGCCGCCGTTGCCGCATTGAGATCCATCCGCAACTCCTTCGTCTGCTCCTTCCGGCCTCCTCGGACGTCACATTCACAAGTGCCCGACTTATAGGGGGAGATGACATGAAGCGACGACACAGGGTGCGGCTCGCCGCCGGGATCCTTGCCGCCGGACTGGTCCTGACCGGGTGTGGGGGCGGCGCGAACACCGAACGGGCGACCGCGGACCGGAGCGGCGGAGGGAACCGTGCCCCGGACGCGCCCCGGCCGGACGCGGGCCGGGAGGAAGCGGGCCGGGAGGACGTCGCCGAAGGGGAGCAGCGGTCCCGCCCGCCCGCCGACTACCTCTCCACCTTCGCCCTGGACGTGGACACCGCCTCGTACGGCTACGCCCGCCGCACCCTCTCCGAGGGCCGGCTGCCCGACCCGACGTCCGTACGGCCGGAGGAGTTCGTCAACAGCTTCCGGCCGGACTACCCGCGGCCCGAGGGCGACGGCTTCAGCGTGACGATCGACGGGGCTCGGACCGGGGACAAGGACTGGTCGCTCGTCCGGGTCGGACTCGCCACCGCCGCGGCGGACCGGCAGGGCGAACGGCCGCCCGCCGCCCTCACCTTCGTCGTCGACATCTCCGGCTCGATGGCCGAGACCGGCCGCCTCGACCTGGTCAAGGAGTCCCTCGGCATCCTCACCGACGAGCTGCGCGACGACGACTCGGTGGCGCTCGTCACCTTCAGCGACGAGGCCGAGACCCGGCTCCCCATGACGAAGGTCAAGGGGCAGCGCGAACGGATCCACGGCATCGTCGACGAGTTGGCGACGACCTCCTCCACCAACGTGGAGGCCGGCGTGCGCACCGGCTACGACGTCGCCGTGGCAGGACACCGCAAGGGCGCCACCAACCGGGTCGTGCTGCTCTCCGACGCCCTCGCCAACACCGGCGACACCGAGGCGCAGTCGATCCTGAACCGGATCGAGGACGAGCGCCGGGAGTACGGCATCACCCTCTTCGGGGTCGGCGTCGGCAGCGACTACGGCGACGCGTTCATGGAACAGCTCGCCGACAAGGGCGACGGGCACACCACGTACGTCTCCACCACCGAGCAGGCCCGCAAGGTCTTCGTGGAGCAGCTGCCCACCCACATCGAGCTGCGCGCCCGCGACGCCAAGGCGCAGGTCGCCTTCGACCCGAAGACCGTCGAGCGGTTCCGGCTGATCGGCTACGAGAACCGGGAGGTCGCCGACGAGGACTTCCGCAACGACCGGGTCGACGGCGGCGAGGTCGGCGCAGGCCACACCGTCACCGCGCTGTACGCGGTGAAGACCCGGCCCGGCCGCACCGGGCAGCTGGCCACGGCCACGGTCCGCTGGCTGGACCCCAAGACCCGCGCCCCGCACGAGAACACCGGAAGCGTCGCCACGAACGCCCTCACCTCCCCGCTCTGGGGACCGGGCCACGACAGCCTGCAACTGACCGCCGTCACCGCCTACTTCGCCGACCGGCTGCGGGGCGGTGACCTGCCGGGCGCGCCGAGGCTCTCCGAGCTCGCGGAGCGCTCCGGGGCGATCGCGGAGCGGTCGGGTTCGAAGGTGGTCCGGGAGCTGACCGAGGCGATCCGGCAGGCGGACGAGCTGCTGCCGTCGGAAGGCAGCACGGAATCGGGTGATCCGTACAGCGGCTGATCCACAAGTGCCGCGAGGTGGACCCTATTTCCCCCGGGGGCGCGTCATGATGGGCCCATGGCCACTCTGCTGCTCGCCCTCGCCGTCGGTTCCACCGGCCTCTACGCCGGGTTCATGCTGATCTTCCTGACCGGGATCATGCCCGCCCTCGCCCGGCTCGGGGACACGGAGTTCGTCGACGCGATGCGGCGGATCAACGAGTACGTGCCCAAGGCGGTGTTCCTGATCGTGTTCCTGGGGGTCGTGGCCTTCCCGGTCGCCGCGTTCTTCGTGCCCGTCGACGGGCGCTCCGACACCCAGAAGTGGCTGGTCCTGGCCGGCCTCGTCTGCGCCGTGCTCAACCATCTGGTCACGGTCGGCGGCAACATCCCGCTGAACAACGCGCTGGCCGCCTCGGAGCGGACGGGGGAGGACCCGTCCGCCGTCCGGGCGGCCTTCGAGAAGCGCTGGAACGGCTTCCATGCCGTCCGTACGGTGCTGATCACCGCCGCGTTCGGGCTGCTGATCGCCGCGTCCCTGAACTGAGCAGGTCAGAAAGGCAGTTCCGCGACCGTGGTGATCGCGCTGAACAGGATCTCGTCGTCCTGCCGGCCGGTCACCCGGATGAGCCGTTCCGGGCTGCCCGGGTAGTCCACGGCCGGCTCGGTCTCGATCCAGCAGGGGCTGCCGAACTCGGCGTACCGGTGGAAGGTGGAGTCCATCGCGACCGGGAGCACCGGCCGGCCGCCGGGCGTGTGGGTGTGCACGGCCTGGCGGGCCGCCTCCAGGAGGACCATGCCGGGGATGTGGTCGCCGGGGTGGTCGAAGAGGACGGGGTGTCGGGTGTTCACCCGCAGCTGCCAGCGGTCGGCGCGCTCGGTCGGGGTGAGCACGACGTCGAACTCGCTGTGCCGGCCGACGGACCGCGGCTCCACGGCCGCGGTGGGCGGCTCCTGGGCGGTGGCGGCCTCGTCGAGGCGGTCGGCGCGCAGCCGGCGGTAGACCTCGGGGCTGGTGCAGGTGTAGCGGGCGTTGCCGGTGGCGAGCGTCCGGCCGTTCGCGCTGATCACGACCTCGTAGCTCAGTCCGGCCAGCCGGCCGGCGCGGCGGCGGATGTCGGTGCAGGTGACGTCGAGGCGCAGATCGGCGGGCGCGCCTCCGACGGGCAGGAGCGCGGGCGTCACCCGGTAGTTGAGCTCCCACATCAGGAACTGGTGGCCCAGCGGCACGTCGAAGCCCGCGTGGGCGAGCAGCGCGCCCACCTGGCGGATCGTTTCGGCGGCCAGCATCGGGTCGTAGTGCGAGCCGCCGACCGGACCGAAGAAGGAGTGTCCGCGCGGCCATTGGGCCCTGAGCGTGAAGTGGGCCTCGTCCGTACGGGACCAGTCGGCCGTCAGAAAGACCTCGGCGAGCGCGGCCCGGTGCACGTACTCACGGGGAGCCGTGGTCGTGAGCCCACGGAGGGCTTCGGTGTCCACGATGTCGGTCGGGGCGGACGTCTGCAGCATGAGATCCCTCTACTAGGGGCCTACTCAGGAGATTCGGGCATGAGCTCCGGCGGAAGTTACGAACTCCTCGGTCTGTTTCGCAAGGGCTCGGGTACGGTTCTGTCAGGTCGGTACGGGGAAGGGTGAACGCCTTCGAGTGTGCCCGCAGTCAACGACGCCTGTCAGAACGGCAGATGTCCGACTCATGAGACCCGAGGGTTCACGAGTGAGGTGGCTTCGGGTATCTTCCAGCTGCCGGAAATCTGTACCGCCAGGTTTGTTTCTCGGGTATCCGAGACGCCGGTTCGGGTGATCGCGGCACGATCTGTGCGATTCGCTCCGATATGCCCGGCTCGCCGATCGGCTGTCCCTTGGAGACTCCGTGGAACCCCTGCGTCAGATAACCGTCGCCGCCGTCAACATCGACGGCGTCCTGCTGAACGACACGTTCAGCCCGGTCATCCACCGGTTCATCACCGGCCGTGGCGGTCGTTACGACGCCGAGGTGGAGCGGGACATCTTCTCCCAGACGCAGCTCACCGCGGCCAAGGCCCTCGGTGCCGCCGCCGGACTCTCCTGGAGTCCCGAGGACGTGCTGGCGGCCTACTTCGAGGAGCGCGCCGCCCATCTGGCCGAGCATCCGCTGCGCGTGCTCGACGGCGCCACCGAGCTGCTGCTGCGGCTGCGGGAACTGGGGCTGCGGACGGTCTGCTACGGCGGCCTCGACGCCTCCCACTTCGACCTGCACCTGCGGGAACAGGCGCATCTCTTCGACGCCCCCGGCTATGTGTGCACCAACGACTTCCGCCCAGGGGTCCGCGAGGTGACGCTGGACCTCGGACTCCGCTTCGACCAGATCCTGTTCATCGACGACGTCGCCCGTGTCGGAGAGGCCGCCAGGGAGCTCGGTGTGCCCTTCATCGGTCACCCGAGCGACTTCGCGCACGGGTTCCAGGGCGAGTTGATGCGCCGGGCGGGCGTCCGGCACCTGGTGCGGTCGCTCGACGAGATCGACGAGTCCCTGCTCCGGACCCTCGACGCCGAGGCCGCCGCCGGTACGGTCTGGAACCGCTGAGTCCCCCGTGGCGTATCTACCCGAAGCCGCTGCCGCGGCCGGACCTGTGATCCCGTCGGGCCCGTCGTCGACGACGGGCCCGACGCCGCACCGCCAGGTGCCAACCATCCGACTGCCGAGGGAGACGACCGTTCCATGACTGCCGACCACCGCCTGCTGCCCGCCAAGGTCGCCCTGATCACCGGGGCGAGCAGTGGAATCGGAGCGGCCGCCGCCCGGGTCTTCGCCCGTGAGGGCGCCCGCGTGGTGCTCGCCGCCCGCCGCGAGGACCGGCTCAAGGCCCTGGTGGCCGAGCTGCGGGAGCAGGGCGCCGAGGCCGAGTACGTGGTGGCGGACATCACCCGCCGCGAGGACACCCGGGCCGCCGTGGCCCGCGCCGTGGACACGTACGGACGGCTCGACGTGGCCTTCAACAACGCCGGGTGGGGCGCCGGCCGCGAGCCCCTGCACGAGATGGACGACGAGCTCTACGACCGGATCCTGGACGTCAATCTGCGCGGCGTCTGGAACTGCCTGCGGGACGAGATCGCCGCCATGCTGACCACCGGCGGCGGCGCGATCGTCAACACCAGCAGCGTCGGCGGACTGCTCGCGACCCCGGTCGCCGCGCCCTACGTCGCCGCCAAGCACGCCGTGGTCGGGCTGACCAAGGCCGCCGCCGCCGAGTACGCGGCCCAGGGGATCCGGATCAACTCGGTGGCGCCGGGGACGACCCGTACCGAAGTGGTGACCGAATGGTTCGCCGCGGTGCCCGGGATGGAGGAGGCGCTGCACGCCGCCACCCCGCAGCCGCGGACGGCCGAACCGGAGGAGATCGCCGAGGCGGCGGCCTGGCTCTGCAGCGACCGATCGTCGTTCGTCACCGGTGCGATCATGCCGGTGGACGGCGGCTTCACGATGGTGTGAGCCGGGTGCCGCCCGGCCGGACGGCCTGCGTGCGATGTCTTGTGTCCTCTGCACGTATCCGTCCATACTTGCTGTTTTCGACCGTGAAGTGCGAGCAGGCACGGAGCGAGCGCGAGTGTCCCGTGGGGCATCGGGCGATGAGAGGGACGTGACCCCCAATGGCGAAGCAGGATCGCGCGATTCGGACGCGCCAGGCGATCTTGGAAGCGGCCGCCACCGTCTTCGACGAGCGTGGTTACGAGGCCGCGAAACTCACCGACATCCTCCAGCTGGCCCAGGTCACCAAGGGCGCGCTCTACTTCCACTTCGACTCCAAGGAAGACCTGGCGCACGCGGTGATCGACGCCCAGGTCCAGTCCGCGCCGATGCCGATGCCGCAGGTCTCCAAGCTGCAGGAGTTCGTCGACATCGGCATGGTCTTCGCGCACCGGCTGACCCATGACGGGCTGTTGCGCGGCAGCGTCCGGCTCACCCTCGACCAGGGCGGCCACGAGCTCAACCGCAGCGGCCCCTACCGGGAGTGGACCGATCTCAACCTGCGCGTGCTCGACGAGGCCAAGGAGCGCGGCGAACTGCTGCCGCACGCCGACCCGCAGGAGGTGGCGCCGCTCGTGGTGGGCTCCTACGCCGGCCTGAACCTGATGACCCAGGCGCTGGGCAGCAACCGGGCCGACATGGACCGTTGGGCCTCGGCGCTCTACCGCCATGTGCTGCCCAGCATCGCCGTGCCCGCCGTGCTCGCGATGCTCGACATGGAGCCTGGACGGGGTGCTCGCGCCCTGCGGGCCGCGGAGGCGGCCGCCGGCTAGTCCAGGCCCTTCCGGGTGCCTGGGCGGGCCATTCTGGGCCCAAAAACCATACCCGACTGCCGGTTTTTTGAGGATGACACGAAGGCGACATCTTCCTGTCGTCTGGAATAAGCAACAGAAAGCGTACCCCCGAGTCCAGATCTTGGACCCGGGGGTACGCTTCGTCGCGCTCCTGGCGGATTCTTGATGTCGGCAAAGCGGGATGAAAGAGACATAATTCTGCGTTCTCGCGTCCGGAGATTCCATACCCGGCGGTTTCTTATTGACATGCCTCCGGGTCTCTTTTCTAATCGTCCAGGGCCAAGCCGTTCACCGACACTGAGGGGGCAAAGTGGACGTCCGGATCCTGGGGGGACTGTCGGTACGCGAGAAGGGGGTGTCGATCACTCCGACCGCGGCCGCGCCGCGCCAGCTGCTGGCGCTGCTCGCGGCCAACGCGGACCAGGTCGTGCCCGTGACCGTACTCATGGAGGAACTGTGGCCGTCCGGGCCGCCACGCGGCGCCCGGGTCGAACTCCAGTCCCATATCGTCGATCTGCGGGCGCTGATCACCACGGCCCTGCGCGGGACCGTGCCCTCGGCACCCGGATCCACCTGGCTGGAGCGGCACACCGCCGAGGCCGTGCTCGTCTCGCTGCCCGGCGGCTACCGGCTCGACACCGGCGGCGGCTCCAACGACGCGTGGCAGTTCGAACGGGCCGCGGGCGCGGGCTACCGGGCCATGGAGGCGGGCGATCTGCAGCGCGCCGCGCGCCGGCTCTCCGACGCCCTCGCGCTGTGGCGCGGTGAACCGTACGCGGGGGTCGCGGCCGGCCCCCATCTGCGCATGGAGATCGAACGCCTGGAGACCTCCCGGCTGAGCGCACTCGACCAGTGGGTCGAGGCCCAGCTGCGGCTCGGCCGGCACTTCGAGATGATCTCCGACCTCGCCGAACTCGTCGCCCAGTACCGCACCAACGAGCCGCTGCACGGCCAGTTCATGGTCGCGCTGCTGCGCTGCGGACGGCAGGACGAGGCCCTGGAGGTCTACCAGCGGCTGCGCAACGGACTGAAGAAGGAGACGGGCATGGAGCCCTCCGCGCGGCTGCGCAGGCTCCAGCGCTCGATCCTGACCGTACGGGACGTGGCCCGGCCGGCGTTCGGCCGCCAGACGTCCACGCTGCCGCGCCTCGTCCCCGCCGGATCGCTCGGTTGAGGGGCCGCGCGGCGGCGCGCACCGGACACGGACGAGAGGAGGGGGGGGGGGCGGGGAGCGGGC